>NZ_JFYX01000002.1:0-311995 GCF_000632245.1 Pseudomonas sp. RIT357
GAACCACCTGATCCCATCCCGAACTCAGTAGTGAAACGATGCATCGCCGATGGTAGTGTGGGGTTTCCCCATGTGAGAGTAGGTCATCGTCAAGATTAAATTCCGAAACCCCATTTGCGAAAGCAGATGGGGTTTTGTTTTGGGCGATCGGAAAGTGCCGGCAGGTTTTCTCATGGCCGCCTTCAGGGCTAGACGCCTGCCTTTCTATGCAATGGTCTTTCGCATGGCTATCATGCGTTCCTCATTGTGAGGCGATACTTGCATGCTGACGTTGTTAGAACTTCTGAAAGATGGCCGATTTCATTCCGGGGAAGCACTTGGCGCCGCCCTGGGCGTCAGTCGCAGTGCTGTCTGGAAGCAACTCCAGCACCTTGAGGCCGAATTGAATCTGCCTGTTCATAAGGTTCGTGGAAAGGGGTATCAATTAGCATCCCCATTGGTTTTCTTGAGTGCTGCGGAAATTGAGCAGCATGCCCCTGATTTAGCATGGCCTATCCATATCTACGATTCCATTGACTCAACAAATGCGGAAGCTTTGCGTCTTGCTGGGGTTGAGTGCGCGACGCCCTTTCTGGTGCTTGCGGAGCAGCAAACGGCGGGAAGAGGCAGGCGTGGTCGAAAGTGGGTCAGTCCATTTGCCCAGAATGTCTATTACAGCCTTGTATTGCGTATTGAGGATGGTCTTCGGCAGTTGGAAGGCTTAAGTCTTGTGGTTGGATTGGCGGTCATGCAAGCCCTGCGTGAGTCTGGAGTTCAGACTGCGACTTTAAAATGGCCAAACGACGTTCTCGTAGGGCAAAAGAAAATTGCCGGGATTTTGCTGGAGCTCGTAGGGGATCCTGCTGATATCTGTCACGTTGTCCTTGGAATAGGCATCAACGTCAATATGCAGAAGGCTGGCGAGGTTGATCAGCAATGGACATCAGTGCAGTTAGAGACGGGTTTTCCTGTTGATCGAAACGCCCTGATTGCCCGGCTGGGTTTGCAGTTGCAAGGCTACTTGGGTCGACACCGGGTGCTAGGTTTTGCCGAGCTTCAGAATGAGTGGGAGAAAAATCACGCTTGGCAGGGGAGGGCTGTGTCGCTTATAGCCGGTGTCAACCAGGTCGATGGAGTGGTGCTGGGTGTTGATCGTCAAGGTGCTTTGCGTTTGAGTGTTGATGGTGTTGAGAAAATATACAGTGGTGGTGAGCTAAGCCTGAGGTTGCGTGATGATTCTTGAGCTCGACTGTGGGAATAGCTTTATCAAATGGCGTGTGCTTGATTCGAGCGGGGTGAACGCCTCGGCTGAAGGTGTTGCAGGTTCGGATGCTGCCTTGATTGATAGCCTGCTGGCGCTGCCTGAGTTGTTGCTGACGCGTTGCAGGTTAGTGAGCGTCCGTGCGCAGGAAGAGACGGAAAAACTGGTTGAAGCGCTTGTGGATACATTTGGTGTTGTTGTTACCAGTGCTGCTTCAGCTCGTGAAGTGGCTGGGGTACGTAACGGCTACGAAGATTTTGAGCGCCTTGGTCTGGATCGCTGGTTGGCAATGCTCGGTGGATTTAAATTGGCCTCGGGTGCCTGCTTGGTGCTCGATTTTGGCACTGCGGCGACTGCAGATTTTATAGCTGAGGATGGCGAGCACCTGGGAGGCTTTATTTGTCCGGGCATGTCTCTCATGAGGAATCAGCTGCGTACACATACGCGAAAGATAAGGTATGGCGATGCCGCTGCTGAAAGGGCTTTGGAGTGCCTCTCACCAGGTCGTACAACAGTCGAGGCAGTAGAGCGAGGCTGTGCGTTGATGCTTCGAGGATTTGTTCTGACCCAGGTAGAGCTCGCGCGCAGCTACTGGGGCGATGACTTCAGTATATTCCTGACTGGCGGAGATGCTGATTTGGTATTGGGCTCTGTGCCGCAGGCTCGACTCGTTCCTGATTTGGTTTTCGTTGGTCTGGCGATGGCGTGCCCGTTATCTTGAGGTGTTTATGCGTTGGCTGTTTTTGCTTTTACTGATCCTCAACGCCTTTTACTACATATGGCACCAGCAAGAGGCCCCGCTGCGCGCTAAAGACGTTACTCCTCTGAGTCTCTATCGAGGTGCTCAGCAGGATATTCGTCTGCTGAGTGAATCTTCGGATGCAGTGATCCGCAGGGAGCGGGCAAAGGTATCTGATTCGCAAAGTACCTGTTTGTACATTGGTGGATTTACAGACCAGCGCCAAGCGCAATCTGTCGAGCAGCGTCTCACTAGCTTGGATATAAAGGTCAAGGTTCAACTGCTGAGTACGCCAGATGCTCAAGGTTACTGGCTCCGGGTGGCCCCGGAAAGCCGGCGCCTGGCTGAAGATCTGCCCTTTGAAAACCTTGTTAAGGAATTCAATGAGTTAAAACATAAAATAATGCTGTGCGAAGGCATTGCAACTGTCGAATAGTTTGCATAGAATGGCGCCCGCTTCGCAGTGAAGACCTTTAGGGGGATTTAATGAGATGCGGCGTCAATGCAGCTAACCTCATAATTTAAATGAGAAAATGCTTGACAGAAGGTCGGCGTAATGTAAAATGCCGGCTCGCTTAGGAGGGGTTCCCGAGCGGCCAAAGGGATCAGACTGTAAATCTGACGTCTACGACTTCGAAGGTTCGAATCCTTCCCCCTCCACCATTTTTAGCGTGAGCTGCAAGCTCCGCGGGTATAGTTTAGTGGTAGAACCTCAGCCTTCCAAGCTGATGATGCGGGTTCGATTCCCGCTACCCGCTCCAAGTTTGCAGGTTGTGCATGTGTTTTGCTCTTGTAGCTCAGTTGGTAGAGCACACCCTTGGTAAGGGTGAGGTCAGCGGTTCAAATCCGCTCAAGAGCTCCATATAACAAGGCAGATATGAAAATATCTGCCTTTGTTTTAACAGCTGCCTCGGCTTGAGTGTTTTGTATCTGGTGGTTTTGCCAGGTTGTCTCAAGTCTGTTGGGGTTGGTTGTTGTAAAGTCTTTTTCAGGCCTGCATAATGGTCGGCCTGATTTTGTTTTAGGTCAGTAGCTCAATTGGCAGAGCGACGGTCTCCAAAACCGTAGGTTGGGGGTTCGATTCCCTCCTGACCTGCCAGATTCACGTGGTGTGTCTGGCTTTCTTTTCACAGGATCTTCATAGATGACTCCTAAGGCTGAAGCTCAAAGCTCTCGTTTCGATCTCGTCAAGTGGCTAGTTGTTGTAGCGTTGGTGGTCGTAGGCGTAGTTGGCAATCAGTACTATTCTGCTTCGCCGATCCTGTACCGTGTGCTCGCTTTGCTTGTTATTGCTGCTGTGGCTGCCTTTGTGGGCTTGCAGACTGCTAAAGGCAAGTCTTTTGCGGTACTGGTAAAGGAAGCTCGCACCGAAATCCGTAAAGTCGTTTGGCCGACTCGCCAAGAAACCACGCAGACCACGTTGATTGTTGTGGCTGTTGTTCTGGTTATGGCGTTGCTGTTGTGGGGGCTTGATTCCCTGCTCGGTTGGCTTGTTTCCTTGATTGTTGGCTAAGGGTGTCCCGTGGCTAAGCGTTGGTACGTTGTTCATGCTTACTCGGGTTACGAGAAGCATGTTATGCGCTCTTTGCTAGAGCGCGTGAAGCTGGCAGGCATGGAAGATGGCTTCGGCGAAATTCTGGTTCCCACTGAAGAAGTGGTTGAAATGCGGAATGGTCAGAAGCGTAAAAGTGAGCGTAAGTTCTTCCCTGGCTATGTTTTGGTTCAGATGGACATGAATGAAGGTACTTGGCATTTGGTCAAGGATACGCCTCGTGTCATGGGTTTCATTGGCGGTACCGCTGATAAGCCTGCTCCGATCACTGATAAAGAGGCAGAAGCAATTCTGCGTCGCGTTGCTGATGGTAGTGACAAGCCTAAGCCGAAGACTTTGTTCGAGCCGGGTGAGGTTGTTCGTGTTACAGATGGTCCGTTTGCTGATTTTAACGGCACTGTCGAAGAGGTTAACTACGAGAAGAGCCGGATCCAAGTGGCAGTGCTCATTTTCGGTCGCTCTACTCCTGTAGAGTTGGAGTTCAGCCAGGTCGAGAAGGTCTAGCTGGCTAAGC
The DNA here is from genome assembly GCF_000632245.1 of Pseudomonas sp. RIT357. Classification (NCBI taxonomy): domain Bacteria; kingdom Pseudomonadati; phylum Pseudomonadota; class Gammaproteobacteria; order Pseudomonadales; family Pseudomonadaceae; genus Pseudomonas; species Pseudomonas sp. RIT357. The sequence continues at coordinate 4,046 of NZ_JFYX01000002.1, forward strand.
ATCCCAACCCCGCAGCCTTAGGCTGTGGGGTTTTGTCGTCACTGGGATAAACGCGCAAGTAACCGGGGAGCCTTTCGAGGCGTTTGAACCCGTAATTGGAGTGCCTCATGGCCAAGAAAATTACCGCTTACATCAAGCTGCAAGTGAAGGCCGCTCAGGCCAACCCAAGCCCACCTGTTGGTCCAGCTCTGGGTCAGCATGGCGTGAACATCATGGAATTCTGCAAGGCCTTCAACGCCCGTACTCAGGGTCTTGAACCAGGTCTGCCGACTCCAGTGATCATCACTGTATACAGCGACCGTAGCTTCACTTTCGAAACTAAGTCGACCCCGGCTTCGGTTCTGCTGAAGAAGGCTGCTGGTCTGACTAGCGGTTCCGCTCGTCCTAACACCGTTAAAGTCGGCACTGTAACTCGTGCTCAGCTGGAAGAAATCGCGAAAACCAAAAACGCGGATCTGACTGCAGCTGATATGGATGCAGCCGTGCGTACCATCGCCGGTTCTGCTCGTAGCATGGGCCTTAACGTGGAGGGTGTGTAATGGCTAAGCTGACCAAGCGCCAAAAGGCTATCGCCGGCAAAATCGAAGCAGGCAAGGCCTACAGCTTTGTAGACGCTGCAGCCCTGTTGACCGAGCTGTCGACTGTCAAATTCAGCGAGTCCGTTGACGTTGCTGTAAACCTGGGTGTGGACCCGCGTAAGTCCGACCAAGTCGTTCGTAGCGCTACTGTGCTGCCACACGGTACTGGCAAGACTGTACGTGTAGCCGTCTTCACCCAAGGCCCGGCAGCTGAAGCTGCTCTGGCCGCTGGCGCTGATCGCGTTGGCATGGACGACCTGGCTGCCGAAATGAAAGGCGGCGACCTGAACTACGACGTAGTTATTGCCTCCCCGGATGCAATGCGTGTTGTAGGTCAGTTGGGTCAGATCCTTGGTCCGCGTGGCCTGATGCCTAACCCTAAAGTCGGCACTGTAACGCCAGACGTAGCTACCGCGGTTAAAAACGCCAAGGCTGGTCAGGTTCGTTATCGCACCGACAAAAACGGCATCATTCACACCTCCGTTGGCAAGGTCGGTTTCGACGCCGTCAAGCTGAAGGAAAACGTTGAAGCCCTGATCGCTGATCTTAAGCGTATCAAGCCAGCTTCTTCTAAAGGTATCTACGTCAAGCGCGTTACCCTGAGCACCACTATGGGCCCAGGTCTGGTCATCGACCAAGGCTCGCTGGACGTATAAGACACAGATTGACGCAAGCGATTGCGTCAATTGAAAAAATTGGGGTCCCTGCCTGGCGGGGGCTATCCAAGACCGTAGGCGACGCAAGTCTTAAACCAAAAGCCTACGCAGATGGTGCTCCCGGTTCCTTACCGAATCAGACACCAAAACGACATCCGGCCTAGGCCAGATGAAACGGTAACAAGCAGGAGTTAAACCCGTGGCAATTAATCTCGAAGACAAGAAGGCCATCGTCGCTGAAGTCAACGAGGCTGCCAAAGCTGCCCTGTCCGCTGTCGTGGCTGATGCCCGTGGTGTGACAGTAGGCGCTATGACCGGACTCCGTAAAGAGGCTCGTGAAGCTGGTGTATACGTACGTGTTGTACGTAACACCCTGCTCAAGCGCGCTGTTGCTGACACTGAATACAGTGTTCTCAATGACGTGTTCACCGGCCCGACTCTGATCGCTTTCTCCAAAGATCATCCAGGCGCTGCTGCCCGTTTGTTCAAGGAATTCGCCAAGAGTCAGGATAAGTTCGAGATCAAGGCAGCTGCGTTCGAGGGCAAGTTCCTCGCAGCTAACCAAATCGACGTACTGGCAACATTGCCGACCCGCGACGAAGCCATTTCGCAGCTGATGAGCGTGATTCAAGGCGCTACCAGCAAGCTGGCTCGTACTCTGGCTGCAGTTCGCGAGCAAAAAGAAGCTGCCGCAGCCTAAGGCTGAGCGACTTCTCTCGCGTATTTTTGTTTATTTCGATGGCCGCGTAGGCCGTCCCCCAATTCAGGAAATACAGCAATGTCTATCTCCCAAGACGATATCCTCAACGCCGTAGCTGAAATGTCGGTTCTGCAGGTTGTTGAGCTGATCAAAGCTTTCGAAGAAAAATTCGGCGTTTCCGCTGCCGCTGCTTCCGCTGGCCCAGCAGTTGCTGCTGTTGCTGCTGAAGAGCAAACCGAATTCAACGTCATGCTGCTGGAAGCTGGCGAGAAGAAAGTAAACGTGATCAAGGCAGTACGTGAACTGACCGGTCTGGGCCTGAAAGAAGCCAAGGCTGTAGTTGACGGCGCTCCTGCCCAGGTTCTGGAAGCAGTGTCGAAAGACGCAGCTGACAAAGCCAAAGCTACTCTGGAAGAAGCAGGCGCTAAAGTCGAGCTGAAGTAAGCATCGACTTTGCGTCTCCAGCCCAAGCGTTAAGCTGAAGGCTGATGGCTGGTGGCTCTTGCCACCGGCCTTTTTCCGTTATTGGCTGTCGACTCGGTCGCCGCCATTAACGCGCTGTAGCCACCCGAAGTGGTGGTGCAAACCATGGGGTTTGCAAGATTTTCTGGCTGCTCCCGTCGGAGGGGCCAAACAAGCAGGTGACCAAGCTGGGGAACGCTGATGGCTTACTCATATACTGAGAAAAAACGTATCCGCAAGGACTTTAGCAAGTTGCCGGACGTCATGGATGTCCCGTACCTTCTGGCTATCCAGCTGGATTCGTATCGTGAATTCTTGCAGGCGGGAGCGACCAAAGATCAGTTCCGCGACGTGGGCCTGCATGCGGCCTTCAAATCCGTTTTCCCGATCATCAGCTACTCCGGCAATGCTGCGCTGGAGTACGTCGGTTATCGCCTGGGCGAACCGGCATTTGATGTCAAAGAATGCGTGTTGCGCGGTGTTACGTACGCCGTACCTTTGCGGGTAAAAGTCCGTCTGATCATTTTCGACAAAGAGTCGTCGAATAAAGCGATCAAGGACATCAAAGAGCAAGAAGTCTACATGGGTGAAATCCCACTGATGACTGAAAACGGTACCTTCGTTATCAACGGTACCGAGCGTGTTATCGTTTCTCAGCTGCATCGTTCACCGGGTGTGTTCTTCGATCACGACCGCGGCAAGACGCACAGCTCCGGCAAACTCCTGTACTCCGCGCGGATCATTCCGTACCGCGGTTCTTGGTTGGACTTCGAGTTCGATCCTAAAGACTGCGTGTTCGTGCGTATCGACCGTCGCCGTAAGCTGCCAGCTTCTGTGCTGCTGCGCGCGCTCGGCTATACCACCGAGCAGGTGCTGGACGCTTTCTACACCACCAACGTATTCAGCCTGAAGGATGAAACCCTCAGCCTGGAGCTCATCGCATCGCGTCTGCGTGGTGAAATTGCTGTCCTGGATATCCAGGATGAGAATGGCAAGGTAATCGTTGAGGCTGGCCGTCGTATTACTGCGCGCCACATCAACCAGATCGAAAAGGCCGGTATCAAGTCGCTGGAAGTGCCTCTGGACTACGTCCTGGGTCGCACTACCGCCAAGGTCATCGTTCACCCGGCTACAGGCGAAATCCTGGCTGAGTGCAATACCGAGCTGAACACTGAGATCCTGGCCAAAATCGCCAAGGCTCAGGTTGTTCGCATCGAGACCCTGTACACCAACGATATCGACTGCGGTCCGTTCGTCTCTGACACGTTGAAGATTGACTCCACCAGCAACCAACTGGAAGCGCTGGTCGAGATCTATCGCATGATGCGTCCTGGCGAGCCACCAACCAAAGACGCTGCTGAGACCCTGTTCAACAACCTGTTCTTCAGCCCTGAGCGTTACGACCTGTCTGCGGTCGGTCGGATGAAGTTCAACCGTCGTATCGGTCGTACCGAGATCGAAGGTTCGGGCGTGTTGTGCAAAGAAGACATCGTTGCGGTACTGAAGACTCTAGTCGACATCCGTAACGGTAAAGGCATCGTCGATGACATCGACCACCTGGGTAACCGTCGTGTTCGCTGCGTAGGCGAAATGGCCGAGAACCAGTTCCGTGTTGGTCTGGTGCGTGTTGAGCGTGCGGTCAAAGAGCGTCTGTCGATGGCTGAAAGCGAAGGCCTGATGCCGCAAGACCTGATCAACGCCAAGCCAGTGGCTGCGGCGGTGAAAGAGTTCTTCGGTTCCAGCCAGCTCTCGCAGTTCATGGACCAGAACAACCCTCTCTCCGAGATCACCCACAAGCGCCGTGTTTCCGCTCTGGGCCCGGGCGGTCTGACCCGTGAGCGTGCTGGCTTTGAAGTTCGTGACGTACACCCGACGCACTACGGTCGCGTTTGCCCGATCGAAACACCGGAAGGTCCGAACATCGGTCTGATCAACTCCTTGGCGGCCTACGCGCGCACCAACCAATACGGTTTCCTCGAGAGCCCGTACCGTGTGGTGAAAGACGCTCTGGTCACTGACGAGATCGTGTTCCTGTCCGCCATCGAAGAAGCTGATCACGTGATCGCTCAGGCTTCGGCCACGATGAACGACAAGAAAGTCCTGATTGACGAGCTGGTAGCTGTTCGTCACCTGAATGAGTTCACCGTTAAGGCGCCGGAAGACGTCACCTTGATGGACGTTTCGCCGAAGCAGGTAGTTTCGGTTGCAGCGTCGCTGATCCCGTTCCTGGAGCACGATGACGCCAACCGTGCGTTGATGGGTTCCAACATGCAGCGTCAAGCTGTACCGACCCTGCGCGCTGACAAGCCACTGGTAGGTACCGGCATGGAGCGTAACGTAGCGCGTGACTCCGGCGTTTGCGTCGTGGCTCGTCGTGGCGGCGTGATCGACTCTGTTGATGCCAGCCGTATCGTGGTTCGTGTTGCTGATGATGAAGTTGAAACTGGCGAAGCCGGTGTCGACATCTACAACCTGACCAAATACACCCGCTCGAACCAGAACACCTGCATCAATCAGCGACCGCTGGTGAGCAAGGGTGATCGCGTCCAGCGTAGCGACATCATGGCCGACGGCCCGTCCACCGACATGGGTGAACTGGCACTGGGTCAGAACATGCGCATCGCGTTCATGGCGTGGAACGGCTTCAACTTCGAAGACTCCATCTGCCTGTCCGAGCGTGTTGTTCAAGAAGACCGCTTCACCACGATCCACATTCAGGAACTGACCTGTGTGGCACGTGACACCAAGCTTGGGCCGGAGGAGATCACTGCGGACATCCCGAACGTGGGTGAAGCTGCACTGAACAAGCTGGACGAAGCCGGTATCGTTTACGTAGGTGCTGAAGTTGGCGCAGGCGACATCCTGGTTGGTAAGGTCACTCCGAAAGGCGAGACCCAACTGACTCCGGAAGAGAAGCTGTTGCGTGCCATCTTCGGTGAAAAAGCCAGCGACGTTAAAGACACCTCCCTGCGTGTACCTACTGGTACCAAGGGTACTGTCATCGACGTACAGGTCTTCACCCGTGATGGCGTTGAGCGTGATGCTCGTGCGCTGTCCATCGAGAAGACTCAGCTCGACGAGATCCGCAAGGACCTGAACGAAGAGTTCCGTATCGTTGAAGGCGCGACCTTCGAGCGTCTGCGTTCCGCTTTGGTAGGCCACAAGGCTGAAGGCGGCGCAGGTCTTAAGAAAGGTCAGGACATCACCGACGAAATCCTCGACGGTCTTGAGCACGGCCAATGGTTCAAACTGCGCATGGCTGAAGATGCTCTGAACGAGCAGCTCGAGAAGGCCCAGGCGTACATCGTTGATCGCCGCCGTCTGCTGGACGACAAGTTCGAAGATAAGAAGCGCAAACTGCAGCAGGGCGATGACCTGGCTCCAGGCGTTCTGAAAATCGTCAAGGTTTACCTGGCAATCCGTCGTCGCATCCAGCCGGGCGACAAGATGGCCGGTCGTCACGGTAACAAAGGTGTGGTCTCCGTGATCATGCCCGTTGAAGACATGCCGCACGATGCCAATGGCACTCCGGTCGACGTGGTCCTCAACCCGCTGGGCGTACCTTCGCGTATGAACGTTGGTCAGATCCTTGAAACCCACCTGGGCCTTGCGGCCAAAGGTCTGGGCGAGAAGATCAACCGTATGATCGAAGAGCAGCGCAAGGTCGCAGACCTGCGTAAGTTCCTGCACGAGATCTACAACGAGATCGGCGGTCGCAACGAAGAGTTGGACACCTTCTCCGACCAGGAAATCCTGGATCTGGCGAAGAACCTGCGCGGTGGCGTTCCGATGGCTACCCCGGTGTTCGACGGTGCCAAGGAAAGCGAAATCAAGGCCATGCTGAAACTGGCAGACCTGCCAGAAAGCGGCCAGATGCAGCTGTTCGACGGCCGTACCGGCAACAAGTTTGAGCGCCCGGTTACTGTTGGCTACATGTACATGCTGAAGCTGAACCACTTGGTAGACGATAAGATGCACGCTCGTTCTACCGGTTCGTACAGCCTGGTTACCCAGCAGCCGCTGGGTGGTAAGGCTCAGTTCGGTGGTCAGCGTTTCGGGGAGATGGAGGTCTGGGCACTGGAAGCATACGGTGCTGCTTACACTCTGCAAGAAATGCTCACAGTGAAGTCGGACGATGTGAACGGTCGGACCAAGATGTACAAAAACATCGTGGACGGCGATCACCGTATGGAGCCGGGCATGCCCGAGTCTTTCAACGTGTTGATCAAAGAAATTCGTTCCCTCGGCATCGATATCGATCTGGAAACCGAATAACACGTGACGCGAATCGAGAGCGGGGCTGTTTAGCCCGCTCTCTGCTCCGCCAGGAGGAAAGGCCTTGAAAGACCTACTGAATTTGCTGAAAAACCAGGGTCAAGTCGAAGAGTTCGACGCCATCCGTATTGGGTTGGCATCGCCTGAGATGATCCGTTCGTGGTCGTTCGGTGAAGTTAAAAAACCGGAAACCATCAACTACCGTACGTTCAAACCTGAACGTGACGGCCTGTTCTGCGCCAAGATCTTTGGCCCGGTAAAGGATTACGAGTGCCTGTGCGGTAAGTACAAGCGCTTGAAACACCGTGGTGTGATCTGCGAGAAGTGTGGCGTTGAAGTTGCACTGGCCAAGGTTCGTCGTGAGCGCATGGCGCACATCGAACTGGCTTCGCCGGTTGCTCACATCTGGTTCCTGAAATCGCTGCCGTCCCGTATCGGTTTGCTGATGGACATGACCCTGCGTGATATCGAGCGCGTTCTCTACTTCGAGAGCTATGTCGTTATCGACCCAGGCATGACCACCCTTGAAAAGGGTCAGTTGCTGAACGACGAGCAGTACTTCGAAGCGCTGGAAGAGTTCGGCGACGATTTCGATGCCCGCATGGGTGCCGAAGCGGTCCGCGAACTGTTGCACGCTATCGACCTGGAACACGAGATTGGCCGTCTGCGTGAAGAAATACCGCAAACCAACTCCGAAACCAAGATCAAGAAGCTGTCCAAGCGTCTGAAGTTGATGGAAGCCTTCCAGGGTTCCGGCAACTTGCCAGAGTGGATGGTGCTGACCGTTCTGCCGGTTCTGCCGCCAGACCTGCGTCCGCTGGTACCGTTGGACGGCGGTCGTTTTGCGACCTCCGACCTCAACGACCTATACCGTCGCGTGATCAACCGTAACAACCGCTTGAAGCGCCTGCTTGATCTGTCCGCTCCGGACATCATCGTGCGCAACGAAAAGCGTATGTTGCAAGAAGCGGTTGATGCCCTGCTTGACAACGGTCGTCGTGGTCGCGCTATCACGGGTTCCAACAAGCGTCCTCTGAAATCCCTGGCCGACATGATCAAGGGTAAGCAAGGTCGTTTCCGTCAGAACTTGCTCGGTAAGCGTGTTGACTACTCCGGTCGTTCGGTAATTACCGTAGGCCCGACCCTGCGCCTGCACCAGTGCGGTCTGCCTAAGAAGATGGCTCTCGAGCTGTTCAAGCCGTTCATCTTCGGCAAGCTGGAAATGCGCGGTCTCGCGACCACCATCAAAGCGGCCAAGAAAATGGTCGAGCGCGAACTGCCAGAGGTTTGGGACGTTCTTGCTGAAGTGATTCGCGAACACCCGGTCCTCCTCAACCGTGCACCGACCCTTCACCGTCTGGGTATCCAGGCGTTTGAACCGGTACTGATCGAAGGTAAGGCTATTCAGCTGCACCCTCTGGTCTGTGCTGCGTACAACGCCGACTTCGACGGCGACCAAATGGCCGTGCACGTACCGCTGACGCTGGAAGCCCAGCTGGAAGCGCGTGCGTTGATGATGTCGACCAACAACATTCTGTCGCCAGCCAACGGTGAGCCAATCATCGTTCCGTCGCAGGACGTTGTATTGGGTCTGTACTACATGACGCGTGAAGCGATCAACGCCAAAGGCGAAGGTCGTGTATTTGCGGACTTGCAGGAAGTTGACCGTGTGTTCCGTGCCGGCGAAGCCGCATTGCACGCCAAGGTCAAGGTGCGGATCCACGAAACCGTCAACGATCGTGATGGCGGAAGCGTGAGCAACGTTCGTATCGTCGACACTACTGTCGGCCGTGCACTGTTGTATCAAGTTGTGCCAAAAGGTCTGTCGTACGATGTCGTCAACCTGCCGATGAAGAAAAAGGCGATCTCCAAGTTGATCAACCAGTGCTACCGCGTGGTTGGTTTGAAAGAGACTGTTATCTTCGCTGACCAGTTGATGTACACCGGTTTTGCTTATTCGACCATTTCCGGCGTTTCCATCGGTGTTAACGACTTTGTTATTCCGGATGAAAAAGCCCGCATCATCAGTGCTGCTACTGACGAAGTGAAAGAGATCGAAAGCCAGTACGCCTCGGGCCTGGTAACACAGGGCGAGAAGTACAACAAAGTGATCGACCTTTGGTCCAAGGCGAACGATGAAGTTTCCAAGGCGATGATGGCCAACCTCTCGAAAGAGAAAGTCATCGACCGTCATGGCGTCGAAGTCGACCAGGAGTCCTTCAACTCGATGTACATGATGGCCGACTCGGGCGCGCGGGGTTCTGCTGCGCAGATCCGTCAGCTCGCCGGTATGCGTGGCCTGATGGCCAAGCCGGACGGTTCCATCATCGAAACGCCGATTACTGCGAACTTCCGTGAAGGTTTGAGCGTACTTCAGTACTTCATCTCCACTCACGGCGCTCGTAAAGGTCTGGCGGATACCGCGTTGAAAACCGCTAACTCCGGTTACCTGACACGTCGTCTGGTAGACGTTGCACAAGATCTGGTTGTAACCGAGATCGATTGCGGCACCGAGCACGGCCTGCTCATGACTCCGCACATTGAAGGCGGTGACGTTGTAGAGCCGCTGGGTGAGCGCGTATTGGGTCGTGTTATTGCGCGTGACGTGTTCAAGCCAGGTACTGAGGAAATCATCGTTCCTGCCGGCACTCTGGTTGATGAGAAGTGGGTCGAGTTCATCGAACTCAACAGCATCGACGAAGTGATTGTTCGCTCGCCGATTAGCTGCGAAACCCGCTACGGTATTTGCGCCAAGTGCTATGGCCGTGACTTGGCTCGTGGTCACCAGGTGAATATCGGTGAAGCGGTCGGCGTTATCGCTGCCCAATCCATCGGTGAGCCGGGTACCCAGCTGACCATGCGTACGTTCCACATCGGTGGTGCGGCAAGCCGGACCTCCGCAGCTGACAGCGTTCAGGTGAAGAATGGCGGTACTGTCCGTCTGCACAACCTGAAGCACGTTGAGCGAGTGGATGGCTGTCTGGTTGCGGTATCCCGTTCCGGTGAGCTGGCAATCGCTGACGACTACGGTCGTGAGCGTGAGCGTTACAAGCTGCCGTATGGTGCTGTGATTTCGGTTAAAGAAGGTGACAAGGTCGACGCTGGCGCAATCGTGGCCAAGTGGGATCCGCACACTCACCCAATCGTTACCGAAATGAAAGGTACCGTGACCTACGTGGGCATGGAAGAAGGCATCACGATCAAGCGTCAGACTGACGAATTGACCGGTATGACCAACATTGAAGTACTCGACGCGAAAGATCGTCCAGCTGCCGGTAAAGACATCCGTCCTGCCGTTAAGATGGTCGATGACAACGGCAAGGACTTGTTGCTGCCAGGCACTGACGTAATCGCTCAGTACTTCCTGCCAGCTAACGCCCTGGTCGGTGTAGCGGATGGTGCGAAGATTGCGATCGGTGATGTTATCGCTCGTATCCCGCAAGAAACTTCGAAGACCCGTGACATCACCGGTGGTCTGCCGCGTGTTGCCGACTTGTTCGAAGCTCGTCGTCCGAAAGAAGCATCGATTCTGGCTGAAGTCAGCGGCACCATCGCGTTCGGTAAAGAGACCAAAGGCAAGCGCCGTCTGGTTATTACCCCGAACGACGGTAGCGATCCGTACGAAGAGCTGATTCCGAAGTGGCGTCACCTGAACGTCTTCGAAGGCGAACAGGTAAACCGCGGCGAAGTTATCTCCGACGGCCCGAGCGATCCACACGACATCCTGCGTCTGCTGGGTGTGAGTGCGCTGGCCAAGTACATCGTTAACGAGATCCAGGATGTTTATCGTCTGCAAGGCGTGAAGATCAACGATAAGCACATTGAGACCATCCTGCGTCAGATGCTGCGTAAAGTTGAAATCGCTGAATCCGGCGATTCCAGTTTCATCAAGGGCGACCAGATGGAACTGACTCACGTACTGGTAGAGAACGAGCGTCTGGCTGGCGACGAGAAATTCGTATCCAAGTTCACTCGTGTTCTGCTGGGTATCACCAAGGCGTCGTTGTCTACTGAGTCGTTCATCTCGGCGGCCTCCTTCCAGGAGACCACTCGCGTACTGACCGAAGCAGCGGTAACCGGTAAGCGCGATTACTTGCGCGGCCTGAAAGAAAACGTGGTCGTGGGTCGTCTGATCCCGGCTGGTACCGGTTTGGCTTACCACAGCGAGCGTAAGCGCCGCCGTGATGCTGACAAGCCGCTGCGCGTAAGCGCCAGTGAAGTGGAAGCTGCACTGACCGAAGCGCTGAACTCAAGCGGTAACTGAGTTCTGCAATAAATAAGTCTGGGCCCTGGCAGTCCCATTCGTCGGATCGAGGCAATTTTGCCCCGGTTCGACGAGAGGGGAGGTCGGGGCCTTGCCTTGACTGGGGGCAAGATCCTCTTTAGACTCTTGTACCCCTAAATTTGGCGGGAACTCGTTCCTGCCATTTTTGCTTTTCTTGCAAGACAATAGCGTCGCAAGACAACAGTGGAGCTAGTAGATGGCAACTATCAACCAGCTGGTACGTCAGCCGCGTAAGCGTATCGTCGAGAAATCCGACGTGCCTGCGCTGCAGAACTGCCCGCAACGTCGTGGCGTATGCACTCGCGTGTATACCACTACGCCGAAAAAACCTAACTCGGCACTGCGTAAAGTGTGCCGTGTGCGTCTGACCAACGGTTTCGAGGTTTCCTCGTACATCGGCGGTGAAGGCCACAACCTGCAAGAGCACAGCGTGGTGCTGATTCGTGGCGGTCGTGTAAAAGACTTGCCAGGTGTTCGTTATCACACCGTACGCGGCTCCTTGGATACTTCCGGCGTTAAAGGTCGTAACCAGGGTCGTTCGAAGTACGGTACCAAGAAGCCTAAGTAGTAGCGGCTTTTTGTAAAACTGAACCATCTTATTTTCTGAGTCGATAAGAGTAAGGTCGGAGGCGTCCCGAAAGGGCACTGATTCCGAGCGAACCTGAAGACCGTTTGAGGGCTTATCCATGCCAAGAAGACGCGTAGCAGCCAAGCGCGAAGTGCTTGACGATCCAAAATACGGAAGCCAAATTCTGGCCAAGTTCATGAACCACGTGATGGAAAGCGGCAAGAAAGCCGTTGCCGAGCGTATCGTTTATGGCGCGCTGGAAAAGGTTAAAGAACGCAAGAACAGCGACCCCCTGGAAATCTTCGAGAAAGCTCTCGACGCCATCGCTCCGCTGGTCGAAGTGAAGTCGCGCCGTGTAGGCGGCGCTACTTATCAGGTTCCGGTTGAAGTTCGTCCGTCCCGTCGTAACGCCCTGGCAATGCGCTGGTTGGTAGACTTCGCCCGTAAGCGCGGCGAGAAGTCTATGGCTCTGCGTTTGGCTGGCGAACTGTTGGACGCTGCTGAAGGTAAAGGTGCTGCTGTTAAGAAGCGTGAAGACGTGCACCGTATGGCTGAAGCTAACAAAGCTTTCTCGCACTACCGCTTCTAATCTTAGCTTCACTAATTTTGCGAGGGCTTTATGGCTCGTACTACTCCGATTAGCCGCTACCGTAACATCGGTATCGTTGCTCACGTGGATGCTGGTAAAACCACCACCACCGAGCGCGTACTGTTTTACACCGGCAAAAGTCACAAAATGGGCGAGGTGCATGATGGCGCCGCGACCACAGACTGGATGGTTCAGGAGCAGGAGCGTGGTATTACCATTACTTCTGCTGCTATTACCGCCTTCTGGAAAGGTTCTGAGAAGCAGTACAAAGACGAGCATCGCTTCAACGTAATCGATACCCCGGGCCACGTAGACTTCACCATTGAAGTTGAACGTTCCCTGCGCGTACTCGATGGCGCTGTCGTTGTGTTCTGTGGTACTTCGGGTGTTGAGCCTCAGTCGGAAACCGTATGGCGTCAAGCCAACAAATACGGCGTTCCACGTCTTGTTTACGTAAACAAGATGGACCGTGCTGGTGCCAACTTCCTGCGCGTGATCGGTCAGATCAAGCAGCGTCTGGGTCACACTCCGGTGCCAATCCAACTGGCTATCGGTTCCGAGGACAACTTCCAGGGTCAGATCGATCTGATCAACATGGAAGCGGTCTACTGGAATGATTCCGACAAAGGTATGGTTCCTGTTCGTAAGCCTATCCCTGCTGAACTGCAGGAACTGGCTGACGAGTGGCGCAACAACATGGTTGAGGCTGCTGCCGAAGCCAGCGAAGAGCTGATGAACAAGTACCTCGAAGGTGAAGAACTCACCAACGTGGAAATCAAGGCCGCTCTGCGTCAGCGTACTATCGCTGGTGAGATCGTCTTGGCTGTTTGCGGTTCCTCGTTCAAGAACAAGGGTGTTCCCCTGGTTCTCGATGCTGTGATCGACTACCTGCCTGCTCCAACCGACATTCCTGCTATCAAGGGTACCAACCCTGATAACGAGGAAGAGGAAATGGAGCGTCATGCAGACGACAGCGAGCCGTTCTCGGCCCTGGCGTTCAAGATCGCTACCGACCCATTCGTGGGTACCTTGACTTTCGTCCGCGTTTACTCGGGCGTGTTGGCGTCCGGCGACGGTGTGATCAACTCGGTTAAAGGTAAGAAAGAGCGCGTGGGTCGTATGGTGCAAATGCACGCAAACGCCCGTGAAGAGATCAAGGAAGTGCGCGCTGGTGACATCGCGGCCCTGATCGGCATGAAGGATGTCACCACTGGTGAGACTTTGTGCGACGCTGCTAAGCCAATCATCCTGGTTCGCATGGACTTCCCGGAGCCAGTTATTTCGGTTGCCGTAGAGCCTAAGACCAAGGATGACCAGGAAAAAATGGGTATCGCTTTGGGCAAGCTTGCTCAGGAAGATCCATCTTTCCGCGTTAAGACTGATGAAGAGACTGGTCAAACGATCATCTCTGGCATGGGCGAGCTGCACCTGGACATCCTGGTTGACCGGATGCGCCGTGAGTTTAACGTCGAAGCCAACATCGGTAAGCCTCAGGTTTCCTATCGTGAGCGCATCACGAAAAACTGTGAAATCGAAGGCAAGTTCGTTCGTCAGTCCGGCGGTCGTGGTCAGTTCGGTCACTGCTGGATCCGTTTTGCTCCTGCTGACGAAGGTCAGGAAGGTCTGCAATTCGTGAACGAAGTAGTGGGTGGTGTTGTTCCTAAGGAATACATCCCTGCTATCCAGAAGGGTATCGAAGAGCAGATGAAGAACGGTGTTGTTGCCGGCTATCCGCTGATCGGCCTGAAAGCAACCGTTTTTGACGGTTCTTACCACGACGTCGACTCCAACGAGATGGCGTTTAAGGTGGCTGCTTCCATGGCAACCAAGCAACTGGCCCAAAAGGGCGGTGGTGAGTTGCTTGAGCCAATCATGGCGGTAGAAGTTGTTACACCTGAAGACTATATGGGTGATGTCATGGGCGACCTTAACCGTCGTCGCGGCATGATCTTGGGTATGGAAGACACGGTTTCCGGCAAAGTGATTCGCGCCGAGGTTCCGTTGGGTGAGATGTTCGGTTATGCGACCGACGTTCGCTCCATGTCCCAGGGTCGCGCAAGCTACTCTATGGAATTCAAAAAATACAACACAGCTCCGGCGCACATCGCTGAAACTGTATCCAAAAAACAAGGCTGATTCAGTCCTTTAGGCAAGGAGTTAATTGTCGTGGCTAAAGAAAAATTTGATCGTTCCCTACCGCACGTCAACGTTGGCACCATCGGTCACGTTGACCATGGTAAAACCACTCTGACTGCTGCTCTGACTCGCGTTTGCTCCGAAGTGTTCGGTTCCGCAATCGTTGATTTCGATAAAATCGACAGCGCGCCAGAAGAAAAAGCTCGTGGTATCACCATCAACACTGCGCACGTTGAATACAACTCGCTGATCCGTCACTACGCTCACGTTGACTGCCCAGGTCACGCCGACTATGTGAAGAACATGATCACCGGTGCTGCCCAGATGGACGGCGCGATCCTGGTTTGCTCGGCCGCTGATGGTCCGATGCCACAAACCCGTGAGCACATCCTGCTGTCCCGCCAGGTTGGCGTTCCGTACATCGTGGTTTACCTGAACAAGGCTGACCTGGTAGACGACGCTGAGCTGCTGGAACTGGTTGAGATGGAAGTGCGCGATCTGCTGAGCACTTACGACTTCCCAGGTGACGACACTCCGATCATCATCGGTTCTGCTCGTATGGCTCTGGAAGGCAAAGACGACAACGAAATGGGCACCACGTCCGTTCGTAAACTGGTTGAGACTCTGGACAGCTACATCCCAGATCCAGTTCGTGTTATCGACAAGCCGTTCCTGATGCCAATCGAAGACGTATTCTCGATCTCCGGTCGTGGTACTGTTGTGACTGGTCGTATCGAGCGCGGTATCGTTAAGGTTCAAGATCCACTGGAAATCGTTGGTCTGCGTGACACTACCGTCACCACCTGCACCGGTGTTGAAATGTTCCGTAAGCTGCTCGACGAAGGTCGTGCGGGCGAGAACTGCGGCGTTCTGCTGCGTGGTACCAAGCGTGACGACGTTGAGCGTGGCCAGGTTCTGGTTAAGCCGGGTTCGGTTAAGCCGCACACCAAGTTCGAAGCTGAAGTGTACGTGCTGAGCAAAGAAGAAGGCGGTCGTCACACTCCGTTCTTCAAAGGCTACCGTCCACAGTTCTACTTCCGTACTACCGACGTTACTGGTAACTGCGAACTGCCGGAAGGCGTAGAAATGGTAATGCCAGGCGACAACATCAAAATGGTTGTCACCCTGATCAAAACCATCGCTATGGAAGACGGTCTGCGCTTCGCAATCCGTGAAGGCGGCCGTACCGTTGGTGCTGGCGTTGTAGCTAAAATCATCGAGTAATTATCTCTTCTGAGATAGCTCTGATGTTTTGAGGAGGCCCCCGCTTAGCGGGGGCCTTTTTATTGGGTTGACACCCATCTGGGCCGTCTATAGAATTGCGCCTCCTTTTAACGGGCGTATTGCGCTCGGTGGGAATAGCAGCCGGAGTCTGAAATCCAATGCAAAATCAGCAAATCCGTATCAGGTTGAAGGCTTTTGACCATCGCCTGATCGACCAATCCACCCAGGAAATCGTGGAAACCGCGAAACGTACTGGTGCTCAAGTGCGTGGTCCAATTCCACTGCCTACCCGTAAAGAGCGGTTCACCGTTCTGGTCTCCCCGCACGTCAACAAAGACGCGCGTGACCAGTACGAGATCCGTACTCATAAGCGCGTACTGGACATCGTCCAGCCAACGGATAAAACCGTTGATGCACTTATGAAGCTTGATCTGGCGGCCGGTGTGGAAGTTCAGATCAGCCTCGGCTAAGACTTGGGTCTTAGTCGTGTAACGCTCTGAAATGGGCGGCCATAGCGGGTGAAAGCCCCGTACACTCATGAGGTTTACAACATGACTATTGGTGTAGTCGGTCGTAAATGCGGTATGACCCGTATTTTCACCGAAGAAGGTGTCTCCATTCCGGTTACGGTCATTGAGATCGAACCGAATCGCGTCACCCAGTTCAAAACTGAAGAGACCGATGGCTATCGTGCAGTGCAAGTCACTGTCGGCGAGCGTCGTGCTTCGCGCGTGACTGCTGCTCAAGCAGGTCACTTCGCTAAAGCAAACGTTGCAGCTGGTCGCACTGTTATGGAGTTCCGTCTTGAAGATGGCGACTACCAGGCTGGCGATCTGATCAACGCTGAAATCTTTGCCGCTGGTCAACTGGTTGATGTAACCGGTCAGTCCAAAGGTAAAGGCTTCCAGGGTACGATCAAGCGTTGGAATTTCCGTGGTCAAGATAACACTCACGGTAACTCCGTCTCCCACCGCGTCCCGGGCTCTATTGGCCAGTGCCAGACTCCTGGTCGTGTATTCAAGGGCAAAAAAATGTCCGGTCATATGGGCGCTGAGCGCGTGACCGTGCAGTCCCTCGAAGTAGTGCGCGTCGACGCTGAACGCAATCTGTTGTTGGTCAAGGGTGCTGTTCCTGGCGCTACTGGCGGCAACCTGGTTGTACGTCCAGCGGCCAAGGCTCGCGGTTAAGGGGAAGCTGACATGCAATTAAATGTAAATGACGCTCAAGCGATCGAAGTTTCCGAACTGACATTTGGCGGCGAATTCAACGAGACGCTCGTTCACCAAGCAGTCGTGGCCTATATGGCCGGCGGCCGTCAAGGTAGCAAGCAGCAAAAGACCCGTTCCGACGTTCGTGGTGGCGGTAAGCGCCCATGGCGTCAGAAAGGCACTGGCCGTGCTCGTGCCGGTACTATCCGTAGCCCAATCTGGCGTGGCGGCGGTACCACTTTCGCAGCTCGTCCACAGGATCACACTCAGAAGCTCAACAAGAAGATGTACCGCGCAGCTCTGCGCTCCATCCTTGCTGAACTCGTGCGTACTGATCGTCTGGTCGTGGTTCAGGACTTCGCTGTTGAAAGTCCAAAAACCAAAGATCTGCTGGGCAAACTGAACAACATGAGCCTGACCGATGTTTTGATCGTGTCTGAAGCTGTTGATCAGAACCTGTACCTGGCTGCTCGCAACCTGCCACACGTTGATGTACGTGACGTGCAAGGTTCCGATCCAGTTAGTCTGATCGCATACGACAAGGTGTTGATCACCGTGTCGGCCGTGAAGAAATTCGAGGAGCTGCTGGGATGAACCAGGAACGCGTATTTAAAGTTCTGCTTGGCCCGCACGTTTCCGAAAAGGCTACGGTTCTGGCTGACAAGAAAGGCCAGTTCGTTTTCAAGGTTGCAACTGACGCAACCAAGCTGGAAATCAAGAAGGCCGTCGAAAGCCTGTTCAGCGTGAAAGTAGAGCGTGTTACTACCCTGAATGTTCTGGGTAAGAGCAAGCGCACTGCTCGCGGTCTGGGCAAGCGTAATGACTGGAAGAAGGCAGTTATCTCCCTTCAGCCAGGCCAAGATCTCGATTTCAGCAGCAGTGCTGAGTAAGGAAGGGGTGCATCATGGCAATCGTTAAATGCAAACCGACTTCCCCTGGCCGCCGTTTTGTGGTCAAGGTGGTCAACCAGGAGCTGCATAAAGGCGCTCCTCACGCACCGCTGCTCGAGAAAAAATCGAAGACTGGTGGTCGTAACAACAATGGTCGTATTACCACTCGTCACATCGGTGGTGGCCATAAGCAGCATTATCGTTTGGTCGACTTCCGTCGCAACGACAAAGATGGCATCACTGCCACTGTTGAGCGTATCGAATACGATCCAAACCGTACTGCTCACATCGCTCTGCTGCTGTACGCAGATGGCGAGCGTCGCTACATCATCGCACCTAAAGGTGTGAGTGCTGGCGACCAGCTGATCGCAGGTGCCTTGGCGCCGATCAAGCCGGGCAACGCTCTGCAGCTGCGTAACATTCCAGTTGGTAGCACCGTACACGGCATCGAATTGAAGCCAGGTAAAGGCGCGCAAATTGCTCGTTCCGCTGGTGCTTCGGCTCAGCTGATCGCTCGTGAAGGTGTCTACGTGACCCTGCGTCTGCGTTCTGGTGAGATGCGTAAAGTTCTGGCTGAATGCCGCGCGACCCTAGGTGAAGTCTCGAACTCCGAGCACAGCCTGCGTTCGCTGGGTAAAGCTGGTGCCAAGCGCTGGCGTGGCGTTCGCCCAACCGTTCGTGGTGTTGCCATGAACCCGGTTGACCACCCACACGGTGGTGGTGAAGGTCGTACCTCTGGTGGTCGTCATCCGGTATCGCCATGGGGCTTCCCGACTAAGGGCGCGAAGACTCGTGGTAATAAGCGTACCGACAAAATGATCGTCCGTCGTCGCAAGTAAATAGAGGGATACGACAGTGCCACGTTCTCTGAAAAAAGGTCCTTTTATTGATCTTCACCTACTGAAGAAGATCGAAGTGGCGGCGGAAAAGAACGATCGCAAGCCGGTGAAAACCTGGTCGCGTCGTTCGATGATCCTGCCACAAATGGTCGGTCTGACCATCGCTGTACACAACGGTCGCTTGCACGTCCCAGTTCTCGTGAACGAAGACATGGTCGGCCACAAACTAGGCGAGTTTGCCGGTACCCGCACTTATCGTGGGCACGTGGCAGACAAGAAAGCCAAGCGTTAAGGGGTTAGGAAATGGAAGTAGCCGCTAAGTTGTCGGGCGCTCGAATCTCCGCCCAGAAAGCCCGCTTGGTCGCCGACCAGATCCGCGGGAAGAAGGTGGGCGAAGCGCTCAACCTGTTGGCTTTCAGCAGTAAGAAAGCCGCCGAGATCATGAAGAAAGTGCTGGAGTCGGCCGTAGCCAACGCCGAGCATAACGAAGGCGCAGACGTTGATGACCTGAAGGTCAGCACCGTTTTCGTCAACGAAGGGCGTTCGCTGAAGCGCATCATGCCACGTGCCAAAGGCCGTGCTGATCGCATCGTCAAGCGGTCTTGCCATATCACTGTCAAGGTTGCTGACAAGTAACGGAGTCGAAGAGATGGGTCAGAAAGTACATCCCATTGGCATTCGCCTGGGAATCGTCAAGGAGCACACCTCCGTCTGGTACGCAGACGGTCGGACTTATGCGGACTATTTGTTCGCTGATCTGAAGGTGCGTGAGTATCTCCAAGACAAACTAAAAAGCGCGTCCGTAAGCCGTATCGATATCCATCGTCCGGCACAAACTGCACGTATCACCATCCACACCGCTCGTCCAGGTATCGTTATCGGGAAGAAAGGTGAAGATGTTGAGAAACTGCGTCAGGACCTGACCAAGCAAATGGGTGTGCCTGTGCACATCAATATCGAAGAGATCCGTAAGCCGGAGCTCGACGGTATGCTGGTTGCGCAGAGCGTAGCTCAGCAGCTGGAGCGTCGCGTAATGTTCCGTCGCGCTATGAAGCGCGCCGTACAGAACGCCATGCGCATTGGTGCCAAAGGCATCAAAATCCAAGTGAGCGGTCGTCTCGGCGGTGCTGAAATCGCACGTACTGAATGGTATCGCGAAGGTCGTGTGCCACTGCACACCCTGCGTGCCGACATCGACTATGCCAACTACGAAGCTCACACCACTTATGGTGTGATCGGTGTAAAGGTTTGGATCTTCAAAGGCGAAGTAATTGGTGGTCGCCAAGAAGAACTGAAACCACAAGCACCAGCGCCTCGTAAAAAAGCTGCTAAGTAAGGGGTACGCCAAATGTTGCAACCAAAGCGTACGAAGTTCCGCAAGCAGATGACAGGCCACAACCGTGGTCTGGCTCAGCGCGGTAGCAAAGTCAGCTTCGGCGAGTTCGCGCTGAAGTCTGTAGCTCGTGGTCGTCTCACCGCTCGTCAGATCGAGTCAGCGCGTCGTGCACTGACCCGTCACGTTAAACGTGGCGGCAAGATCTGGATCCGTGTATTCCCGGACAAGCCGATCTCCAAAAAGCCCCTCGAAGTTCGGATGGGTAAAGGTAAGGGTAACGTGGAATACTGGGTAGCCCAGATTCAGCCAGGCAAAGTCCTGTATGAAATCGAGGGTGTAACTGAAGAGCTGGCGCGTGAGGCTTTTGCCCTGGCTGCTGCAAAGCTGCCGCTCGCCACCGCCTTTGTTAAACGGACGGTGATGTGATGAAAGCGAATGAACTTCGTGAAAAATCCGCACAGCAGCTGAACGAGCAACTGCTCGGCCTGCTGCGCGACCAGTTCAATCTGCGTATGCAGAAAGCAACTGGCCAGTTGGGGCAGTCTCATCTGCTCTCGCAAGTTAAGCGTGACATTGCTCGCGTGAAGACTGTGCTCAACCAGCAGGCAGGTAAGTGATCATGGCTGAAGCCGAAAAGACTGTCCGTACGCTGACTGGCCGTGTTGTCAGCGACAAGATGGACAAAACCATCACCGTTTTGATCGAGCGTCGCGTTAAGCACCCGATCTACGGTAAATATGTTAAGCGTTCGACTAAGCTGCACGCGCACGACGAAACCAATCAGTGCCACATCGGCGACAAGGTCACTATTCGTGAAACTCGTCCGCTGGCCAAGACCAAGTCTTGGGCGCTGGTTGATGTTCTCGAACGCGCTGTGGAAGTCTAAGGACTAGGGGTCGGAGAAATTATATGATTCAGACTCAATCCATGCTCGATGTGGCCGATAACAGCGGCGCTCGCCGTGTTATGTGCATCAAGGTGCTGGGTGGCTCCCATCGTCGTTACGCTGGTATCGGTGACATCATCAAAGTTACCGTGAAGGAAGCAATTCCTCGCGGTAAGGTGAAAAAAGGCCAAGTGATGACTGCTGTTGTAGTCCGCACTCGTCACGGTGTACGCCGTGCAGACGGCTCTATTATCCGCTTTGATGGCAACGCTGCTGTTCTTCTGAACAACAAGCAAGAGCCGATCGGCACCCGTATCTTTGGGCCAGTGACGCGTGAACTTCGTACTGAGAAGTTCATGAAGATCGTCTCGCTCGCCCCAGAAGTGCTGTAAGGAGATCCGACATGCAAAAGATTCGTCGTGACGACGAGATCATCGTGATCGCCGGCAAAGACAAAGGTAAGCGCGGTAAGGTTCTTAAGGTTCTCGCTAATAACCGTCTGGTTATTGGTGGTCTGAATCTGGTTAAGCGCCATACCAAGCCTAACCCTATGTCGGGCGTGCAGGGCGGTATCGTCGAAAAAGAAGCTCCTCTGGACGCTTCTAACGTCGCCATTTTCAACGGCGAAACCAACAAGGCTGACCGCGTTGGTTTTAAAGTAGAAGATGGCAAGAAAATTCGTGTCTTCAAGTCGACCCAAAAAGCGGTTGATGCTTGAACACTGCTAGGTAGAAGACCATGGCACGACTAAAAGAGATTTACTGGAAAGAAATCGCACCGAAGCTTAAGGAAGAACTTAAGCTCTCGAACGTGATGGAAGTTCCACGCGTTACCAAAATCACCCTGAACATGGGTTTGGGCGAAGCGGTCGGTGACAAAAAAGTCATCGAGCACGCTGTTGCTGACCTGGAAAAGATCACCGGTCAAAAAGTCGTTGTGACTTACGCTCGGAAATCCATCGCTGGCTTTAAAGTCCGTGAAGGTTGGCCGATCGGCGTCAAAGTGACTCTGCGCCGTGAGCGTATGTACGAATTCCTGGATCGTCTGCTGTCGATCTCCCTGCCTCGGGTTCGCGACTTCCGCGGCCTGAATGCCAAGTCCTTCGATGGTCGTGGTAACTACAGCATGGGCGTGAAAGAGCAGATCATCTTCCCGGAAATCGACTACGACAAGATCGATGCTCTCCGCGGTCTGGACATCACCCTGACCACCACTGCCAAGAACGATGATGAAGGTCGCGCTCTGTTGCGTGCTTTCAAATTCCCGTTCCGCAACTGATTGGAGTAGGACCATGGCCAAGATGAGCATGAAAAACCGCGAGCTGAAGCGTCAGCTCACGGTTGCCAAGTACGCCAAGAAGCGTGCAGCACTGAAAGCAATCATCGTTGATCTGAACGCAAGTCCAGAAGCGCGTTGGGAAGCTACAGTTGCTTTGCAGAAGCAGCCACGTGACGCAAGCGCTTCGCGCATGCGTAACCGCTGCCGCCTGACCGGTCGTCCACACGGCGTTTACCGCAAGTTCGGCCTCGGCCGTAACAAACTGCGTGAAGCGGCAATGCGTGGTGACGTACCAGGTCTGGTTAAAGCTAGCTGGTAAGTACTTTCAGCGTCTAGGGGGGCTGCATCGCAAGATACTGACCGCCGGTGACCTTGAATTTGGAACAAGCCCCTTTTGGGGCTTGTTTCATTTCCGGAGTGTGTCTAAAATACGCGGCTCGCCTGAGCCCGTGTTTTTTACGCTCGGAGATTCTCGGCGACATATGTAGCCGCAAGGCTAATTTTTTTGTATTAGGAGCGTCTAGCCCATGAGTATGCAGGACCCGTTAGCGGACATGCTAACTCGTATCCGTAATGCCCAGATGGCTGAAAAGTCCGTCGTAAGCATGCCATCTTCCAAGTTGAAGGTAGCTGTTGCCAAAGTCCTGAAAGACGAAGGCTACATTGCGGGTTATCAGATCAGCAGCGAAACCAAGCCACTGCTGTCCATCGAGCTGAAGTACTTCGAAGGCCGTTCGGTCATCGAGGAAGTGAAGCGCGTTAGCCGTCCAGGCCTGCGTCAGTACAAGTCCGCTGAAGATCTGCCGAAAGTTCGTGGCGGTCTTGGCGTGTCTATCGTCTCCACCAACAAAGGTGTGATGACGGATCGTGCTGCGCGCGCTGCCGGTGTCGGCGGCGAAGTTCTTTGCACTGTGTTCTAAGGGGGGATAAGCATGTCTCGCGTCGCTAAGAACCCCGTTAAGCTGCCAGCCGGTGTCGAAGTCAAATTCGCAGGCCAACAGCTTTCGGTGAAGGGTGCCAAGGGCACTCTTGAACTGAACATCCATTCGTCCGTTGAGATCGTTGAAGAAGCTGGTGAGCTGCGTTTCGCTGCTCGCAATGGCGATCAACAAACTCGCGCAATGGCCGGTACCACGCGTGCGTTGGTAAACAACATGGTCCAAGGCGTAAGCCAAGGCTTCGAGCGCAAGCTCCAGCTGGTCGGTGTTGGTTACAAAGCGCAAGCAAAAGGCACGGTTTTGAACCTTGCCCTTGGCTTCTCGCACCCAGTGGATTACGAACTGCCGGAAGGCATCACCGCTGAGACCCCTAGCCAAACCGATATCCTGATCAAGGGTATTGATAAGCAGCTGGTAGGTCAGGTGGCCGCTGAGATCCGCGACTTCCGTCCACCAGAGCCTTACAAAGGCAAAGGTGTGCGCTACGCGGACGAAGTCGTCCGTCGTAAAGAAGCCAAGAAGAAGTAGGGCATAGCAAATGACCGACAAAAAAGTTACTCGACTGCGTCGCGCTCGCAAAGCACGCCTGAAAATGCACGAACTCGAAGTCGTGCGTCTCTGCGTGTACCGCTCGTCGCAGCACATCTACGCCCAGGTCATCTCGGCCGACGGCAACCAAGTCCTGGCAAGCGCCTCGACTTTGGATAAAGAACTGCGTGATGGTGCCACTGGCAACATCGACGCGGCCACTAAGGTTGGCCAGCTGGTCGCTACGCGTGCTAAGGCCGCGGGCGTCTCGCAAGTGGCTTTCGACCGCTCTGGCTTCAAGTACCACGGCCGCGTGAAAGCGCTGGCTGATGCTGCTCGTGAAGCTGGGCTGGAGTTCTAAGTTATGTCAAATAACGACCAAAAGCGCGACGAAGGCTACATTGAGAAGCTGGTTCAAGTTAACCGCGTAGCTAAAACCGTTAAAGGCGGCCGTATCTTCACTTTCACTGCGTTGACCGTGGTAGGTGATGGTAAAGGGCGCGTTGGCTTCGGCCGTGGCAAGTCACGTGAAGTGCCTGCTGCGATCCAGAAGGCAATGGAAGCTGCTCGTCGCAACATGATCCAAGTTGATTTGAACGGTACCACTCTGCAGTACGCAATGAAGTCCGCCCATGGCGCTTCGAAGGTGTACATGCAGCCTGCCTCTGAAGGTACCGGTATCATCGCTGGCGGCGCTATGCGTGCTGTCCTCGAAGTTGCTGGTGTTCAGAACGTTCTGGCCAAGTGCTACGGCTCGACTAACCCTGTAAACGTGGTTCACGCCACTTTCAAAGGTTTGAAAGCCATGCAATCTCCTGAGTCCATCGCTGCTAAGCGTGGTCTGACTGTCAAGGAGATCTTCTGATCATGGCTACCGTTAAAGTAACGCTGATCAAAAGCATGACCGGCCGCATTCCTAACCACAAACTGTGTGTTAAAGGTTTGGGTCTGCGTCGCATCGGTCACACTGTAGAAGTCCAGGATACTCCCGAGAATCGCGGGATGATCAATAAGGCTTACTACATGCTGCGTGTAGAGGGTTAATCGATGAAACTCAATGATCTGAGTCCAGCGCCGGGCTCCCGTCGCGAAAAGCATCGTCCGGGCCGTGGTATCGGTAGCGGTTTGGGTAAGACTGGTGGCCGTGGTCACAAAGGTCAAACCTCCCGCTCCGGTGGCACCATTGCTCCAGGCTTTGAAGGCGGTCAACAGCCGCTGCATCGTCGCCTGCCTAAGTTCGGTTTCGTATCCCTGAAAGCTATGGATCGCGCAGAAGTGCGTCTGTCCGAGCTGGCTAAAGTGGAAGGCGACATCGTTACTGTGCAGACCCTGAAAGATGCCAACGTGATCAACGTCAACGTACAGCGTGTGAAAATCATGCTGTCCGGTGAAGTGACTCGCGCTGTCACTATCGGCAAGGGAATCGGCGCCACCAAAGGTGCGCGTTCGGCTATCGAAGCAGCTGGCGGCAAGTTCGAGGAATAAATGGCTAAGCAAGGTGCTCTCTCAGCGCTCGGCAAAGGCGGTATGTCTGAACTTTGGGCTCGTCTGCGTTTTCTGTTCCTGGCGATTATCGTCTACCGAATAGGCGCACACATCCCGGTTCCAGGTATCAACCCGGACCGACTCGCAGACCTGTTTCGACAGAATGAGGGGACCATTCTTAGCTTGTTCAATATGTTTTCCGGCGGCGCGCTGGAGCGGATGAGCATCTTTGCACTGGGGATCATGCCGTATATCTCGGCATCGATCATCATGCAGTTGATGACCGCCGTCAGCCCGCAGCTGGAGCAGTTGAAGAAGGAAGGTGAAGCTGGCCGTCGCAAGATTAGCCAGTACACCCGCTACGGCACTGTTGCTCTCGCTCTGGTTCAGGCTATCGGCATGTCCGTTGGCCTGGCTGGGCAGGGCGTTGCGTTCACTGGTGACTTTGGCTTCCATTTCGTCGCGGTATCCACATTTGTGGCTGGTGCGATGTTCATGATGTGGCTGGGTGAGCAGATTACTGAGCGCGGTGTTGGTAACGGTATCTCGATGTTGATTTTCGCAGGTATCGTCGCCGGTCTTCCGAGAGCGATTGGGCAGTCTTTCGAGTCTGCACGTCAGGGTGATATCAATATCTTCGCCCTAGTTGCTATCGGTTTGCTGGCAGTAGCGATTATCGGTTTTGTGGTGTTCATTGAGCGTGGCCAGCGTCGTATTGCTGTTCACTACGCCAAGCGTCAGCAGGGCCGTAAGGTCTTTGCTGCGCAGACTAGCCACTTGCCGCTGAAAGTGAATATGGCCGGTGTTATTCCGGCAATTTTCGCGAGCAGCATTTTGCTGTTTCCGGCTTCGTTGGGTACCTGGTTTGGCCAGTCTGAAAATATGGGCTGGCTGCAGGACCTCTCTCAGTCGATCGCTCCTGGTCAGCCGTTGAATATTCTGCTGTTTAGTGCAGGGATTATTTTCTTCTGCTTCTTCTATACGGCGTTGATGTTCAATCCGAAAGACGTAGCGGAAAACCTGAAGAAGTCCGGTGCCTTTATTCCGGGTATCCGTCCAGGTGAGCAGTCTGCGCGCTACATTGATGGCGTTCTGACTCGTTTGACCCTGTTCGGTGCTCTATATATGACGGCCGTCTGCCTGTTGCCCCAGTTCCTTGTGGTTGCAGCAAACGTTCCGTTCTACCTTGGCGGGACCTCGTTGCTGATCGTGGTCGTGGTTGTGATGGACTTCATGTCCCAAGTACAATCGCACCTCGTTTCGCACCAGTACGAATCCCTGATGAAGAAAGCCAACCTGAAGGGTTACGGCAGCGGCATGTTGCGCTGAGTACCTATAAGGTTCGAGGAGTTGGTGATGAAAGTTCGTGCATCGGTGAAAAAGCTGTGCCGTAACTGCAAGATTATTCGCCGCGAAGGTGTTGTTCGAGTAATTTGCAGCGCGGAACCGCGTCACAAACAGCGCCAAGGCTGAGTGTGATCCGCTTGAAGCCCGGCAGCTAGTGCGCTGCCGGGTTGATTATTTGTTATTACAGCGATATTATCTCGCGCCCTATTTCTTGGCTTCCGGGGCGTAGGTAGCTGTCAATTGGAGTCCCACTGAATGGCCCGTATTGCAGGCGTTAACATTCCAGATAACAAGCACACTGTTATCTCGCTGACCTACATCTATGGTGTTGGTCGCACTACTGCGCAGAAAATTTGCGCAGACACTGGGGTAAACCCAGCCGCTAAGATCAAGGATCTGAGCGACGAGCAGATTGAGCTGTTGCGTGGCGAAGTGGCGAAGTTCACCACTGAAGGTGACCTGCGTCGCGAAATCAACATGAAAATCAAGCGTTTGATGGACCTCGGTTGCTACCGTGGTCTGCGTCATCGTCGTGGTCTTCCAGTACGCGGTCAGCGTACCAAGACTAACGCGCGTACCCGTAAAGGTCCGCGTAAGCCGATCCGCAAGTAATCGCCCACGCGAATCGACAGGAAATTAATCATGGCAAAACCTGCTGCTCGTCCTCGTAAAAAAGTTAAAAAGACAGTGGTTGATGGCATCGCCCACATCCATGCATCTTTTAACAACACAATCGTGACCATCACCGACCGTCAAGGTAACGCGCTTTCTTGGGCTACCTCCGGTGGTTCGGGTTTCCGCGGTTCCCGCAAGTCCACCCCGTTTGCTGCTCAAGTAGCTGCTGAACGTGCTGGTCAAGCTGCGCTGGAATATGGCCTGAAAAACCTCGACGTTAACGTCAAAGGTCCAGGTCCAGGTCGTGAGTCTGCTGTCCGTGCTTTGAACGGCTGTGGCTATAAGATCGCCAGCATCACCGACGTGACGCCAATCCCGCACAACGGGTGCCGTCCGCCGAAGAAGCGCCGCGTGTAATCCAGGAGATTGTAAAGAATGGCTCGTTACATTGGTCCAAAATGCAAACTCGCTCGTCGCGAAGGCACCGATCTCTTCCTGAAGAGCGGCGTGCGCGCGATCGAATCGAAGTGCAACATTGAAGCAGCACCTGGTATCCACGGCCAACGCCGCGGTCGCCAGTCCGATTACGGCACCCAACTGCGTGAAAAGCAGAAGGTTCGTCGTATCTACGGCGTTCTCGAGCGTCAGTTCAGCGGCTACTACAAAGAAGCTGCTGGCAAGAAAGGTGCAACTGGTGAAAACCTGCTGCAATTGCTCGAATGCCGTCTGGACAACGTTGTATACCGTATGGGCTTTGGTTCGACTCGTGCCGAATCCCGTCAGCTGGTATCGCACAAGTCGATCAGCGTTAACGGTCAGACCGTAAACGTTCCGTCTTATCAGGTTCGTGCTGGTGACGTGGTCGCAGTTCGCGAGAAAGCAAAAAACCAACTTCGCATTGTCCAAGCTCTCGATCTGTGTGCCCAACGTGGCCGCGTAGAATGGGTAGAAGTAGACACTGAGAAGAAGTCGGGCGTTTTCAAGAACGTTCCTGCTCGCAGTGATCTGTCCGCCGACATCAACGAAAGCCTGATTGTCGAGCTCTACTCCAAGTAAGGGCTAGAAAATAGGTGCATCCATGCAGATTTCGGTAAATGAGTTCCTGACACCCCGCCACATTGATGTGCAGGTTGTCAGTCCAACCCGCGCCAAGATCACACTCGAGCCTCTCGAGCGTGGTTTTGGCCACACCCTGGGCAACGCGCTGCGCCGCATCCTGTTGTCCTCAATGCCCGGCTGTGCAGTAGTCGAGGCCGAGATTGACGGTGTGCTCCACGAGTACAGCGCCATCGAAGGTGTACAGGAAGACGTAATTGAAATCCTGTTGAACCTTAAAGGTCTGGCTATCAAGCTGCACGGCCGTGACGAAGTTACGCTGACCTTGTCGAAGAAGGGTTCGGGGGTGGTTACCGCTGCCGATATTCAGCTGGATCATGATGTCGAGATCGTTAATCCCGATCACGTAATCGCTAACCTGGCGTCTAACGGCGCCCTGAACATGAAGCTCACTGTAGCTCGTGGTCGTGGTTATGAACCGGCCGACTCGCGTCAGAGCGATGAAGACGAAAGCCGCAGCATTGGTCGCTTGCAGCTCGACTCTTCGTTCAGCCCGGTTCGCCGTATCGCATACGTGGTGGAAAACGCCCGTGTCGAACAGCGTACTAACCTGGACAAGCTGGTTATTGATCTGGAAACCAACGGTACTCTGGATCCTGAAGAGGCTATCCGCCGCGCTGCAACCATTCTGCAACAGCAGTTGGCTGCGTTCGTCGACCTCAAAGGTGACAGCGAACCAGTGGTAATCGAGCAGGAAGACGAGATCGATCCGATCCTGCTTCGCCCGGTTGACGATCTGGAACTGACTGTACGTTCGGCTAACTGCCTTAAGGCGGAAAACATTTACTACATCGGCGACCTGATTCAGCGTACCGAAGTAGAACTGTTGAAGACTCCGAACCTGGGCAAGAAATCCTTGACTGAAATCAAGGACGTTCTGGCCTCCCGCGGTCTGTCCCTCGGCATGCGCCTCGACAACTGGCCGCCTGCAAGTCTTAAGAAGGACGACAAGGCGACTGCCTGATCGTCGTAATCACCGAACGTGAGTTTGGTAAGGAATGAACCATGCGTCATCGTAAAAGTGGTCGTCACCTGAGCCGTACCAGCTCGCACCGCAAGGCCATGTTTCAAAACATGGCGGTGTCGCTGTTCGAGCACGAGCTGATCAAAACTACACTGCCGAAAGCTAAAGAACTGCGTCGCGTTGCTGAGCCGCTGATTACTTTGGCTAAGACAGACAGCCTGGCTAACCGCCGTCTAGCTTTCGACCGTACTCGTTCGAAAGCTATCGTTGGTAAGCTCTTCAACGACCTGGGCAAGCGTTACGCTACCCGTGAGGGTGGCTACCTGCGCATCCTCAAGTGCGGTTTCCGCGCTGGTGACAACGCCCCTATGGCGTACGTTGAGTTGGTTGATCGTGCTACTGCCGGCGAAGCTGTAAGCGCCGAGTAAGACGACAAGCTGTAACAAAGAACCGGGCCTAGTGCCCGGTTTTTTGTGCGCGTAACAAAAGCGCGATTTGTACAAGTTTTCGGGGTAGGGGCTTGGCACTATGCGGTTGAGGTTATTGGTAGTAATTTTCTATTGATGCGTGAAATTTAATGAATTTGTACGTGTCATGTTGCTGATCAATAATCCTCCCAAGCCGATTAGCCGGCAGTTCTAAGTCCGACCTGAGGAAAATTGAGCATGAGCCAGAATAAAATCCTTACTACCGCCAGCGGTGCTCCCGTTGCAGATAACCAGAATTCCCGTTCTGCTGGCCCGCGTGGCCCGCTGTTGCTCGACGATTTCCATCTGATCGAGAAGCTCGCTCACTTCAACCGTGAAAACATTCCTGAGCGCCGCGTACACGCCAAAGGGTCGGGTGCCTACGGAACGTTTACAGTCACCCAAGACATCACTCAGTACACAAGCGCCAAGCTGTTTGAATTTGTGGGTAAGCAGACCCCGACCTTCCTGCGCTTCTCAACTGTGGGCGGTGAGCGTGGTTCTGCTGATACCGAGCGCGACCCACGTGGTTTTGCCTTGAAGTTCTACACTGAGGAAGGCAACTGGGACATCGTGGGGAACAACACTCCGGTGTTCTTCATTCGCGACCCGCTGAAATTCCCTGACTTCATTCACACTCAGAAGCGTCTGCCGCAAAGCAATCTCAAAAGCGCACAGATGATGTGGGACTTTTGGTCGCACTCCCCTGAGGCGCTGCACCAAGTGACCATCTTGTTTTCGGACCGTGGCATTCCAGACGGCTACCGTCACATGCACGGCTTTGGCAGCCACACTTACAGCCTGATCAATGCTAATGGTGAGCGTCACTGGGTGAAATGGCACTACAAAACCAAGCAGGGGATCAAGAATCTGGCTCCAGCCGATGCTGCACGCTTGGCCGGTACCGACCCCGATTACGCCCAGCGTGATCTGTTCGGTGCGATCGAGCGCGGTGATTTCCCGAAATGGCGCGTCTGCATCCAGATCATGACTGAAGCCCAGGCTAACGCTCACTACGAGAATCCTTTCGACGTGACCAAAACCTGGTCGCAGAAGGAATTTCCGTTGATCGAAGTTGGTGAGCTTGAGCTCAATCGCAACCCGCAAAACTACTTTGCTGAAGTTGAGCAGGCAGCATTCGGCCCGAGCAATATGGTCCCAGGTGTTGGCCTGTCCCCAGACCGCATGCTGCAAGGTCGGGTTTTTGCCTACGCTGATGCCCACCGCTACCGTGTTGGCACCAATCACCAGCAGTTGCCGGTAAATGCGCCGCGCAACCCGGTAAATAGCTACCAGCGTGACGGGTCGATGGCTTTCGGCAGCAACGGTGGTGCCGCCCCTAACTACGAGCCAAACAGCTACGCCGATGCACCTAAGCAAGCTCCGCAGTACGCCGAGCCAGCCTTGGCCCTGAGCGGTGCCGCTGATCGTTACGATCATCGGGAAGACACTGACTACTACAGCCACGCCGGGGCGCTGTTCCGCCTGATGAACGATGATCAGAAAGCCCTGCTCACCAATAACATCGCGGGTGCAATGGCTGGGGTTTCCAATGATGTGGTTCAGCGTCAATTGGCGCACTTTTACAAAGCGGACCCTGCATATGGAGAAGCAATCGCAAAGGCATTGGGTGTATCGCTTAACTGACTCTAAACGATAAGCAGAACCGCCCTCATTTGGGCGGTTTTTGCGTTATTTTCGCTACTTTTCTCCGGAAATCTTCACTTTTATGCCGTTAGTCCCGTGACCTCCGAGTCATCATGGTTCAAACTACAGACTTTCAAGCAGGGAGATGTAGGGCGATGCAAGGTCACCCCGACGTAATCGATTACCTCAACACGTTGCTGACGGGCGAACTGGCAGCTCGTGACCAATATTTCATCCACTCGCGTATGTACGAAGACTGGGGTTTTACCGAACTCTATGAGCGTATCAACCACGAGATGGAAGAAGAGGCACAGCACGCTGACGCGCTGATGCGTCGTATCCTGATGCTCGAAGGCACGCCGCGCATGCGTCCCGATGATCTGGACGTGGGCACCAGCGTACCTGACATGCTCGCAGCCGATCTTCGCCTTGAGTACAAGGTGCGTGCTGCGCTCTGCAAGGGCATCGAGCTCTGCGAGCAGCACAGTGACTTCGTCACGCGGGAAATCCTGCGTGTGCAGTTAAACGACACCGAAGAAGATCACACCTACTGGCTGGAAAAGCAGTTGGGCCTGATCAAGTTGGTAGGGCTGGAGAATTATCTGCAATCGCAGTTCTGATTTCCGGCTACTAAAAAGCCCCTGTCACCGCAAAGTGACAGGGGCTTTTTTATGGGGCATACATCAGGCCCGATCACGCTCCAACAGCGGCTTCAAGTAGTAACCGGTGTGGGACTGCGGCATTTCGGAGACTTGCTCCGGTGTACCTACCGCGATGATCTGGCCACCCTTGGAACCGCCTTCCGGCCCCAGATCCACCAACCAGTCAGCAGTCTTGATCACATCAAGGTTGTGCTCAATCACGACCACAGTGTTGCCGTGGTCGCGCAATCGGTGAAGCACGTCCAGCAGTTGCTGGATATCTGCGAAGTGAAGGCCCGTGGTCGGCTCATCGAGGATATACAGAGTCTTGCCCGTATCGCGCTTGGACAGCTCGCGAGAGAGCTTCACCCGCTGCGCCTCACCCCCGGACAGCGTGGTCGCCGACTGTCCCAGCTTGATATACGACAGGCCTACATCCATCAGTGTTTGCAGCTTGCGCGCCAATGCTGGAACCGCGTCGAAGAACACGCGAGCTTCCTCGATGGTCATCTCCAGGGTTTCGTGGATGTTCTTGCCCTTGTACTTGATCTCCAGGGTTTCGCGGTTATAGCGCTTGCTCTTACATACGTCGCACGGCACATAAATATCCGGCAGGAAGTGCATCTCCACCTTAATCAGACCATCGCCTTGGCACGCCTCACAGCGCCCGCCCTTGACGTTGAACGAGAACCGGCCAGGACCGTAGCCACGCGAGCGTGACTCCGGAACACCGGCGAACAGCTCGCGAATCGGTGTAAACAGCCCAGTGTAGGTCGCTGGGTTAGAACGCGGCGTGCGGCCAATCGGGCTTTGGTCGATGTCGACGACCTTGTCTAAATGCTCCAGGCCTTTGATGCTGTCATGTGCCGCCGCTTCCAGGGTGGTTGCACCGTTCAGGGCGGTTGCGCTCAGTGGGAACAGGGTGTTGTTGATCAGTGTCGACTTGCCCGATCCAGAAACACCGGTCACGCAGGTCAGCAAGCCCAGCGGAATTTCAAGGTCGACATTACGCAGGTTGTTCCCGCGTGCGCCTTTGAGGTGTAGCGCCATCTTCTTGTTGCGCGGCGTGCGTTTAGCCGGTACTTCAATCTTCACGCGGCCAGACAAGTACTTGCCGGTCAACGAGTCCGGGTGAGCCATGACTTCGGCCGGCGTACCCTCGGCAACAATATGCCCACCATGTACGCCGGCACCTGGGCCAATATCGACCACATAATCCGCCAGGCGAATCGCGTCTTCGTCGTGCTCGACTACGATTACCGTGTTGCCGATATCCCGCAGGTGTTTCAGCGTACCCAGCAGTCGGTCGTTATCCCGTTGGTGCAAACCAATGGACGGCTCATCAAGGATGTACAAAACGCCTACCAGCCCGGCACCAATCTGGCTGGCCAGGCGAATACGCTGCGCTTCACCGCCCGACAGAGTATCGGCACTGCGATCCAGCGAAAGATAATCCAGGCCCACGTTAACCAGGAACTGCAACCGCTCACGGATTTCCTTGAGGATTTTGTCGGCAATCTCCCCACGGCGTCCTGTCAGCTTGAGGACACCGAAGTATTCACAGGCATCGCCAATCGGCAGATTGGTCACTGCCGGCAGCGTCTTCTCACCCACCCATACATGCCGCGCCTCACGACGCAGGCGAGTGCCACGGCAATCCGGGCAAGGTTGAGTGCTGAGGAATTTCGCCAACTCTTCGCGCACGCTCGCCGATTCGGTCTCGCGGTAGCGCCGCTCCAAGTTCGGCACGATGCCTTCGAACGGGTGGGAGCGCTTGACGATGTCGCCACGGTCGTTCAGGTATTTAAAGTCGACGTTCTGCGAGCCACTGCCATTAAGGATGACCTTCTGCTGATCTGCCGGCAGTTGGTTGAATGGCACTTCAAGGCTGAATTTATAGTGAGACGCCAGTGAACCCAGCATCTGGAAGTAGTAGACATTACGCCTGTCCCAGCCGCGTATTGCCCCCTCCGCCAACGTCAGCTCGCCGTTGACCAGGCGTTTGATGTCGAAGAATTGCTTTACCCCAAGACCATCGCAGGTCGGGCAAGCGCCGGCCGGGTTGTTGAAGGAAAAAAGCTTGGGTTCCAGCTCGCTGATGGCGTGGCCACAGATCGGGCAGGCAAAGCGTGCGGAGAAGATGATCTCTTCACCCGGCTCGTCATCCATCGGCGCCACCAGGGCAATACCGTCCGCCAGTTTCAGCGCGGTTTCGAATGACTCGGCAAGACGCTGCTGCAGGTCGGCGCGCACTTTGAAACGGTCGACCACTACATCGATCGAATGCTTCTTCTGCTTGTCGAGCTTTGGCGCTTCATCCAGCTCATACAGCTTGCCGTTGATGCGTGCGCGTACAAAACCCTGGGCACGCAGCTCTTCGAAAACAGAAAGGTGCTCGCCCTTACGCTCGCGAATCACCGGGGCCAGCAGCATCAGCTTGGCGCCTTCCGGCTGGGCCAGTACCAAGTCGACCATCTGGCTGACGGTCTGGGCTTCCAGCGGAATGTCGTGGTCCGGGCAGCGCGGAATACCTACCCGCGCGTACAGAAGGCGCAGGTAGTCGTAGATTTCGGTGATGGTGCCCACGGTGGAGCGTGGGTTGTGGGATGTCGACTTCTGTTCGATGGAAATCGCCGGCGACAGACCTTCGATGGTGTCGACGTCAGGCTTTTCCATCATCGACAGGAACTGCCGGGCATAGGCCGACAGCGATTCCACATAGCGGCGCTGACCTTCGGCATACAGCGTGTCGAACGCCAGGGACGACTTGCCCGAGCCGGACAAGCCGGTGATGACAATCAGTTTGTCCCGGGGCAGGGTCAGGTCGATGTTCTTCAGGTTGTGGGTTCTAGCCCCACGAATCAGGATCTTGTCCAAGATGGCCTCGCACGGCGGGCGTAAATAATGCCGGAGTATACGGCTAAAGACTGGATGAATATACACTGTCAAAGTGCCGGGTGCAGCCTTACATGAAAGCTGCGCGGCAAAGCGCCGCATATACCCTCTCAATCGATGGGACTGGTAGAATCGCCGCCGGTTCACACGAGGTTTTTCCATGCACGATCCCCACAGCGAACGCATGAGTAGCGGCGAGACCCGAGCAGCAAGCGGTCTGGCCCTGGTGTTCGCGTTCCGTATGCTTGGCATGTTCATGGTGTTGCCGGTACTGGCGACCTATGGAATGGATCTGGCAGGCGCGACCCCCGCACTGATCGGCCTGGCGATTGGCGCCTACGGCCTGACCCAGGCGATTTTTCAGATCCCTTTTGGGATCATTTCCGACCGCATTGGCCGTCGTCCGGTGATTTACCTCGGGCTGATCGTCTTCGCCCTCGGCAGTGTGCTCGCGGCGCAGTCCGATTCCATCTGGGGTGTGATCGCCGGGCGTATCCTGCAGGGTGCTGGGGCGATTTCCGCTGCGGTGATGGCGCTCCTCTCTGACCTGACCCGCGAACAACACCGCACCAAGGCCATGGCCATGATCGGCATGACCATTGGCCTGTCGTTTGCGGTGGCCATGGTGGTCGGTCCCTTGCTGACTCGTGCTTTCGGCCTGCACGGCTTATTCCTGGCCACCGGCGGCATGGCGTTGTTCGGGATCGTGATCGTGGCCTTTATGGTGCCGCGCTCCACCGGCACGTTGCAGCACCGGGAGTCGGGTGTCGCACGCAAGGCGTTGTTGCCGACGCTCAAGCACCCAGACCTGCTGCGCCTGGATTTAGGTATCTTCGTATTACACGCAATGCTGATGTGCAGCTTCGTCGCCTTGCCCCTGGCCCTGGTGGAAAAAGCCGGGCTGCCCAAGGAGCAGCACTGGTGGGTCTACCTCACTGCTCTGCTGATTTCGTTCTTCGCCATGATTCCGCTCATCATCTACGGCGAGAAGAAACGCAAAATGAAACGAGTTCTCCTGGGTGCCGTCGCGACATTGATGCTCACTGAACTATTCTTCTGGCAGTTCGGCGACAGCCTTCGGGCGCTTGTGATCGGGACGGTGGTGTTTTTTACCGCGTTCAACCTGCTGGAGGCTTCATTGCCTTCGCTGATCAGTAAAGTTTCACCGGCGGGTGGCAAAGGCACGGCCATGGGGGTGTATTCCACCAGCCAGTTCCTTGGCTCGGCGTTGGGCGGCATCATGGGCGGCTGGATGTTCCAGCATGGCGGTTTGTCGGTTGTGTTCCTCGGATGCGCCGGGCTTGCTGCACTTTGGCTGGTCTTTGCTGTTACCATGCGCGAACCTCCCTACGTCACAAGTCTGCGTTTGCCGCTATCGCCTGAGGCGATCCGTGAAAGCGGTCTGGTAGAGCGCCTGAAGGCAGTCGTAGGGGTAACAGATGCAGTCGTGGTCGCTGAAGAGGCGGCCATTTACATCAAATTGGACACCGAATTATTGGATCGCGCGACGCTTGAGCAACTGGTCAATCCAGTGCCGACAGCGCGCCCAGCTTAGGAGAACGTTATGGCCCGTGGGGTTAACAAAGTCATATTGGTCGGTACATGCGGCCAGGATCCCGAAGTTCGCTACTTGCCTAACGGTAACGCCGTGACCAACCTGAGTCTGGCGACCAGCGAACAGTGGACCGACAAGCAAACCGGCCAGAAGGTCGAGAAAACCGAGTGGCACCGTGTGTCGATGTTTGGCAAGGTTGCAGAGATCGCCGGCGAATACCTGCGCAAAGGTTCGCAGGTCTACATCGAAGGCAAACTGCAGACCCGCGAGTGGGAAAAAGACGGCATCAAGCGTTACACCACTGAAATCGTGGTCGACATGCAAGGCACCATGCAACTGCTGGGCGGTCGTCCACAAGGCGATCAACAGGGCCAGGGCGGCATGTCCAACTCGGCACCGCGTCCACAGCAGTCGCGTCCACAGCCAAGCCAGCAGCCACAGCGTGAGTCGCGTCCAGCGCCACAACAGGCCGCTCCGCAACCGGCTCCGGATTTCGATAGCTTTGATGACGATATTCCTTTCTAGGATATCGCTCGGAGCAATCCGTAAAGCTTTCCCGAAAAGCCCCATGAGCCCTGCTCTTGGGGCTTTTTTGTTTGTAGGTTCGCATTGAGAACCGCCGACCCACACAGTCATGGATGAACATCGTGTCGAACACACTGCTGCGCTA
This sequence comes from Pseudomonas sp. RIT357, assembly GCF_000632245.1. Classification (NCBI taxonomy): domain Bacteria; kingdom Pseudomonadati; phylum Pseudomonadota; class Gammaproteobacteria; order Pseudomonadales; family Pseudomonadaceae; genus Pseudomonas; species Pseudomonas sp. RIT357. The sequence continues at coordinate 40,824 of NZ_JFYX01000002.1, forward strand.
CGTATTGGCCGTCGTTTTGGCGGCCGGCTGCACCGCGTTACACGCTGAGCCAAAAGCTTCTAAAAACCTGATTGTCGGCCTCTGGGCCATGCAGTCATTGAACGAAGGTCAAACGACCGTGGCTGAGTTCAGGTCCGATGGCCAATTGTTGATGCACGCTTTCGACTGCGTGAAATCAACTCGGGAACCGACGAACGTGGTCGCTTATTCCGTGGCTGACAATGGGGAGGTAATCAACATGATATTACCGACCAAAACCATTGAGCTGAAGGTGCTGACCTTTTCTCCCGAGGCCATGCAGTTCACTTCCCGAACGGATGGCATGGAAATCAGGTACGACCTTGAAAAAGTCGACAGCATCGATTCTGTGTGCGAACGCTACCCTCAGCTCAAGGCCGAGCAGGCCCGGAGTACGCCCTACACTGACAGTGATTTCGTCGCTGCCCCTGCCATTCCCGACCATCCGGGTATGGACCGCTACGTCGGCAAATGGAGCTCCAGTAATTTTGTGATGTATGAAATTACCCGAGATGTGAACGGGGTTTTTTACCTGAGTACGCCCAGTGACAAAAACTGGCATTACCTCTACAACGACGTCCACTGGATAGGCAATGCACTGCATTTCCAACGGTATACCTACTCGGACCATGAACAGGCGTTTCGTCTGCCAAAGCACAAATTACTCACCCCTACCAGTCTTGAACCCATGCTTGACGGCCGGATGCGCGAAGACTTCATCCTCAATGGCGATCCGTACATGAGTTTTCTGAAGCGGATGAAATGACGGCATAGAAGATCTCCGGCCCTGGCATTTGTCCTCATGGGTCACACGATTTAGGCTGTAGCCCCTTCCAAAGAACAAGGAAAGCCGCGATGACCTGGTCTGCCAAGCAGTACACGATGTTCGAGCAACAACGCACCCGTCCGGTCCGTGACTTGGTTGCAGCCATTCCAAATAGTGACGTGAAAACCGCCGTTGACCTGGGTTGCGGCCCTGGCAACTCCACTGAAGTGCTGGCCGAGCGCTTCCCTCAAGCACATGTCATCGGCATGGACAGCTCCGACGATATGTTGATCGACGCCCGCAAACGCCTGCCGGAATTGAGCTTTGAACTGGCCGATATCGGCGCCTGGAGTCCCGCGCAAAAATTCGACGTGATCCTGGCCAACGCTTCGCTGCAATGGGTGCCCAACCACAGCACGCTTTACCCTCATCTGGTCAACCAACTGACGCTCGGCGGCACGCTGGCAGTGCAAACCCCGGACAACCTCGATGAGCCTGCACACCGGCTTGCGCGTGAAGTCGCGGCCGATGGCCCGTGGTCTGCAAAGCTTGATACGGTCAAACACAATGAGCGGTACGCGGCGAGCTACTACTACGAGTTGCTGAGCAAGCACTGCGCTGCCGTTGACGTATGGCGCACGACCTACCTGCACCCGTTGGCGGATCACGGGGCTGTGGTGGAGTGGTTCAAGGGCACGGGATTGCGTCCATTCCTTGCGCCTTTGACCGATGGTGAAAAAGCCGCCTTTCTACAGGAATATCAGGCGCGGATTGCCCAGGCGTATCCAGCCCTGGCGGATGGCACTGTGTTACTGCCGTTCCCGCGCCTCTTTATTATCGCGACCCGCTAAAACACCCAGGCAAGCAGCGTTTACGCCGCCGCTGCTTGCGCCTTCAAATACTCCTCCGCCGACACCACGCCCGCATACCCAAACGCCAACGAGGCCATGTACGCGCCATGCACCTGCGCGGCCGGAATCACCTGCCCGTTGAACTCCTGATCGCGGGTGGCGCAGGCATCATGAATCACCGTGACCTTGTAGCCCAGATCCGCTGCGGCCCGCACCACGGCATCGACGCACATGTGGCTCATGCTGCCGACCACCACCAGTTCGGTGATGCTGCGTTGTTCCAGCAAGGCGCGCAGATTGGTTTCACGAAACGAGTTCACGAAATGTTTAAGCACCACAGGCTCATTGCTTTCGTTCAGTACCTTTGGATGCAACTGCGCGCCTTGTGACCCAGGCGTGAAGAACGGTGCATCTTCGGACGTGAATTCATGGCGCACATGAATCACCGCATCACCTGCCTGGCGGAACGCCTTGAGCACCTGCGCAGCCTTGTCCGCCGCAGCTTCCACACCATCAAGCGGCCACTTGCCCTGGGGGAAGTAGTCGTTCTGGATATCGATTAGGATGAGCGCTTGCTTGGCCATGGGTATTGCCTCGTGATGGGTTGATGGGCCCAGTATCTTAGCTGGCGCCGGCGCCGGGGATTGGCTGCACCGACAATAACAGGGGGAAAACTGACAATGGCTGTTGTTGAGCTGGGCGTGTTGATCTACGAAGGGGCGCAATTGGCCGCCGTGCATGGCCTGACCGACCTGTTCGGCGTGGCCAACCGGATTGCGGCCGAGCATCAGTCTGCACAACTGCCGCTGCTGCGTATCAGTCATTGGCAGGTAAGTGCCGATGGCTCGCTGAAAAGGGTATTCGACAGCCACCCAGGCCCCGACCAGCCGATGATGGCCGTGCTGGTGCCCCCGTCGATCGGTGAGTTCACCGAAGAACAAGCGCCGCCTGCGCTGTTGGAGTGGCTTCGTCAGCAGCACGCGACGGGGACCGTACTCGGTGGCGTCTGTATCGGCTCGATCATGCTGGCGCGCAGTGGCTTGCTGGATGGGCGCAGCGCTACTACCCATTGGTCTTCCGCCAAGTCTTTTGCCGCACGCTACCCCTCCGTGCGCCTGGAGGCGGACAAACCTATTGTCGATGACGGCGACCTGATTACTACGGCGGGGCTGATGGCGTGGTCCGAACTGGGCCTGCGTCTGGTTGACCGTCTCATGGGGCCGAGCATCGCTGCCGACACCGCGCGGTTCTTGGTCATCGAACACAGCGACAGCGCCAGCCAGTGCGGCAGTAACTTTGCGCCGATCCTCGGTCATGGCGACGCGGCCATTCTCAAGGTTCAACATTGGTTGCAAGCCAGCGGGGCGGTAGATGTGTCCGTCGCGACCATGGCGCAAGAGGCGGGGTTGGAAGAACGAACTTTCCTGCGGCGCTTTCGCGGCGCCACTGGCTTGAAACCCACCGAATACTGCCAGCACCTGCGTGTGGGCAAGGCGCGGCAGATGTTGGAGTTCACCAACGGCACCATCGACCATATCGCCTGGACCGTGGGCTATCAGGATCCCAGCGCCTTTCGCGCCATTTTCAAGAAAATCACAGGTCTGGCGCCCAGTGATTATCGCAGCCGTTTTGGCGTGTGAATCGTGCAGAACGCCGCGCACTTGACGCCTCGTCGTGCAGAATAAAACAGGCCAAATGCCATCGGTTTTTCAGTAACTGATTGATTTCAAACCGGTCCCGCCCCTCCGTGTTTTGGCCTGATCCCTGCAGCCTTCTTGATACACACATGGCCGGAAGGCCAAGGGGGAAGCATGACCCCGACACAACGCAAAAAATGGGTGGTCGCTTACTCCATACGAGAGGGCGCACCTCAGCATGAAGTCCACACAAACCTCGCCCTGGCCCGCTGGCTGGCGCAAATTCTGGGGCTTAAATTCGGTGGCAGCTACGATCCGCAAAAACATGCTGGCCGTGAGCTGTATTTACTGCCCACGCAAACTCTTGTGGGCCCGGCGCAAGCCCGGGCCCTTAACGTCAAAGGCCCCGAAGATCTATGGGGCGGCTATGTCGATCACGACTTCATCTGCACCAAAGCCATCAGCCATGGTTTGTTAAGCCCTGAGGCCAAGGCGCCAGAGGGGTGGTCGTCGTTGTTCTGCGAGCGGGTAAAAAAAGTCGTGTTGGAAGGCCTCAGTGTATTCGCGCTCGAAGACGCACTGCCCGCTGCCACGCGTTTGCTCAACGACGGGCCCATTCGCCTGAAACCAGTGCACGCCTGCGCTGGACGCGGCCAGGAAGTTATCCACAGCCTCGATGCCTTCAAAGCCGTGCTGGCCAGGCCTGAGGCCGTGCAATTGTTCGACGAAGGCGTGGTGTTGGAGCAGGACCTGCATGATGTGGTCACCCATAGCGTGGGCCAGAGTTTTATCGGCGATCACGTGTTCAGTTACTGCGGCGAGCAATACCTGACCGAAGACGGGGAGGGCGAAGGTGTCTATGGCGGATCCGACCTGCTGGTCGTACCCGGTTATTACGAAGACTTGCTTAAGCTCGATCTGCCCGAGGACGTACGCCTGGCCATCGAGCAAGCGCAGGTCTTCGACACGGCAGCTGATGAAGCCTACCCCGGCTTCTATGCCTCACGGCGCAACTACGACATCGCTCAAGGCTTGGATAGCCACGGCCAGCGTCGTAGTGGCGTGCTCGAACAATCCTGGCGCATGGGCGGCGCCAGCAGCGCGGAAGTCGCGGCGCTGCAGAGCTTCATCAACCACCCGGGCCTTAAAGCCATTCATGTGTCCTCGGTAGAAACCTACGTGGACCAAGCGCTGCCGGCGGATGCCATTGAGGTGTACCGCGGCCCCGCGGAAAACAGCGAATTTCTTCTCAAGTACGTGACGGTTAAATCTTATGACGGCTAGAAGTGAAACCATTTCCATCGATATCGACGACGAACAAATGAGCGGCACGTTTCTGAGCCCTAAATCCAAAGTGCCGGGCGTGTTGTTTGTGCACGGCTGGGGCGGTAGCCAAGAGCGGGATCTGGAGCGGGCCAAAGGCATCGCCGGCCTGGGGTGTGTGTGCCTGACCTTCGACCTGCGCGGTCATGCTGGCAACGGTATTCCATTGAACCGCGTCACCCGCGAAGACAACCTGCGGGACCTGCTGGCGGCGTATGACCGGCTGCTCGCCCATCCTGCCATCGACACCTCGGCGGTGGCGGTCGTGGGCACCAGTTATGGCGGCTACCTGGCTGCAATCCTCACTTCGCTGCGCCCGGTACGCTGGCTGGCGCTGCGTGTGCCGGCGTTGTACCGCGATCAGGAATGGCTCAAGCCCAAGCGCGATCTGGATAAGGTCGATTTGATGGATTACCGCAGCACCCTGGTGCATGCCGAGACCAACCGCGCCTTACATGCTTGTGCGGCGTTTACCGGTGATGTGCTGATTGTCGAATCGGAAACCGATGACCATGTGCCCCACGCCACCATCATGAGTTACCGCGCCGCGTGCCAGCAGACCCATTCCCTGACTCACCGCATCATCGATGGCGCTGACCACTCCCTCAGCGATCCGGTTTCCCAACAGGCCTACACCTCGATCCTGGTGGACTGGATCACCGAGATGGTGGTCGGCGAGCGGTTGAGCATCATCCAATCCCAGTAGTGCGTTCAGGCGGGTGTTTTCTTCACCCGCAACGCCTTGGCCTTGGCTTCCACGCCCAAGTACATCACCAGTGCAATCAGCAGCGGGCAGATGAAGTAGATCGCCCGATACGCAATCAACCCCGCCAGCAAACTGCCCCGCGACGCCTCATGCTGTAACAGCCCGATAAACACCGCTTCCAGCACCCCAAGCCCGGCTGGGATATGGGTGACTACGCCGGCAATCGCGCTGATCAACAACACACCCAGTACCAGCGGATAGTCCAACTTGGCGGGCAGCAGGGTAAAAATCACCGCCGCCATCAGCGACCAGTTCAACGCGCCCAACGCCAGTTGCAAGCAGGCCATGCGCAGCGATGGGAGGTTGATCTCGATGCCTCGGATCGACCACGCGCGTTTTTTCGAAAATTGGCAGGCCGCTAGGTAGCCCAGGCTGGCCAACACCAGCAATACACCCACCCCTTGCAGCGCGCCGCTGCTCAGCTTCCAGCCAGGCGGCATGGTCACCAGCCCGCTGCTGAAAACCGCGCCCGCCAGCGCCATGTAGCCAAACCAATTGGTGGCCAGGCTCAGGCCCAGAATCTTGGCGATATTGCCGGTGCTCACGCCCAACCGCGAATACAGCCGATAGCGCATGGCGATGCCGCCGACCCACGCGCTGAGGTTGAGGTTGAACGCGTAGCTGATGATGCCCACCGGCAGAATCTGCTTCCAGCGCAATGGCTGGCGGATGTAGGTGCGGCCGATCAGGTCGAAGCAGGCGTAGACGATAAAGCTGCACAGGGTCAACGCGCCTGCTATCAGCAAGGTACGCAGTTTGAAATCACCCAGCGTCTGGACCACCTCGCTCCAGTCGATCCTGCGGGCGAGCAGGGTGAACAGCACGATCAGCAGCAGGAAGAAGGCGATGGTCAGGGGCTTCTTCCAACGCTTGAAACGCTCAGCTTTCATGGCGCTGTTCCTCATGCACGAAGGGTTTCAAGCGCGGTTTGTGCGCAGGCAGCCAACCGGTCAGCGCGGGGAAATGGCGCATCACATGGAACACCAGGAAGCCGACGGTCAATCGCCACAACCACAGGCGTGGCTTGCGGTTTTCCGGCATGGTCTGACAGTGATTTTTACTGAGCACTTCGAGGCGCTCGTACAGTTGCTGATTAAACGCGCGGTCGCGAATCAACACGTTGGCTTCCAGGTTCAGTGCCAGGCTCAATGGGTCCAAGTTGCTCGAACCTACAGTGCTCCACTCGTCATCCACCAATGCGACTTTGCCGTGCAGCGGGCGCTGGCAGTATTCGTGAATCACTACACCGTCTTTGAGCAGGTAGTCGTAGAGCATGCGTGCTGCCAGTTTGGCCAGCAGCACGTCGGGTTGGCCCTGCATGATCAACTGCACATGCACGCCGCGGCGCGCGGCGTTGCGGATTTCCCGCAGCAGGCGGTAGCCGGGGAAGAAATACGCGTTGGCGATCACCGCTCGGTGTTGGGCCTTGCTCAGGGCATGGATATACGCTTCTTCGATATCGTCGCGGTGTTGCAGGTTGTCACGGTAAATCAACCGTACCAGGCCGTCGCCGTGCTCGCTCGACCACGCTGAAGGCCGCTGCTGGCGCCGTCGCCACCCGCGCCGCGTGCGCACCTGGCGACCACTTTGTGCCAAGGCAAAGTGATGCAAGTCTGCCACCGCCGGGCCAATTACCTGCACCGCGTAATCCTGTTTGGCCTCGGGGCCGAAATCCCCCAAGTGATCAGCAGAGAAGTTGATCCCGCCGATAAACCCCACGGTGGCGTCCACCACCACAATCTTGCGGTGCAGGCGGCGGAACCAGTTTGTGCGAATCCCCAGCGTCTTGGACGCCGGATCGAACATCTGCACCGTCACGCCGGCCTCGGCCAGCTCACCGAGAAACCCCGCGCTCAGCTCGCCGCAGCCAAAGCCATCCAGGCTGACCACGACCTTGACCCCACGCTGCGCCGCCTCGATCAGGATACGTTGCAGCTCATGGCCAACCTTGTCTTCGAAAAGGATAAAGGTCTCCAGCAGGATCTCGCGCCGGGCTTGGCGCAGCGCCTCGAATACCTTGGGAAAGTACGCTTCGCCGTTCTCCAGCAACTCGACCTGATTACCGCTTTGCCAGCCGTAATCCAGGTCGCGTGCCTTGGTTTCGTCCGGCGGCTGGTCGGTAGAGATGTGCTCGACCGCAACGTTCATAGCTCAATCTCCACCGACAGCGGCACATGGTCTGAAAGATGGGACCACGGCCGTGTGGTCAGCACCTGTGGGTTGTGAACCTTCACGTTGCGCACATAAATGCGGTCCAGCGGCAGCAACGGCAGGCGTGCCGGGAAGGTGCGCGCCGGTTTGCCAAGGGTGTGCACGAACACCTCGGTGAGGCCGCTTTGGCTCAAATCGGCCCGCTGGCGCCAGTCGTTGAAATCGCCGGCGACCACCAACGGCGCATCGGCGGGAATCTCGCGGATGCGCTGCTCCAGCAAACGCAATTGCTGCTGGCGATGCACCTCGCGCAAGCCCAGGTGGATACAGATTGCGTGCACTTCCTGCCCGCTGCCCGGCAAGCGCAACACGCAATGCAGGAGGCCACGGTTTTCATGGCCGCTTTGGGAGATGTCGAGGTTGTCGTAGCTCACGATCTGGAATTTCGACAGCAGCGCATTGCCGTGGTCGCCATGGGGGTAAACCGCGTTACGCCCGTAAGCGAACTGCGGCCAGATACTGTCGGCCAGAAACTCGTACTGCGGCATGTTCGGCCAGTCGCTGTAGCGCTGCGGATGGCGCTCGTGGGTGCCATGGATTTCCTGCAGGAACACCATGTCTGCGCCCACGCTGCGCACCGCTTCTCGCAGCTCGGGCAGGATGAAGCGTCGGTTCAGGGCGGTGAAGCCCTTGTGGATATTGACCGTCAGCACTGTAAAGCGCGTGATGGCGACGCTGGGGGTAACGGGCACCCAGTCGGGGATCGCAGTCATGTGTATTCCTGTGAAGAGTGGGGCTTGGCTTCATGTAATGGCTGACTGCTGGCGGCTGGAGAAAGTTTCGAGCGTCCTACGGACGGTTCTGAAGGACGCATGGAGTTACAAATGCTGTTGAATTGCCATCACTGACGTGATCCAATCCCGCGCTATTTACCCCATTCAACGATTGTGCAGGGCCTGTTCATGGATGATGCAGTTGGCGCGTATTCGGCGTTGGCAGTGGGTCGGCGGCTCTTTTCATGAAGGCCGGAACCCATCAAGTGAATACCTCCTTTACCCGAAAAATCAGCCTGCTTGCTGGCGCCGTGGCGCTCAGCGGCTGCGCGACGCTTAACGACGCGGGCAAAAACTACGGCACGGCCATCGGTTGCGCCGGTGGTGCATTGCTCGGTGCAGGCCTGACGTATGCGATCACGGGCGATGCCAAAAAGGCGATCGTCGGCGGTGGTGTGGGCGCGGCGGCCGGTTGTGTGGCGGGTAACTTGTGGCAGAACCGTTTGCAGGAACTGGAGCGGATCGCCAAGGAAGAGAACCTGAATATCCAGGTGCAAACCCTGCAAAGCCAGGAGGTCGCCAGCGGCAACGCCCGCGCGCCGGCACCGACTGAAGCGGGCATCGTTGCCCAAGTGCAGGATGAAGGCATGTTCGCCACCGGCAGCGCGCAGTTGAGCGCCAATGGTCAGCGCCAGGTCCGCAAGTTGGCCGCCGCGTTCGCGCCCAAGCAGGGCCAGAACAGCCAAGCGGCGATTCTGGTCGTCGGCCACACCGACGCTACCGGCAGCGCCGCCACCAACCAGCGGTTGTCCGAGCAACGTGCCCGCGCCGTGGCGTCGATCCTGGCCGAGCAAGGCATCGCCCCGCAGCGTATGTTTTTCCAGGGGGCGGGGGCTTCGCGGCCAATCGCCGACAACAGCGATGTGCAGCAACGCGGCAAGAACCGTCGGGTTGAGATCGTTGAAGTGACTGACCGCAACATGCTGGTCAAACGGGTCAACGCCGAACAGAACAACTCCAAATACCTGGCGCACGGTACCTCGACCGAGCCTGCGCGCACCGTCGCCCGCGCGCCGAAAAACAAGCCTGCTGCCACCACCAAACCGGCTGCCGAGAGCAAGCCCGCCGATGCCGGTACCGCCCTGGTCGACTTTGGCGGCCAGCCGGCCAGCGACACGCGTTGGACCCTGGCCCAAGGCATCGCGCCGAAAAAGGCCGGGTTCGCTCTGGTCAGCAGCGCGCAAGCCAACGATCTGCCCAACAGCAGTTGCGAAGCCGACCGCCCGCGAGAAACCGGCAAGGTGTTCAACCTCGCCAGCGGCAAGGCGCTCGACACCCAAGTCACCACCGAGTACCTGCCGGGCTACAACAACCGCGTGTGGGCGAATGTGGTCAATGGCCACCTGGTGACGCTGTCACCGGTTTCGATCCTGCGTGACGGCGCCAGCGTCGACCGCCAACCCTTCATCGAAGTGGTGCAGGGCTACAAGGACGGCAACCGCAAGTCGATCAAAAGCAAAGCCGTGGCCAACACCTACGAAGGTGAGGACCTGGTGCTCTATCGCGTTTTCATCCAAGACCCCAAGGCACCGGTGTCGTGTATCGACGTGGTGTTCAGCAAGAAAAACTCCGAAGCCACGGACGGTGCGTTGTTCTACCCGCGCAGCCGTGAAGCTTTCACTACCCGTTTCGTGCCGATTCGCGCGTAAGACTCAAGGACATACACCATGGAAGACTTCAGCTTTAATGCGCTGACGGCCCTGCTCTGGGCAAATAAGCTAATCACCGGCCTGGTGATTTCCACGCTGCTGGCGGCGATCCTGATTCAAGCGTATTGGGAAAAAGTGGGTTATTTCGTCATGCGTGTTTGGCACGGCGTGCCCGTGATCGGCAAGGTAGCGCGCCTGTCCAAGCAGAGCCTGATGCTCGACGCTTATGGCTGGCCGAAATCCGAGAGCGAGCTGTGCGACGCGTACTACTCGCGCTATGAAAAAATCGGCGCGGAAGACGTCGACTTCTTTAATAAAAGCGAATCCTACCTGCGCACCATCGGCGAGCGTGGCCGCCGGGAGCGACCGTTCTGGGTGTTTGCCCTGATTTTTATGCTGATCATGTTCGAGGCCGTGGGTTTCGCCTACGTACTGGTGCCATTCATCAACCAGAACCTGTCGGCCAATGACCAAAGCTGGATGGGCTGGTTGTTTGCCTTCCTGCTGGCGGTCGCCTCGGCGATCCTGGCCGAAGTCACCGGCCGTGCTGCGCACAAGAACGCGCTGATCAGCAAGGCTCGCCACTGGTGGGAAAACGACAGCGACAGCGATCGCCCGAATCAGCTCAAGGAGTTGCCGGGCATCGGGATCAAAGACACCGAAAGCGATAAAGACGGCAAGGACTACAACCGTATCCTGGCGCGCATCAACACCAACCACACCGTGACACCAAGCCGTGGCTGGATGATCACCACCGGTATCTGGATCGCGATTATCGCGATTGCGGCGTTCGGTATCCGCACCATGCAGCTCAAAAGCATCGAGACCGAAATGGTCGGCAGCCCGCATGCCTTTGCCCAGCAGAATTACGACTCGGCCAGCCCGTTCGAACTGCCGGCCGATTCGGCGGCGATCAACGATCAGGCAGACAAGCAAACCCTGACCGACAAGATGGACGCGATCCGCAAAGCCTCGCTGATCACCTTCATCGTGCTGTCGGTGATCTACATCGCGATTCAGATCACCAGTATCTGGCTGGCGTCGATCTTCGGTTTTGCCGGGGTTGAGTCCAAGACTGCCTGGGAGCACACCCACAAGTTCTCCAGCGGCGAAGCCCTGGAAAACTGGATGCAGAGCCAGCGCGTGGAAATTGCCTCCCATGCCGATCACAAATTGAGCAAATTGCAGCTCAAGCTCGCCGGGCGCACCACCACCAACGCCCAGCAGCAGGCGGCGTTGACCACTGCACACAATCGCAGTTTCGAGACCTTCGTGGCGCGCAAACAGGCGTTGCCAGGGAATCCGCAACCGGCGGCCAAACCCGTCAATGTTCCGGTTGCACCTGCCGCACCTGCCGCACCGGCGGTAGCGGAAGTCGCTGCACCAGCACCAGCACCAGCCCCGGTGCAGGCGCCAGTGGCGGTGGCTGCCTCGGAAGGTCTCGACGCCCTGCGCGGCAAAGACCTGACGGCCTACACCGAAGAGCAATTGGCAACGATCAGCCGTGCCAAAGGCCACGCCCTGGAAGATGTGCTGGCGCTGCGTGCCGAACAGCAGTTGGTTAAAGACTTTGACGCAACAGGTGCTTGAATGATGATCCCGCGCTTTTTCTGTGCCCTGTTGCTGGCGCCCTTGATGGCGGTGGCCGGCGAGCGCAACGACATTCCGGATTGCTATCCGTACGCCAAGGTCGCTGAGTTTCGGCCAGTGGCTGCGGGGCGCGAGTTGACGGTGATCATTGATCAAACGATCCCGATGCCTGAGGTTATTCAGAAGGCCACTTGGGCCCAGGTGCAGCGCTTTGTACAGCCGGGCGATAAGGTCCGACTGTACAGCTTCTCGGCGTTTCTGCCGGGGCAGTTCATGCAATTGCGCTTTGCCGGTGAACTCAACCAGGGCATCGACGAGAAAGTCCGTGAGCGCGTGGGCATGCAATCGCTGCGCACCTTTGATACGTGCCTGGCCGAGCAACGCAGCTTCTTCAACAAGACCTTTGGCAAGGTGTTTGTGACCACGCTGCGTGAAGCGTCCGAAGAGATTGCGCGCAGTGAGATCTTCCAGTCGTTGCGTGATATCGGCAAAGACCTGGGCCAGCAACCGGCTCAGGAACGTGTGGTGTTGTTGATTTCCGACATGCTGGAAAACAGCGACTTCGGCAGCTTCTACGCCAACAACCGGATTCGTGACCTGCAACCCGACGCCGAGCTGAAGCGGGTGGCCGACAAAGGCCTGTTCGCCGACCTGCAGGGCGCGCGCGTCTATGTGGCCGGTGCGGCGTTGGTGACCAAGGACGTCAAGCAGGCTTATCGCTCCGGCAAGACCATCCAAGCGTTGGAAGGCTTCTGGAAAGGCTATTTCGCCGGCTCTAACGCGCAGTTGGTAGCGTTTGGCGCGCCAAGCCTGAATGTCGACCTGAAGTGAACCATCCCTGCTGAAACCCGTCAGTTCCTTACAGACCCTTCTGAAGGAACTCGGTGTTTTGCTGAATCTCAAGACTGCATTACTGCTCGGTGCGCTGCTGTTTTGCGGCAGTGGCGCACTGCACGCCGCGGCGGTTGCGCCCGAACCCGAGACGCCGGCCAAGCCAGAGTTGCTGGTGGAAGGCGGACTGCTCGGTGCCATCAGTTCCAGCATCGACGACGTGCAGGACAAGCTCGACCTCAATCAGAGCCTGATCGACGCCTGGCGCCTGCGTGCGGACAGGGCGGCGGATGAAGTCGGGCGGTTGGTCGACCAAACGTCAGAACGTTCGCCGTGGAGTGTGGCCGGGAATTTTCTGCTGCTGTCAGGTGTGTGGGTCGGCGCATTTACCGTGCTGACGTTGTTGGGGCGGTTTATCGTGCAGCGCTTGGGCCGACGGTCATTCGTCGCACAGCGCAAACGCCTGCATGCGGTGCTCGGGTATGTGGTGCCCTACACGATCCCGGCGCTGATCTGCCTGCCGCTGACCCTTTATGTCAGTCACTTCCTGCCCACTTCGGTGGGGCGCGCGTTGGCACTGTGTTTTGCCTATGCCACCAGCAGCGGGATCTTTTCCACCTCGATGCTGTTGTGCGTGATTGTCATGTTCAATTTCGGCCACAAGCGGCCGGCGGTGCAGATTATTCGCGATTACTGCCCCAAGCCGCTGTTCCTGATTGGCTTCCTCGCCGCCCTCAGCGATGCTCTGACCAGCCCGCAAATTGCCCGCCAGCTTGGCGGCAATATCACCAGCAGTATTGCGGTATTTACCGGCCTGTTCGCGGCGGTGATTTTCGGCGTGCTGGTGGTGCGCTTGCGTCGGCCGGTCGCCCATCTGATCCGCAATCGGCCACTGGCCCAGCGCCTTAAACATCCGGCGTTGCAGCAATCTTTGCGGGTGTTTTCCGGCCTGTGGTACTGGCCGATTCTATTGATGGTGCTGGTCTCGGCAATCAACCTCATCGGCGCCGGTGACGATAACCAGAAAGCCCTGCGTTGCGCGCTGTTCACCACGATTCTGCTAATTGGCACCGTGTTCTTGAGCACCGTGTTGCAACACCTGTTCAAGTCCCGCAGCCAGGTAGCGATCCAGCGCAGTAGCGCCTATAAAGATCGCTTCTTGAGCCTGTTGCACGCGATCCTTCGCATTGTCATGGCGATCGCCTTTATCGAAATCCTTGGGCGGATCTGGGGCGTGTCCCTGTTCGAGTTTGCCCAGCGCAACTCGGTAGGTCGGGCGATCAGCGACTCTTTGAGCAGCATCGGTTTGATTCTGCTGATGACATGGTTGTTCTGGGTGGTGCTCGACACGGCGATCCAGGAAGCGCTGAAACCGCCGGTAAACAAACGCTCCAGTCGCCAGCCGAGCACGCGGGTGAAAACCATACTGCCGCTGTTGCGTAATGCGGTGAAGATCATCCTGGTGGTCATCTGCGCGATCACCACCATGGCCAACCTTGGCATCAATGTCGCGCCGCTGCTGGCGGGTGCTGGTGTGGTCGGCCTGGCCATTGGTTTTGGTTCTCAGCAACTGGTGCAGGATGTGATCACCGGGCTGTTCATCATCATTGAAGACACGCTGTCCATCGGCGACTGGGTGGTGCTCGACTCCGGCCACGCCGGCACCGTCGAGGGCCTGACTATCCGCACCCTGCGTCTGCGTGACGGCAAGGGCTTTGTGCATTCGGTGCCGTTCGGGCAGATCAAGGCGGTCACCAACCAGTCGCGGCAATTTGCCTATGCGTTCTTCTCGGTGCAGTTCACCTACGACACCGATGTGGACAAGGCTGTGGAGTTGATTCGTGAAGCCGGTCAGTCGATCCGCGACGATGTCTTCCTCAAGTACAACCTGCAAGGGCCGCTAGAAGTGTTTGGTGTCGACAAGATGGACCTCAATGGCGTGGTGCTCACAGCGCAGTTCCGCACGGTATCGGGTGGGCAATATGCTGTCAGTCGCGCGTTTAACCAGCGTCTGAAAAAGCTTGTGGATAACTGCCCCGAGGTGCACTTCGCGCAGACTTATCCACAGCAGGTCATGTTGCTCCAGCGTGCGGCGTTGGAGCATGAGCCCGCAGAGCCAGGCGTCAAGACACTTAATCCGTGACGGTTGCGCTACAAACCCGCAAAATGCAACGATTCTGGCAAATGCCAGCGGCAAGGCCCACGGGCCTGCCGACCATAGCCAACGTTCCAAACAGACCGGGCCTGCTCAATCTATGCGAATGCGCCTTATGTTATTGGGCGGCGGGAATGCCCTCGGGCAGGCGCTGATTCGCCTCGGTGCAGAGGAAGACATCGGTTTCCTCGCACCCAAACCGCCCCAAGACGGCTGGGATGCCGCGAGCCTTACCCAATTGCTCGACGACACCCGTCCCGATGCCTTGATCAATCTCGCCTACTACTTCGACTGGTTCCAGGCCGAAGCCGTCAGCGAAACCCGTTTGGCTTCGCAGGAGTTCGCTATCGAGCGCCTGGCCGAACTGTGCCAACACCACAACATCACCTTGCTGCAACCGTCCAGCTACCGCGTATTCGATGGCTCCCGTGCCACCGCCTACAGCGAAAAGGACGAGCCGGTGCCCCTGGGCCTGCGTGGCCAGGCGTTGTGGCGTATCGAACAGAGTGTGCGCGCCACGTGCCCGCAGCATGTGTTGCTGCGCTTTGGCTGGCTGCTGGATGACAGTGTGGATGGCACCCTCGGGCGCTTCCTGGCCCGGGCCGAGAAACCGGATGAATTGCTGATGGCGGATGACCGCCGCGGCAACCCGACGCCGGTGGATGATGCGGCGCGGGTGATCATTTCGGTGCTCAAGCAACTCGATTGCGCGGCGCCGCTGTGGGGCACTTACCATTACGCCGGCCAGGAGGCGACTACGCCGCTGGCGCTGGGTCAGGCGATCCTAACCGAAGCGCGCACTTTCCATCCGTTGGCCATCGAATCGCCCACCGCCCAAGCCCACGCGGCCCGGCCGGATGCGACGGACGAGCCGCAGCACGCGGTGTTGGCCTGCAAGAAAATCCTGCATACCTTTGGCATCAAGCCACGGGCCTGGCGGGCGGGGCTTCCGGCGCTATTGGATCGGTTTTACCGCCACAGCTGAACCCAACGCACAACCAAATGTGGGAGGGGGCTTGCTCCCGATAGCGGTGTATCAGTCACTGGTTTGTTGACTGATCCACCGTCATCGGGAGCAAGCCCCCTCCCACAGTTGTTTATGCAGTTTTGCTTAGAACTTGTAGCCGATACCCACCATGTAAACCATTGGGTCCACGTCCACATTGACCTTGGCACGGGTGCCCGGCGCCACGGCATTGTTTTCCACGGTAGCCTTGGTGCTGATGTCGATGTAACGCGCCTGGGCGTTGATCATCCACTTGTCGTTGATCATGTAGTCCGCGCCGATCTGCGCAGCCCAACCCCATGAGTTCTCGGCTTTGAAGTTGCTGAAGCCTGCGCCCTGGGCACGGCTGCCGACGTGTTCGTCGTAGATCCAGGTGTAGTTGATACCGGCGCCTACGTACGGTTGGAACGAGGATTTGTTGTCCAGCGGGTAGTAGACGACGCTCAGGGTTGGCGGCAGGTGTTTCAGCGTACCCAGCTTGCCGTTGGCGCCGCCGAGGGCGGTGCCCTTGATCTTCACGTCATGCTCGAACGGCGTGGCGGCCAGCAGTTCGATACCCACGTGGTTGGTCAGCATGTAGGCGAAGTTGAGGCCCAGTTGGGTGTCGCTGCTCATGGTCGCCTTGCCGCCCAGGTTGGTACCGGCCAGCGGGCCCTGGTCAACCTTGACGGTGCTGCTGTCGGCCTTCGGGTTCACGGTGATAGCACCGGCGCGAACCAGAATGTCGCCCGCTTCGTGAGCATGGGCAATGGGGGCGACGAGGGCGAGCGCGAAGAGGGACGCGCCGAGCAGAGACTTGTTCATGGGAGCTCCAAAGGACGTTTAAAAGTTGTACGTCCAATGGTAAAGATCGTTCCGTTCGGTCTGTTGACTCAGCTCAATGAAAGGACGATCAGCGTTATTCCTGCAGTTCGTACATGTAAATCTTCTCGGCATCCATCTGGTAACCGGCGTCCGCCAGTTCGCTGGTAGACGGCTTGACCTGCATCGCGCCTTCGATCCAATACGGCTGGTACAGCTCATCGAGCTTCACGCCGACTTCACTTTTCACATGCACGATCTGGTTCGACGGCGGCGGCGGTACGTGGATGCACGCGCCGAAATACGGCACCAGCAGGAACTCGGTGGTACGGCCTTCTTCGCTGACTTCCAGCGGCACGATATAACCCGGCAGGCGGATGTGCTGGCCATTGAGGCTCTGCACCACCGGCGCGTTGGGCAGGTCCTGCTTGGCCGCCGGCGCGGCTTCGACGGACAAGGCATCGGCCATGTTCGACAGGTCGTGCAGCGGTTTCATATTCGGGACTTCTGGCGGCGCGTCCGGTGGGATCATCTCCTGCCAGGACAAATCCTTGGGCTGCTCATCGGCCCAGGCGGGTACCGCCACCAGCAACAACAGTGCAAACAGGGCACGACGCATCGAGTCCTTCCTCATAAACGTATGGACAGGCCATCGGCCAAGGATTGTCGGTAGGCGCGCCAGGCCGGCACGCTGCCCATCAACAGCGCAGCAGCCAGGATACCGGCGAGCAAGGTCCATTCATATTCGCTCGGCCAGGACATCGGCAGGTCCAGCCCGTAATTGGCCTGCAAATACCCACGCGACGCGGCAATGCACACATACAGCAAGCCCACGCCTGCGATCACGCCGGACAGGGCCAGGGCGAAGGCTTCGAAGATCAGCAACGTTGCGATATGCCACGGCCGTGCACCCACCGAACGCAGGATCGCCATTTCGCGGCGGCGTTCGTTGAGGCTGGTAAGGATGGCGGTGAGCATGCCGATCAAGCCGGTCAGCACCACAAACAGCGAGATCACGAACAGCGCTTTTTCGGCGGTGCCCATCATGCTCCACAGCTCTTGCAGCGCCACGCCGGGCAGGATCGCCAGCATCGGCTCGCCACGGAATTCATTGATCTCGCGCTGCAGGGCGAAGGTGGAAATCTTGTTGTTCAGGCCGAGCATGAAGGCGGTAATGGCCTGCGGGGTCAGGTCCATATTGCGCGCCTGATCGGCGCTGATGCGGCCTTTGCCCTGGGCCGGCACACCGTTGTGCCAGTCGATATGGATAGCTTCCATGCCGCCCAGGCTGATGTGCAACGTGCGATCCACCGGCGTGCCGGTGCGCTTGAGGATACCGACCACGGTGAACGGCTTGTCATCGTGCTTGACCAGGCTGACCACCGCCACGCCGTGGGCCAGTACCAGCTTGTCGCCGAGCTTGTAGTGCAGGGCATCAGCTACCTCGGCACCGAGCACCACTTCGAACGGGTCGGTGGCAAAGGCACGGCCGCTGGCCAGTTCGAGGTTTTGCTTGCGGCCGTACTGGTAATGCTCGAAGTACGACTCGTTGGTACCCATCACCCGGTAGCCGCGATGGGAGTCGCCGAGGGAAATCGGGATCGCCCATTTCACCTGGGGGCTGGCGGCGAAATGCTCGTAGCTGTCCCAGCGGATGTTGTTGGTGGCGTTGCCGATGCGAAATACCGAATACAGCAGCAGGTTGACCGAACCGGAGCGGGCGCCGACGATCAGGTCGGTGCCGCTGATGGTACTGGCGAAACTGTTGCGCGCCTCAACGCGAACCCGTTCCACTGCGAGCAACAAGCAGACTGAAAGCGCGATGGCAAACGCGGTTAGGATCGCGGTAAAGCGACGGTTAGCCAGGCTGGCCATGGCTAGACGAAACAAATACATCTCAAACCTCTGCGGGCGTGGCGGCGCGATTGAGTTCGGCCAGCGACAGGTTGCGGTCGAACAGCGGTGCCAGGCTCTGATCATGGCTGACAAACAACAGACTGGCGCCGGCGTCGCGGCATTCAGCGAACAGCAACTGAAGGAAAGCTTCGCGGGCGTCGTAGTCCAGGGCTGAGGTGGGTTCGTCGGCGATCACCAATTCCGGTTGGCCGATCAGCGCGCGTGCGGCAGCCACCCGTTGTTGCTGGCCGATGGACAGCGAATCGGCGCGGCGCTCCAGCAGGTGTTTATCCTTCAAGCCCAAATGCGCGAGCAATGTAGCGGCGGCCTGGTCGACACTGCCGTGGCGCTGCTTTGCCCGCTGCGCTCGCAGTTTGGAAAAGTGGCAAGGCAACTCGACGTTTTCGCGCACCGACAGGAACGGCAGCAGGTTGAACTGTTGGAAGACGTAGCCCGTATGGTCGACGCGGAAACGATCACGGGCGCCGGCCGAGAGTTCGGTCAGCTCCTGGCCGAGCAAGCGAATGCTACCTCGGCTGGGTTTCTGCACGCCGCCCAATAGACCAAGCAGCGTAGTTTTTCCGCTGCCGCTCGGGCCCTTGAGAAACAGGGTTTCACCCGCTTCCAGGCGGAAGGCGGGGATGTCCAGCAACTGTGGGTGACCGGGCCAGTTGAAGCCCAGGTCAGACAGTTCGATCAGTGCTTGGGTCATGTGAACTCAGAACTTCAGGGTGGCTGCTGTGGCGGTGGCATCAACACCTTGCTGGCCGCTCGGGCCGATCAGTTGTACCTGAATTTTCTGAGTGGCGGGGAAGGTCTTGAATACCTGGGTCAGGTCCAGATTGCTCAACGCAGTCGGCGTGGCGCAGGTGAATTGGTAGTGGGCGTGGATTTCGCTGTGGTCGTGATGATGTTCGTGGGCGCCGTCTTTGGCCTCGTGATCGTGGTCATCGTCGTCGTGGTCGGCTTCCGGCTTGTCACCGAACAGCGGGCTGTTGAGCTCCTGGGAGCTGATCACGCAACCGGCGGCCTTGGGCAGGTTGAACAGGGCCGCTGGGTTTTCCAGCTGTTTGCGTGCAGCGGCGACTTTGGCCTTATCGGCAGCCGTGGTGGCGACGTGCTCAAAACCCACCAGATTCATTGCCGGGCTGTCCAGCTCAAGCTCCAGGGTCTGGCCGTCGAGTACGGCGTTGAGACGTCCGACGCCGTGCTCGTGCGCGCCGAGGCTGCCGTGTTCGTGGTCGTGATCATGGTCCTCAGCCGCATGGGCAATGGCCAGTGGCAGCAGGGCAAACGGCAAAGCGAGCAGCAGACGGCGCATGAGAGGGCTCCAGAACATGAAAGTTATGTTATGTGATCTTATAACAATAAGGCCGAGAGTTTGACCGTCTGCTTGGCGTTGCGCAAGCCGCATGGGAGCATGCCCGTCAGAAAAACTGCAGGAGTCAGGACGATGTTGCGAATTCGTGGAACCATCGGCGACCTGCCGGTGGACTTAACCCTGGAACTGGACGACGGCGATTGGGCAAAGTTGGGCGCGCAATTGCAGGCGGCGCCGGCAGCCAGCGCCGCCGCCGCGCCGGTAGCGCCGGTCAAACACAATGATGACCTGTGGCAGAACGCCCAGGACTTGTTGCGCAACGCCGGACAACTCAGCGGCCTGGAGTTGCTTGATCGATTGGAAGGTTTGGCGGGGGATGCTGCGGCGGGCAAGCGACTGTTGGTGCGCCTGCGCCACAGCGCTAAGGTCAAGGTGAGCAGCGGCGGGGATACGCCGCTGTACAGTTGGATCGGTGATTAGTACAGCGCGGCAAACAACTTGCGGCGGTACACGGTGACCAGCGGGTGGTCATTGCCCAGCAGTTCGAACACTTGCAACAGGGTCTTGTGCGGCAGGCCTTCGCTGTAGCCGCGGTTGCGGATAAACAACTTGAGGAGGCCTTCCAGCGCGGCGTCGTACTGCTGACGCGCCAGTTGCTGGATGCTCAACTGATACGCAGCTTCATCGTCCTGCGGGTTTTGCGCCAGACGGCTTTTCAAGTCGGCGGCGTCCGGCAGGTCGGCGGCTTGGCGCAGGAAAGTGATTTGCGCCTTGGCCCCGGCGAGCGCGGCTTTGTGGTCGTCGCTTTTCACTGCGTCGAGCACGGTTTGGGCTTCACCCAGCTCACCGCGTTCGGCCAGGCAGCGTGCGTACAGAATCAGCGCGGCGGCGTTGGTGTTGTCCTCGCCCAGCAGCGCGACGAGTACGGCTTCGGCGTCGCTGATGCGCCCTTCGGCAAACAACGTTTGTGCCTGTACCAATGGATCCGCCGCCTTCGGCGCGGGCATCTGCACGTGCGGCGCCAACAGCGCTCGCACAGCCGACTCCGGCTGGGCTCCGGCGAACCCGTCTACCGGCTGGCCATCCTTGAACAGCACCACCGTCGGCAGGCTTTGAATACCAAAGCGCGCAACGATGTCTTGCTCGGCTTCGCAATCGACCTTCGCCAACAGCAACTCGCCCTGATAACTCTCGGCAATCTGCGCCAGCATCGGCATCAAGGCCTTGCAGGGCGCGCACCACTCGGCCCAGAAATCCACCAATACGGGTTTTTCGAAGGAGTTCTGAATCACGGCCTGGTCGAAGTTGGCGGCGGTGACGTCGAAGATGTACGGCGTGGGCTCACTCATGGGGCGTCTCGAATAAAGCGGGAATGGGGCAACTATAAGGGCTGGCGCCGCGAATGGTACAGGCTCACCTTGCGAAACTCCCAAGGCTCGGCCAAGTCCGGCAACGTCAGCGCATCGAGGATTTCCAGGCGCTGATAAGCCGGGTGTTGGAAGTCGCGCACCCGTGAGTCCGCCACCAGTGCTTCGCGGCCACGGCTGAGGAAATGATCCAGCAGTGGCAGGTTGGCGCGATCGTAAAGCACATCGGCTACCAGGATCAGGTCGAAGCGATCGGCTTCGGCGAAGAAGTCCGGCGAATAGGTTAATTCCACGTTATTGAGCTCGGCATTGGCGCGGCAAGATGCCAACGCGAGCGGATCCAGGTCGCAGGCAACTACTTCCACCGCGCCCGCCTTAACCGCCGCAATCGCGGCCACGCCGGAACCGGCGCCGAAGTCCAGCACGCGCTTGCCCGCGACCCACTCGGGGTTCGCCGCCAAATACCGCGCCAATGCCAGGCCGCTGGCCCAGCAAAAACTCCAGTAGGGCGGCTCATGCAGAATGCGCCGGGTTTCTTCGGGACTGAAGGCGCGGTCCATGTTGTCCGCATCCAACAGCCACAACGAGAGTTCGGTGCCCGGCAGCGGGCAGGGCACCAGTTGCGCGTCGCCGATCAGCTCGCTCAGGGCGCGCTGCAAGTCCAACGGGGGCGTCATGGTGCCTTGACGAGTTCCAGGGGGCCGGTGGTCTGGGTGATTGCCTGGGTGATGCGTACGGCGGGCAGGTGCAGGATCAACTGACCGGACTGGCTGGCGCGGCCACGCAGCTCAACCCGTGCACCGGCCGGGAAAGCCTCTGGGTTAAAACGCAGGCGGAAGGCCACGGGCTTGCCGTTGCCGGTCAGTACGCTGCTGGCGAGCAGTTGTTGCGGGCGCGAACGGTCGTCGATCACCAGCAGGGCCATCTCGACTTCGGCGCCGGCGGGGACGTTGGTCAGGCTGCCGTTGATTTCACGTTGGTAGGCGGGTAGGGGGCCCAGGTCTTCAATGCCAGGGACTTTTTTCTCCTGCGCAGGCACCGGTTGGGGCGCAGACGGCTTGGGGGCTTCGCTGCTGCAGGCGACCAGGACACTGAACAGGGTGAGCAAAACAAGTGGTCGTAACTGCATGTACGGCTCCAGAAAGGACAAAATCCGTGGCTTGAAATGTAAGAAACATAATAGCCCGCCTGTATACCGTAAAGGCTATGGCTTGTCTTGCCACAGGGATGCGCTACCATGGCCCTCCCTTTTTTTGTTGCCTGCCACCATGCACTGTCCCTTCTGCGGTGCCAACGACACCAAGGTCATTGACTCGCGTCTGGTCGCCGAGGGCGATCAAGTACGTCGCCGGCGCGAATGCCTGGCCTCTGGCTGCGGTGAACGTTTCACCACCTTCGAAACCGCCGAACTGGTATTGCCACGTCTGATCAAGTCCGACGGCAGCCGCCAGCCTTTCGACGAAGAAAAACTGCGCGCCGGTATGCAACGCGCGCTGGAAAAACGCCCGGTGAGTGTCGAGCGGCTGGAGGCGGCGCTGGCGCATATCAAGCACAAGCTGCGAGCGACTGGCGAGCGCGAGGTCAAGAGCCTGGTGGTGGGAGAGTTGGTGATGGGCGAGCTGCAAAAGCTCGACGAAGTCGCCTATATCCGTTTCGCTTCGGTGTATCGACGCTTCCAGGACCTCAATGAGTTCCGCGAAGAGATCGACCGCCTGGCCCGTGAGCCGGTCAAACCATGATTCCTCCTTCTGCTGAACAAACTGTCCTCGACGCCCATTACATGGCCCGCGCCCTTGAACTGGCGCGCAACGGCCTGTACACCACCCACCCTAATCCGCGTGTTGGCTGCGTGATTGTGCGCGATGGGCAGGTTGTCGGCGAAGGCTGGCATGTGCGCACGGGCGAGCCCCATGCGGAAGTGCATGCCTTGCGGGCTGCCGGCGATAAGGCCCGAGGCGCCACGGCATACGTCACCCTCGAACCGTGCAGCCACTATGGTCACACCCCGCCGTGCGCCGATGCGCTGGTGAGCGCCGGGCTGGCGCGGGTGGTCGCGGCGATGCAGGACCCTAACCCGGAAGTTGCCGGGCGCGGTATGCAGCGCTTGGCCCAGGCCGGGATCGAGGTGCGCAGTGGCGTACTGGAAGGTGAGGCGCGGGCGCTCAACAAAGGCTTTCTCAAACGCATGGAACACGGGTTGCCGTTCGTGCGGATCAAAATGGCGATGAGTCTGGACGGTCGTACCGCGATGGCCAGCGGCGAAAGCCAATGGATCACCGGTCCCGCCGCCCGCGCCGCCGTGCAGCGCCTGCGCGCCGAGGCCAGCGTGGTGCTGACTGGCGCCGACACGGTGTTGGCTGACGGTGCGCGGCTTACCGTCCGTGCTGCCGAGCTGGGACTGGATGAAGAAACCACCGCCCTGGCCATGTCGCGCCCGCCGTTGCGTGTGTTGATCGACGGCCGCCTGCGGGTGCCGCTCAACGCACCCTTCTTTAAGGCGGGCCCGGCATTGGTCATCACCTGTGTCACCCCGGAAAACCAGTTCCCCCGAGGCCCCGAGTGTCTGGTGGTGCCAGGCGTAGAAGGCCAGGTCGATCTGCGCTCGGCGCTGGTGGCGCTGGCCGCCCGTGGCGTCAACGAAGTCTTGGTGGAAGCTGGCCCAAGCCTGGCAGGGGCGTTTGCCCAGCAAGGTCTGGTGGACGAATACGTGATTTTCGTCGCCGGCAAGTTCCTCGGCTCCGCTGCCCGGCCTTTGCTGGACTGGCCGCTTGAGAAACTGGCCGATGCCCCCCAACTCAAGATCACTGAAATGCGCGCTGTAGGCGACGACTGGCGAGTCACTGCCATCCCTGTGCCAGCAGCGAGCGTATAATTCTGACCGGGCGCTCAAGTGCCCGCCCCGTTTTCCAGGAGAAGGCCATGTTCACCGGCATTATCGAATCCATCGGCAGCATTCGCGCCATGACCCCCAAGGGCGGCGACGTGCGCCTGCTGGTTGAAACCGGCAAGCTCGACCTCGGCGACGTCAAGCTGGGCGACAGCATCGCCGTCAGCGGCGTGTGCCTGACCGTCATCGAACTGCCGGGCAACGGCTTTGCCGCCGACGTCAGCCGGGAAACCCTGGACTGCACCGCGATGAATGACCTCAAGGCCGGCAGCCCGGTCAACCTCGAAAAAGCCCTGACGCCCACCACCCGTCTCGGTGGTCACCTGGTCAGCGGCCACGTCGACGGTGTCGGCGAAGTCGTTGCCCGCAGCGAAAATGCCCGCGCCGTGGAATTCCGCATCCGCGCGCCCAAAGAGCTGGCCAAATACATTGCCCACAAAGGTTCGATCACTGTCGACGGCACCAGCCTGACCGTGAACGCCGTGAATGGCGCCGAATTTGAACTGACCATCATTCCCCACACCCTGAGCGAAACCATCATGGCGTCGTACCAGCCTGGTCGCCGGGTGAACCTGGAAGTCGACTTGCTTGCCCGTTACCTGGAGCGCCTGCTGATGGGCGATAAGGCCGCAGAGCCTGCAACTGGGAACATCACTGAGAGTTTTTTGGCCGCTAACGGCTACCTGAAATCCTGACCAAGGGGGTGCCGCGTGGCGCTCAATAACATCGAAGAACTGGTTGAAGACATCCGCCAAGGCAAGATGGTCATCCTGATGGATGACGAAGACCGCGAAAACGAAGGCGACATCATCATGGCCGCCGAGGCCTGCAAGCCTGAGCACATCAACTTCATGGCCAAGCACGCTCGCGGGCTGATCTGCATGCCCATGAGCCGCGAGCGCTGCGAGCTGCTCAAGCTGCCGTTGATGGCGCCGCGTAACGGCTCGGGTTTTGGTACCAAGTTCACCGTGTCGATTGAAGCGACCACAGGCGTGACCACCGGCATTTCCGCCGCTGACCGCGCCCGCACCGTTCAAGCCGCTGCCGCCAAAGACGCCAAGGCCGAAGACATCGTCAGCCCAGGCCACATCTTCCCGCTGATGGCTCAACCGGGTGGCACCCTGGCCCGTGCCGGCCACACAGAAGCAGCCTGCGACCTGGCGCGCATGGCCGGTTTCGAGCCGAGCGGTGTGATCTGCGAAGTGATGAACGACGACGGCACCATGGCTCGTCGCGCCGAACTCGAAGCATTTGCCGCCGAGCACAACATCAAGATAGGCACCATTGCCGACTTGATTCACTACCGGATGATCCACGAACGTACCGTTCAGCGGATTGCCGAGCAGCCACTGGACAGCGAACTGGGCCAATTCAATTTGGTGACCTATCGCGATTCAGTGGAGGGCGATGTGCACATGGCCCTGACCCTGGGCACCATCAGCGCAGACGAACCGACCCTGGTGCGTGTGCACAACATGGACCCGCTGCGCGACCTGTTGATGGTCAAGCAACCGGGCCGTTGGAGCCTGCGCGCCGCGATGGCTGCGGTGTCCGAGGCGGGCAGCGGTGTGGTGCTGCTGCTGGGTAACCCGGTGGACGGCGATGTATTGCTTGCCCATATCCGCGAGACCGCCGAGCAGACCCAGGTTAAAACACCGACCACCTACAGCATCGTCGGTGCCGGTTCGCAGATCCTGCGTGACCTCGGTGTGCGCAAAATGCGCCTCATGAGCGCACCGATGAAATTTAATGCGATATCCGGATTCGATCTGGAAGTTGTAGAATACGTGCCCTCCGAATAAAGGCTGGCGTCTTTTGCCCCTTGTTCGCGGTTAAATCATCACTGAGGGACGCACTTTTCGCGTCCCGGCTCTTTAAGAGATTTGTCGAATGACCCTGAAGACCATCGAAGGTACCTTCATCGCCCCCAAAGGCCGCTATGCCCTGGTGGTTGGCCGCTTCAACAGCTTCGTGGTTGAAAGCCTGGTAAGCGGTGCCGTGGATGCCCTGGTTCGCCACGGTGTGAGCGAAAGCGATATCACGATTATCCGTGCCCCTGGCGCCTTCGAAATTCCACTGGTTGCGCAAAAAGTTGCTCAGCAGGGTGAATACGCAGCAATCATCGCCCTGGGCGCTGTGATTCGTGGCGGTACCCCGCACTTCGAATACGTGGCCGGCGAATGCACCAAGGGCCTGGCCCAGGTGTCCATGGAGTTCGGCGTGCCAGTCGCTTTCGGCGTACTGACCGTTGATTCCATCGAGCAAGCCATCGAGCGCTCCGGCACCAAGGCCGGCAACAAAGGCGCTGAAGCTGCTCTGTCCGCGCTGGAAATGGTCAGCCTGCTGTCGCAGTTGGAGGCCAAGTGATTTCCGACGAGAGCGATCGTTTCAACCCGCGCGACGAGCGTCCAGCGGACGCCGGCAAACCTTCGAAGAGCGAAAAGCGCCGTGCTGCCCGTCAGCTCGCCACCCAGGCGTTGTACCAGCGCCATATGGCCGGTACTTCGCTGAACGAAATCGAAGCGCAATTTCGCGTCGACAACGACTTCACCTTTGCCGACCAGAGCTACTTCCACGACATCCTGCACGGCGTTCCGGCCAACCTGACCGAGATCGACGCTGCACTGACGCCGTGCCTGGACCTGACCCTTGAAGAGCTGGACCCGGTTGAACTGGCAGTACTGCGCCTGTCCACCTGGGAACTGCTCAAGCGCGTCGACGTGCCGTACCGCGTGGTGATCAACGAAGGTATCGAGCTGGCGAAAGTCTATGGTTCGACCGACGGTCACAAGTTCGTCAACGGCGTGCTCGACAAGCTGGCTCCGCGCCTGCGTGAAGCCGAAGTGAAGGAACACAAGCGCTAAGTTGCGCTTGAGTTCTCGATGGGCGAGTTTGAGCTGATCCACAAGTACTTTGCCGCCGCGCCCTGTGCGCAGGGCGGCGAGGGCATTGCCTTGGGGATCGGCGACGACTGCGCACTGCTGGCGCTCCCTGCCGGGGAGCAACTGGCAATCTCCACCGATACCTTAGTGGCCGGCGTGCACTTTGCCGACCCTTGCGATCCGTTCCTGCTCGGTCAGCGTTCGCTGGCGGTGGCGGTGAGCGATCTGGCTGCCATGGGCGCCAACCCCCTCGCGTTTACCCTTGCACTCACTACGCCCACCGTCGATGCCGACTGGTTGCAACGCTATGCCCAGGGTTTGAACGCCATGGCGCTAAGCTGCGGCGTGGGCTTGGTGGGCGGCGACACCACGCGGGGGCCGCTCAGTTTGACCCTGACGGTGTTCGGCCGTGTGCCAGCGGGCCAAGCGTTGACGCGCAGCGGTGCGCAGCCGGGGGACCTGCTGTGCGTGGGCGGTGAGTTGGGCAATGCCGCTGGCGCCTTGCCACTCGTGCTGGGCCAGCGCAACGCCGATGCGGCCATCGCTGATCCTCTGCTGGCCCATTACTGGTCACCGCAGCCACAGTTGGCTTTAGGGCTGGCGCTGCGGGGCAAGGCGACGGCTGCGATGGATATCTCCGACGGGCTGTTGGCCGATTGCGGGCATATCGCCAAGGCGTCGGCCGTCAGCCTGTTGATCGAGCGTCAGAAGCTTCCGCTGTCCAGCGCCTTGCTGGCGTTTGTCGGTGATGACCAGGCGCGGGTGGCTGCATTGAGCGGTGGCGACGACTACGTGCTGGCCTTCACCTTGCCGTCCGTCGAGTTGGCACCGCTGCTGGCCGCAGGTTGGCCGGTGCACGTTATTGGTCGTGTCCAGGCGGGGCAGGGTGTGACGCTCCTCGACGCCAACGGGCAGGACATCACTCCGGCCATCCGGGGTTATCAGCACTTTCGCGAGACGCCCTGAGTCGGCGTGCTGCGCTACCCTCTACTACGTCATTACACAAGCAAGGCATTGCAGGAGGTCGTACCCATGGATGTGCGCCACTGGCTGCTGACACTGCTGTGTGTCATTCCGGCGTGGGTCCTGGCGCAGGATGAGTCTGTTGTACCAGGCAAGATCATGCTTGCCAGTGAGGCTTGGGACGGCTACACCAATGCGGACGGCAGCGGTCTGGCCTGGGATGTGCTGCGGCAGGTCTTCGAGCCGGTCGGGATCACTCTGCACACCCGCATCGAGCCCTATACCCGCTCGGTGGGCCTGGCCCAGCGCGGTGAGGTAGATGGTTGGGTCGGCTCTTACCGTGACGAGGTCACGGGCGTCCTTTACCCGCACTGGAAGTTGGACTCCGACGCTATCTACGCCCTTGGGCTGGCAACCTCCCCGACTCCGAGCGCCGCAACGCTGGGCGAATACCGCCTGGCCTGGGTACGCGGCTATCGGTACGAGGCGTACTTGCCCAATGTGCGACGTTTCAACCAGATCCAGCGGCGCGATGGGATTTTACCGATGCTCCAGCATGGTCGGGCCGATTTCTACATCGATGCCCTCAGCGAAACGCAATACGTCCTCAAACAGGCGCGAGACCCTTCCACGTTCAGGCTTACCCACATCATCGACCTGCCGCTATACGTTGGCTTTGCCGATACCGAGCGCGGCCGTTCGTTACGCACCGTGTACGATCAGCGCATGGCCGTGCTGGTCAAAAGCGGCGTGCTGAAGCCGATCTTCCAGCGCTGGAACCTGCCGTATCCCTTCTAACTGCATAGAACCGAGATGAAGGCCAATCGAACCGATTGATCTTTATCAGCGATCATTCAGCTTAAGCGTGTGCAGGAACCTGCTGTTACAATGCCCGCCTCTGTAAAATCTGAAATCAGGAGCACACGGTGCCCGTCGTTTTCGTCGCCGCTTCCAAGCTGCCTACCCCTTTTGCCACGTTCACCATGAACGGCTTTCTCGAAGAAGCCACCGGGCGTGAGCACGTTGTGCTCAGCCTCGGCGATATCGCGGATGGCGCGCCAGTACTGGGTCGTGTGCATTCCGAGTGCCTGACCGGCGATGCGTTGTTCAGCCAGCGCTGTGACTGCGGCTCGCAACTGGAGGCGGCCATGCGCGCCATCGCCCGTGAAGGCCGTGGCGTGCTGCTGTATCTGCGCCAGGAAGGCCGCGGTATTGGCCTGCTGAACAAAATCCGCGCCTACGAGCTGCAAGACGGCGGCGCTGATACCGTTGAGGCCAACGAGCGCCTGGGTTTCGCTGCAGACCAGCGTGACTACGCGATCTGCCTGCCAATGCTTGAGCACCTGGGCGTGAAATCCCTGCGTCTGATGACCAACAACCCGCGCAAGGTCAAAGCCTTGACCGAGATGGGCATCACCGTGGCCGAGCGTGTGCCGCTGCATACCGGGCAAAACCCCCACAACAAGCTCTATCTGGCGACCAAAGCCAGCAAGCTCGACCATATGATGGGCAACGAGCATCAGGGCGAGGTCGACCGCGCGTGACCCGTGGCCAGGTAAAGCGGCGACTGTCCTTCAACTGGTGGCAGTACCTGGCCCTGGCGCTGCTTCCGTTGTTCGTGCTCAACCTGGTGTTTGGCCAGGTAGCGCTGCTGCCCGTTCTGGCGATGCCGTTCTTCATCGCTGGCGTGGCCTCGATGTTCCTAAGCCTGCGTTACTTCCACGGCTATAAACACGCGCTGATCGCCACCTCAAAAGCTCTCGATACTCCCGAAGAACCGGCTGCCTGGATCACCCTCGCGGCTTGCCGGCGCACGGCTTTGCTGGTGGCGGCGATTCCCGCGTGGGTGGGCGCGCTGGCGGTGTTCGTTGGCCTGGAAGCGGTGCCGCTGTTCCTGCTGGCGCTGTCGACGATGGTGCTGTTTTACCTCTACCGCATTCCCCGTCAACTCGGATGATGCACCGCTGGCTGGCGCTTCTGCTGCTGACACTGAGTGCACAGGCCTTGGCCGCCGAGCGGGTGGTGAGCCTGGCGCCATCCCTGTCTGAAATCGTGGTCGAATTGGGTGCTGCCGATCTGCTGGTAGGCGTGCTTGATGGCGGCGAACGGCCGGCCGAGTTGGTGAAGGTGCCATCGGTGGGGCATTACGGCCAGTTAGACATGGAGCGCCTGCTCAGCCTCAATCCCGACCTGATTCTGCTGTGGCCCGGCAGTGTCGGCCCGGCCCAGCGCGAGCAGCTGCAACGCCTGAATATTCCGGTGTACGTCGCCGAACCTCATAGCCTCGAACAGTTGACCGCCCAAGTCCAGGCCATAGCCGAGCAATTAGGCCGTGCCGACGCCGGCCGGCAATTGGCCGCGCAACTGCGCGAGCGCCTGGCCGGGTTGCGCCAGCGTTATCAACGTGTCGAACCGTTGCGGGTGTTCTATCAGGTGTGGAACCAGCCGCTGTACACCGTGGGCGGTGGCCAGATCATCAGCGACGCGCTGAGCGTGTGCGGTGCGCGCAACGTGTTTGACGACCTGAAGCTACCCGCACCGCAGGTCAGCATCGAGTCGGTGTTGCAACGTAATCCCGAGATGATTCTGGTGGGCGATCAGGCTCAGAAGGACGCCTGGAAGGCCTGGCCAAGCATGGCGGCGCGGGTACAGTTGGTTCCGGACAAAGGCCTGGAACGGCCCAGCGGGCAGATGCTGGAAGCGCTGGCGCGGCTGTGTCAGGTAATTGCCCCGAGCCGATGAAGCCAGTACCAGGCGACAATCAGATTTCAGGTGTCCAGGTCACACCAAACATCCACGCCCGGCCCTCTTCACGGTAATCCTGATTGTTCAGAAATGCCGGATCGTTGTAGCTATAACGTGCCCGCGAATAGGATTTATCCAGCACGTTATCAACCTTCAGCGACAGCGCTACTTCTCGGCTAACCGCCCAACTGCTGCGCAACCCGAGCAATCCGTAGCCGCCCAGGCGCTGCGTGTTGTCTTCATTGTCGTAGCTATTGCTGATGGCCTGCCAACTGGCGCCCACGCCCACCTGATCGAATTGCCGATCCATATCCAGGCTCAATGTGCGGCGTGCACGACGGGCCAAGGTGTGGCCGCTGTCCCGGTCGCGCGGGTCGATGATCGAAACACCGAGGTTGCCCTGCCAGCCGAACAGTTCCTGTTTCAGCGCCGCTTCAAAGCCATCGATGCGCGCCGATGCCACATTCTGGGGCTTGCCGGTACGGTCGAGGATGATCGCATTGCTCAGGTCGGTGCGGTACACCGAGGCTTCCAGGCGCGTGCTGTCACTCAGTTGGCTGCGCCATTGCAGTTCGTAGCTTTTCGAGGTTTCGGGTTGCAGGTTGGGGTTGCTGTATTGCGTTTGCGGGTAATACAGGTCGTTGAAGCTCGGCGCACGGAATCCTTCGCTGTAACTCAGTAACAGGTCATTGTCGGGATTGACCGGCACGGTGAGCGTACCGCTCCAGCTGTTCTGGCCGCCGAACTGCTGGTTCTCGTCGTGGCGCAGCCCCAGCTCTGTGGAGAACCGTTCGCTGCGGAAGCGGTGCTGCACAAAGGCGGCGCGGTTCCAGCGGCTGTTTTCGGTGAAAGTGGTGGAGCCGTGGAAGCGGTCTTCGTACCAGTCACCGCCCAAGATCAGGCTGTTCTGTTCATCCAGGGTCAGGTCGTTCTGCCAGTTGACGGAGTCGCGGTAGGTGTTGAATGCGCTGAAATAATCACTGAGGGTGTCGCGTTTGGTGTCACGGTTCTCGCTGTGGCCCAGTTCCACGCGCGATTGCCAGCGCTCACTGAACGTGGCGTCGATATAACCGCTGGCGCTGCTCACGGCGTAGTCGGTGTAGGGTTTTTGCCCAACAGTCTGCTTGGTGACGATGTCGTAGCGGCCGAAGCTGTTGTCGTACTCCGACTTGCCACGGTTATCCAGCAGGTTGAAACCCACCTCCAGCGCATCGCTGAACGAATGGCTGAGGTTCAGGCTCACCGATTGGTTGCGATAGGCATCATGGTCGCCGTCGCTGGGGAAGGATTCGTGGGTCGAATTGATCCCGGCAGTTTCATCCAGGCTCGCCCCGAGGTTGAAGCGCGTGTGTTCATCGCCACCCGAGAGACCGAGGCTGCGCTCCCAAGTGTTATTGCTGCCAAAACCCAGTTTCACGCGCGGTTGCAGGCCTTGCTCGGCGTTGCGCCGGGTGAACACTTGGATTACGCCGCCAATGGCATCGCTACCGTAGATCACCGAGCGCGAGCCGCGCAGGACTTCCACGCGCTCAATCTGGTCGATATTCAGGTATTGCAGGCCGCTGTCGCCGGACGTGGTGTTGGCGATGCGCTGGCCGTCCACCAGCACCAGGCTCTGGGCGGATTTAGTGCCGCGTAGGTAGATCCCCGGCAAACTGCCGCGTCCGCCGGTTCGCGCGACTTGCGCGCCGGGCACTCGGCTGAGCAGGTCAGTGAGGCTGGTCGGTTGCAGGCGGTCGATGTCGTCGCGGGTGAAGACGGAGTTGGCGGCGCTGCTGTCGTTGCGCGCCTGCACCTGACGGTTTGCGCTGATGACCACTTCGGGGAGCTTCAGGGCCTCGTCGCGGGTTTCGGCGAGCAATTCAGGGGAGGGCAGAAGCAGCAGGGCAAGGTACAGGCGATTCATAGACTGTTCACAGCTTTTGAAGGTGACACAAATCAAATGTGGGAGGGCGCTTGCCCCCCGATGGCGGCCTGTCAGTCAGCAAAGTTGTTGACTGAACTGCCGCTATCGGGGGCAAGCCCCCTCCCACATGTTGATCCGGTTTCTACAGGTCCAGCAGCGCCATTCGTGCGCGCACCGAAGCCTCGATCCCTGCTTCGTCCAAGCCGCACTCCGCCAGCATCTGCGCTGGCTTGGCGTGTTCGACGTACACATCCGGCAAGCCCAGGTGCAGCACCGACTTGAGGATATTCTCCCGTGCCAGGAACTCACTGACTGCCGCGCCGGCGCCGCCCATGATGGCGTTCTCTTCAACGGTCACCAGCAACTCATGGCTACCGGCGATCTCGCGTACCAAGGCTTCATCCAGCGGTTTGACGAAGCGCATATCCACCACGGTCGCGTCGATCTTTTCGGCGACTTTCAGTGCTTCGGCCAATTGCACGCCGAACACCAGGAACGCGACCTGGCTGCCCTGTCGACGCACGATGCCTTTGCCGATCTCGATCGGCTCCAGATCTTTGTCGATCACTGCATTCGGGCCATTACCACGCGGGTAACGCACGGCGGCCGGGCCGTTATACAGGTGGCCAGTGCTGAGCATCTTGCGCAGTTCGTTCTCGTCGCTCGGCGTCATTACCAGCATGCCGGGGATGCAACGCAGGTACGACAGGTCGAAGCTGCCGGCGTGAGTTGGGCCGTCTTCGCCTACAAGACCCGCGCGGTCGATGGCGAACAGCACGTCAAGGTTCTGCACCGCCACATCGTGAATGAGCTGGTCATAACCGCGTTGCAGGAAAGTGGAGTAAATCGCTACTACTGGCTTGGCGCCTTCACAGGCCATGCCGGCGGCGAAAGTCACCGCGTGCTGCTCGGCAATCGCCACGTCGAAATAGCGCAGCGGGAAACGCTCGCTGAACGCCACCAGGTCGGAGCCTTCCTTCATCGCCGGGGTAATGCCCACCAGGCGCGAGTCGGCAGCGGCCATGTCGCACAGCCATTCGCCAAACACACCGGAATACTTCGGCCCGCTGGCCTTTTTCGGCGCAGCGGCTGGGGCGTCCACAGGTTCCAGCTTGGTGATCGCGTGGTAACCAATCGGGTCGACTTCCGCCGGGGCGAAGCCTTTACCTTTCTTGGTGACGATATGCAGGAACTGCGGGCCTTTGAGGTCGCGCATGTTACGCAGCGTGGCGATCAGAGTGGGCAGGTCGTGGCCGTCGATAGGGCCGATGTAGTTCCAGCCCAGCTCTTCGAACAGGGTGCCGGGGACAAGCATGCCCTTGGCATATTCTTCGGTGCGTCGGGCAATTTCCCACGCGCCGGGCAGACGCGAGAGCACCTTCTTGCTGCCTTCGCGCATGCTGGCGTAGGTACGGCTGGAGAGGATTTTTGCCAGGTAGTTGGACAGGCCACCGACATTGCGAGAGATCGACATGTCGTTGTCATTGAGGATCACCAACATGTTGGCGTTCACTTCAGGCGCATGGTTCAGCGCTTCGAAGGCCATGCCGGCGGTCAACGCGCCATCACCGATCACCGCAATCGCCTTGCGATCACTGTTTTGCAGGCGGGCGGCAATCGCCATGCCCAGCGCTGCACTGATAGAGGTGCTGGAGTGACCGACGCCAAAGGTGTCGTACTCGCTCTCGGCGCGACGCGGGAAGGCGGCAACACCGTCCTTTTGGCGCAGGGTACTCATGCGCTCGCGTCGGCCGGTGAGGATTTTATGCGGATACGCCTGATGGCCCACGTCCCACACCAGCCGGTCGTCCGGGGTATCGAACACGTAATGCAACGCGATGGTCAGCTCGATGACGCCCAGGCCTGCACCAAAATGCCCACCGGTCTGACCGACCGTGTAGAGCAATTCCAGGCGCAGTTCATCGGCCAGGGTTTCCAGCTCGGCTTCACCCAGACGACGCAGGCCGTCCGGCGTGACAGCACGGTCGAGCAGGGGCGTGGACGGGCGCTTGCGGGGAATCTCTTGAAACGTCGTGGGCATCAGGCGAATCGTTATAGGTATAAGAAGAGGCGGCAGTTTACCTCAAGCATCGCAAACTGCCCACGCAGAGCGCCGAACTTGGCCGATATGCGGCTGCAATGGCCGCTGTTATCAGTGGCGGCGTTCGACGATATACCGCGCCAGGTCACGCAGTGGCGCGGCTGCCGCGTCGAAAGGTCGCAGGGCGTCCAGGGCCTGGTCGCGCAGTTCCAGGGCATATGCCTTGGCAGCGTCGAGACCAAGTAGCGCAGGATAAGTCGGTTTGTCCCGTGCGATATCGGCACCTTGGCGCTTGCCCAAGGTGGCCGTGTCACTTTCCACGTCGAGAATGTCGTCCTGCACTTGGAAAGCCAGGCCGATGGCCCGGGAATACGTCTGCAAGGCCGCCAACTGTGCAGCTTCGGCACGGCCACTGGCCAGGGCACCGAGGTGCACGGCAGCCTCTATGAGCGCGCCGGTCTTGTGGCGATGCATATGTTCCAGAGCTTTTTGATCCAGCTTGAGACTGACCGAACCCATGTCGATCGCCTGCCCACCGACCATACCGGCCGGGCCGGCAGCGTGGGCGAGGGCGGTGACCATGCGCAGGCGAGTCTCGGCGTTGACGCTGCTCAAGCCCGGGTCCAGCAATGCGCTGAACGCCAGGCTTTGAAGGCCGTCACCGGCCAGAATCGCATAGGCTTCATCAAAGGCTTTATGAGTGGTTGGCTGGCCGCGACGCAGATCGTCGTCGTCCATTGCCGGCAAATCGTCGTGTACCAGGGAATAAGCGTGGATCAGCTCCACCGCACACGCCGCGCCGTTGGCCTGCTCGGCAGGCGCACCGAGGGCTTCACACGCCGCATACGCCAGCAACGGGCGCACACGCTTGCCGCCATTCATCACGCTATAGCGCATGGCTGCATAGAGACGGTTCATTTCTGGGCTGGGCGCAACAAACAAGGGCTCCAGCGCCGCATTCACCCGGGCTTGGCTACTGGCCTGATACGCGTCGATCATTCCGGCTGTTCCGCATCGAAAGGTTCTTCGGCCAACTCCCCGTCACGCTCCAGCAACACCTGCACCTTCTGCTCCGCCTGCGCCAGCGCGCTCTGGCAGTCGCGAGTCAGGCCGATGCCTTGCTCAAACGCCGTCAGCGAGTCCTCCAGCGACAACTCGCCATTCTCCAGACGCTCGACCAGGGTTTGCAGGTCGGCGAGGGATTGTTCGAAATCGAGTGCAACTTTTTTGCGGGCCATGGCGGCTATTCCGGTAGACGGTAAACCGGCGGGACACTAGCAGACATGGGGGAGTGGGGCAAATGAGTGGTGGGAATTACGAGGTGGTAAATCGCACCGTCGATTGAACACAGGTGGTCCCGCAACACGCGGGATGGGGATGTTGCCGGCAGTTGCAAAACAGTTGCCAAGCTTCAAGCAAGTTGAGCGTGAACGGGCGGGTTACGCTCAGGTGAACACCGAAAGCCTGCTTTTCAAGGCAGGCTTATCGGGAATTTCGGCTGACTTATTTCTGATGGGCTGTCAGCGCCGCATAACCATTCATCAAGTTGCGATAGTTGGGAATACGCTGGGACAACAGATTGCCCAAGCCTTCGATATCGTTGCGCCAGTCGCGGTGCAGCTCACACGCCACCGAGAACCAGTTCATCAACTGTGCACCGGCTTGCGTCATCCGGCTCCATGCCGCTTGTTGCACGGTGGTATTGAACGTGCCGGACGCATCGGTCACCACAAACACCTCAAACCCTTCTGCCAGCGCCGACAAGGTCGGGAACGCTACGCACACATCCGTTACTACGCCGGCAATGATGATCTGCTTACGGCCGGTAGCCTTGATCGCCTTGACGAAGTCTTTGTTGTCCCACGCATTGATCTGGCCAGGACGAGCGATGTACGGCGCGTCCGGGAACATCTCCTTCAACTCAGGCACCAGAGGGCCGTTGGGGCCTTGCTCAAAGCTGGTGGTGAGGATGGTCGGCAGGTTGAAAAATTTGGCCAGGTCGGCCAGTGCCAGCACGTTGTTCTTGAACTCGTTGGGCGAGAAGTCTTGCACCAAGGAAATCAAGCCGGTCTGGTGGTCGACCAGCAGGACTACGGCGTCGTCTTTGTTCAAGCGGTTGTAGGTCGGAGTGCTCATGGTTGAATCCTTTTTTGTTTAAGTGGGTTTGGCGTTGCGTTCAACATGGGCACAGATTAAGGGGTCGTGATTGGAGGATAAATCGTGCGAGGGGAGTCTTACTGTCAACTAAAAAGGGACAAAGGATGGAGGCTGGGCATGGTGTTGGGAGCGAGCGGAGACAAAGAGGATGGGTGCACGTTGGCTTGATTTGCAGGGGGGGAGATTATTAGAGGCATTAAAAAGCCGGCTTGTGGCCGGCTTCTCGGGGACTGCCTCAGCTTGTTTTTGACAAACCTCACCAGCCTTCAAATCGCTCAGCCCACATTGCGTCGGGCTGAATAGTAGGGGCATCCGCGGGAACTCCTCCGCTTCGCCGAGCAGGGTGGTTAGCCTTAAGCCACCCCCTGCCAAATGTGCGGCGCATGATACCCACATTCACCTTAAATGCCCACCTCCGGTTCCGATTTAGAGCCTTCCCAGCCTAATAGGTGCTCATCCAGCGGAACGGGCGGGCGGCGGTTGTTGAGGGTGGACCACCAGAATATCCAGCCGACGATTTTGAAGTTCTGCTCGAAGCGTTCTTCATGGTTGAGGTATTCGTCCGGGTGTTCGCTGGCGTTGTGGCTTCGCATGCGCAACCCTCCCCCTGGACGGTTGTAGAGATATTTGATGCGCAGCATGCCGTCGTGTTCGACGGCGTAGATTTCGCCATCAATGATTTGGGTGCGGCCTCTGTCGATGGCGAGGGTGGCGCCCTGTTGAATGATGTCGATCATGCTGTTGTCGACCATGTAGGCGCCTACCGCGCGGTCAGGGTTGACGGTAAGGGTTTCGAGGGTATGCAGGGAGACGCGGATGCGCTCGGTTGAGGTGAATGTGGGGTGGAGGGGAATCTCCACGTCGAGTGGTTCCGGAGGGCAGGTTGGGCCTGTGAGGTACTTTCCGCCTCCTTCTCGGGTGCTGGGCAGTCCTTTCCGGGCGTCTGGGCCTTCCAGCAGGAAGTTGGCCGGTGGGTGTTTGGGGCCTTCGCCGGTGCGCAGCCAACGGCTGGAGACGCAGAGAAGTTCTGCAAACTCGTTGAGTCGGCCCATGGGTACACCGCGTTTGAACCAGTTGTTCACGTGTTGAGGCGTGACACCACGGTTTTTGGCGAAGTCGGATGCGGAAAGATGAACTTCCTGCAATAGCACTTTTAAACGATCACCTGATGTATTCATAAACGCAGAGTTTACTGGCCAAGAAAACCAATCAAATAAACCATGCGTTGAATTGCGCCTGTAGGTTTTTGCTTAGTTGTGGCTTGATCTTTCAGTTGTATCGCTTAGTTGAACGGCGTGTATTAATTTTTGAACTTGTTGTTTAGTTTTCCCAAAAAAAAGCCCCGAATAATCGGGGCTTTTTAATTGCCGGGGCAATGAAGAGCGGGTATCAGCCTTTGTAGGCTGCAACCGACTTCATGATCTCGGCGCGGGCGGCGTCTGCGTTGCCCCAACCGTCGATCTTCACCCACTTGCCTTTTTCGAGGTCTTTGTAGTTCTCGAAGAAGTGCTTGATCTGTTCCAGCAGCAGTGGTGGCAGGTCGGTGTATTCCTTCACGTCCACATACAGCTGGGACAGCTTGTCGTGTGGGACTGCGATAACTTTGGCATCGCCGCCGCCGTCGTCGGTCATGTTCAGGATGCCGACTGGACGTGCGCGGATGACCGAACCAGGGGTGACCGGGTAAGGCGTTACGACCAGCACGTCGAGGGGATCACCGTCGTCAGCCAGGGTGTTCGGGATGAAACCGTAGTTGGCCGGATAGAACATCGGGGTGGCCATGAAACGGTCAACGAACAGGCAGTCGCTGTCTTTGTCGATTTCGTATTTGATCGGCGCGTGGTTGGCCGGAATCTCGATGGCGACGTAGATGTCGTTCGGCAGGTCTTTGCCAGCCGGAATCTTGCTGTAGCTCATTGGGCGTTGCCCCCGTAGTTGGCCATATGACATGACCGGATTGGCCTAAAAGTGGCGGCGATTATAGGCATATTCTGACGGCGATGCCATGCGCCAGACGTCGTACGGTCATTCGTCTTGTGGCTGATAACGCGGGTCGTGGGCTTGCAGATGGGTCAGGCGGGCCAAGGGGTCTTGGCGATAAAAGCGACTGAGTTGGGCATACACCTGTGGATAAGTGCGGACCAGTAAATCCGGGGCGCTGAAAAAATATTCGCTGGTGACTGCGAAGAATTCCGCCGGGTTTTCTGCGGCGTAGGGGTCGATCTCGGTGTCGGCGTCCGGGTTGGCGTCCAACTGGCGATTGAGATCGTCATAAGCGCTTTGCATCACGCTGGCCCACTCCTGCACGCGCATGTCGTGGTGCAGCGGCGGTAGGCCGTTGGCGTCGCCGTTGAGCATGTCGAGTTTGTGGGCCAGTTCGTGGATCACCAGGTTGTAGCCCTCCCACTGGCCGCTGGCGAGTACGCCCGGCCAGGCGAGGATCACCGGGCCTTGCTGCCAGGCTTCACCGCTGTGTTCGCCGTCCCACTCGTGTTCGATACCGCTGCTGTCTCGATGGCGCTGGGGGCTCAGGAAGTCGTCGGGGTACAACACGATTTCGTGGAAGCCCTGATACCAGTCGAGGTCGCCGAGGTTCATCAGTGGCAATTGCGCCTGAGCGGCGAGCAGCAGGCGTTGTTCCTGGTGCAGCTCGACGCCCGGCAGGGCGGTGAGGTGTTTTTCGGCGAGAAACACCACGCAGGCTTCGCGCAACCACTGGTCCTGCTCGGCGCTGATACCGTCGAGGAAGGTCAGGTGGTGGCGCACCCGTTGCCAGGTTTCATCGGCAATCGGGTGCTTGGCCAGCAGGCGCCGGCGACGCCAGGCGCTGAGGGACCACATCGCAGGTTACTGCTGCTTGGCTTCGGAGGAAGTGCGGCCAAAACGGCTGCGGAACACACCAATGATCATCGGCACCAGGGACAGCAGGATGATGAACACCACCAGCAGCGACAGGTTTTTCTTGATAAAGGGCACGTTGCCGAAGAAGTAGCCCAGGGTCACCAGGCCGCCGACCCAGAGGATAGTGCCCAGCACGCTGAATCCGAAGAACCGTGGGTAGGGCATTCTCGCGATGCCGGCCACGAACGGCGCAAAGGTGCGCAGAATCGGCAGGAAGCGCGCCAGGGTCACGGTTTTGCCGCCGTGCTTGTCGTAGAAGTCGTGGGTTTTTTGCAGATAGTCGCGGCGGAAAATCTTCGAGTTCGGGTTACTGAACAGGCGTTCTCCAGCTGTTCGTCCGATTACGTAGTTGGTGCTGTCGCCGAGGATTGCCGCCAACATCAACAGGCCGCCCAGCAATACCGGGTCCATGCCGCCACCTGCGGCGATGGCTCCGGCGATAAACAGCAAGGAGTCGCCTGGCAGGAACGGCATGACCACCAGGCCGGTTTCGCAAAAGATGACCAGAAACAGAATGGCGTAGATCCACGGACCGTAATTGGT
This sequence comes from Pseudomonas sp. RIT357, assembly GCF_000632245.1. Taxonomy (NCBI): domain Bacteria; kingdom Pseudomonadati; phylum Pseudomonadota; class Gammaproteobacteria; order Pseudomonadales; family Pseudomonadaceae; genus Pseudomonas; species Pseudomonas sp. RIT357. The sequence goes on from NZ_JFYX01000002.1 coordinate 80,810, forward strand.
TACCAGCAGGTCGAGGTAGACGTCGAGATGCAGGATAAGGTCGAGCGGGTTGAAATCCATGGATGGCACCTGTGTGAACGGCCCGGCTCAGCAGGCCTGTGCGGAAGCTCGGGTAATAAGGCTACAAGTGTATGCCGCATTTCTTACAACCCTGAAAGGTCCGCATTATACGGATTGAGAGGTGAAAAGCGTGTTGGTTTTGTAGCGGGGGATGTCGTGGCGTGAGGTCTGAAGATCGCCAGAAATCAATGTGGGAGCGGGCTTGCTCGCGAAAGCGGTGGGTCAGTTATAAATAGTCTGACTGACAAACCGCTATCGGGGGCAAGCCCCCTCCCACAAGGTGTCCACGGTGTCCGGGAGTCAGTCTTCGCTGATCGGCAAGGTGTAGTTCTTGAACTCGGTGTCTTCACGAAACCCGATTGACTCGTACGTCTTCTGCGCCACTTGGTTATCACTGCTGGTCGATACCCGCAGCCGCACCGCGTGAGTCTCCTTGGCCATCTTCTTCGCTGTGCGCATCAAGTTATCCGCCACCAGTTGCCGGCGCGCGTCTTCGGCCACATAGATGTCATTGAGGATCCACACCCGCTTGAGCGAAAGCGACGAAAAGCTCGGATACAACTGACAAAAACCAAGCAACTTCTTGTCGTCATCATCGGCCAAGGCCAGGTAAATCACCGACTCCTTGCGGCGAAGGCGCTTTTCCAAAAAAGCCCGCGATGAGTCCGGGAACGGCAGGGCCCCATAAAACTCGCGGTATTTGACGAACAGCGGGGTCAACAGGTCCAGGTGTTCCAGGGTCGCTTGAGTAATCCGCATGCCAGGCCTCAACTTCCAAATGGGTATGACCACACGTGCGGCCGTGAATTGATGCTGCCTAAAGACGCCAAAAAGCGCAATCGTGCCGGGATCAGTCCTGCGGTGGGCTGAGCAGGAAATTACCTTTCATCAGGTTCGGATCGTCGGACTCGATGGTCTGCAGCTGCGCCTCATCCTTGAGGTTTACCCCCGAGAGCTGCCGGCGACACGCCTCTTTCATCAAATACAGCAAACGATGGGCCGCCATCCCGTAACTCAAGCCTTCCAAGCGCACGTTGGAGATGCAATTGCGATAGGCATCGGTGAGTCCGATCTTAGGGTTGTATGTGAAATACAGCCCCAGACTGTCCGGCGAACTGAGCCCCGGCCGTTCGCCGATGAGGATCACCACCATTTTGGCGCCGAGCAGTTGCCCGATTTCGTCGGCCACCGCCACGCGCCCCTGTTCCACCAGGATCACCGGCGACAAGGACCACCCTTCGGCGTGGGTTTGTTCTTCCATGCGCGTAAGAAACGGCAACGTATGTTTATGCACCGCCAGCGCCGACAGACCATCAGCCACCACGACCGCCAGGTCCACGCCGCCGGGATGCGCTGCCGCGTAATCCCGCAGGCTCTGGGCCGATTCGTCACTCAAGCGCCGCCCCAAATCCGGACGTTGCAAGTAGCTATGCCGGTCGGTTGCGGCGCTGTGCAGCAACAGGCTGTCACGCCCACGTTCGGCCAGTTGACTGCTCAGGCCTGCATGGTCGAAAGGCAGGTGCACTGCGTCTCGCGCCTGGGCGTGGGCAAATTGGAAATCAAGCTGGGCGTTGGTAGGAATGCTGGTACCGGTACGGCCCAAGGCAATACGCGCCGGGGTCAGGCGCCGCAGTTCCAACCACGGGTTTTCAGGCAGGTCGAGTTGCACAGGCGGCTCCTTCATCCCAATTGCGCCAGGGCGTGGCGAAACGCCGGTGGCAGGCTGTTGCCGAAGCGCACCTTGCCGTCGGCTTGCGTAAAAATGCCCATTTTTGCCAGCCACTGTTCAAACTCCGGTGCCGGCTTTAAACCCAACGTCTGGCGAGCGTACAAGGCGTCGTGGAACGAGGTGGTCTGGTAGTTGAGCATGATGTCGTCGGAGCCGGGGATACCCATGATGAAGTTGATCCCGGCCACGCCCAGCAGGGTCAGCAGGGTGTCCATGTCGTCCTGGTCGGCTTCGGCGTGGTTGGTGTAACAGATGTCGCAACCCATCGGTACACCCAGCAATTTGCCGCAGAAGTGGTCTTCCAGGCCGGCACGGATGATCTGCTTGCCGTTGTACAGGTACTCGGGGCCGATAAACCCGACCACCGTGTTTACCAGAAACGGTTTGAAATGCCGTGCCACGGCATAGGCGCGGGTTTCGCAGGTTTGCTGGTCAACGCCAAAATGCGCATTGGCCGACAAGGCGCTGCCCTGGCCGGTTTCGAAATACATCAGGTTTTGGCCCAGAGTGCCTCGGTTCAAGCTCAAGCCCGCGTCGTAGCCTTCCTGCAGCACATTCAGGTTGATGCCGAAACTGGCGTTGGCCGCTTCGGTGCCGGCAATCGACTGGAACACCAGATCCAGCGGCACGCCGCGGTTGATGGCTTCGATGGAGGTGGTGACGTGGGTCAGCACACAGGCCTGGGTGGGGATTTCGTAGCGCTGGATAATGGCGTCGAGCATCTCCAGCATCGCGCAGATCGAGGCGATGCTGTCGGTGGCCGGGTTGATGCCGATCATGGCGTCGCCGTTACCGTACAACAGGCCGTCGAGAATGCTCGCAGCGATGCCCGCCGGCTCGTCGGTCGGGTGGTTAGGTTGCAGGCGGGTCGACAGGCGACCGCGCAGGCCCATGGTGCCGCGAAACTGGGTCACGACGCGGATCTTCTGCGCCACGAGTACCAAGTCCTGCACGCGCATGATCTTGGACACGGCAGCAGCCATCTCCGGTGTCAGACCCGGCGCCAAGGCGCGTAGGGAATGCTCATCGGCAGCGTCGCTGAGCAGCCAGTCGCGCAGGCCACCGACGGTCAGGTGACTGACAACGGCGAAAGCCTGCTTGTCGTGGGTGTCGATGATCAGTCGGGTGACTTCATCGCTTTCATAGGGGATCAGCGCTTCTTCGAGGAAGTGTTTCAACGGGATATTTGCCAGCGCCATTTGCGCCGCCACCCGCTCACCGTCGTTCTGCGCGGCGACGCCGGCGAGAAAGTCTCCGGAGCGCACGGGACTGGCCTTGGCCATCACGTCCTTGAGGCTGTCGAAGCGGTAGGTTTGTGCACCCACCGCGTGGGAAAAGCTTGCCATACAGTGTCTCCTTGACGACGCGGGCAGCAGCCCGCGTCGAGGTTTACGGCAGTTAGTGCAAGGCGGCCTCTGCGGCCTGGATCGCCGCGAATTCCTCTTCGGGCGTGCCTGCTACCAAGTGATGCCGGCTGTAGAAAGCAAAGTAAGCAATTAATACTCCATAGATGATCGCGGCGCCAATCACCACCCGTGGATCCACCAGAAAGCCCGCAACGACGGCCACGCAGGCGAGTACCAAGGCAACCCCTGAAGTGAAAATGCCACCCGGCGTGCGGTAAGGACGGTCCATTTTGGGGCGACGGATGCGTAGGGTGATGTGCGCGGCCATCATCAGTACGTAGGAAATGGTCGCGCCAAACACCGCCACCAGGATCAGCAAATCCCCCTGGCCGGTCAGCGACAGGCCGAAACCGATAATGCCGGGGATCACCAGCGCCAGTACCGGTGCCTTACTCTTGTTGGTCTCAGACAGCTTGCGCGGCAGGTAGCCGGCACGGGACAAGGCGAAGATCTGCCGCGAATAGGCATAGATAATCGAGAAAAAGCTGGCGATCAGTCCGGCCAAGCCAACCAGGTTGACGAAGCTGCCCATCCAGGTCGAACCGCCGTAGGACAACGCCAGCGCTTCCACCAGCGGGTTCCCGGATTTGATCAACGCGTAAGTGCCCGCGCCGCCCGGTGCAATCACCAGGATCAACAAGGCAAAGCTGGTCAGCACCACAATGGCGCCGATCAGGCCACGAGGCAGGTCGCGCTTGGGGTTCTTGGTTTCTTCGGCGGCCAGCGGCACGCCTTCTACGGCGAGGAAAAACCAGATCGCGTAGGGAATTGCCGCCCACACGCCGACGTAGCCAAACGGCAGGAAGGTGCTGGCGCCCTTGGCCTCGGTCACCGGAATATCCAGCAAGTTGGCGACGTTGAAGTGCGGCACCATCGACACCAGGAACACGCCCAGTGCAACCGCGGCGATGGCAGTGATGACAAACATCAGCTTCAAGGCTTCGCCAACGCCAAAGATGTGGATACCGATAAAGATGATGTAGAACGCCAAGTAGATCATCCAACCGCCAATGCCGAACAGCGACTCGCAGTAAGCGCCGATAAACACCGCGATGGCGGCGGGGGCGATGGCGTATTCGATCAGAATGGCCGTGCCCGTGAGAAAACCGCCCCAAGGCCCGAAGGCACTTCGAGCAAAGCCGTAGCCACCGCCAGCGGTAGGGATCATCGAAGACAGTTCGGCCAGGGAGAAACACATGCACAGGTACATGGTGGCCATCAGCAATGTGGCGAGGAACATACCGCCCCAGCCACCCTGGGCGAGGCCAAAGTTCCAGCCGGCGTAGTCGCCGGAAATAACGTAGGCAACGCCGAGCCCAACTAACAGCACCCAGCCGGCGGCGCCTTTTTTAAGTTCGCGTTGTTGGAAGTATTGGGAGTCGACTTTTTCGAAGTCGACAGAAGATCCAGTCGGTTCGCTAGGCATGAAGAAGTACCTTTCGTTGTTATTGTTTTTAACTCGGCCTCTGTGTGCCGAATGCTATTCGCAAGTACTTGTGACGATCTAAGTGTGGGAGGGGGCAAACCCCCTCCCATCATTGACCTTGTTTCAAAAGTGGGAGGGGATGTTAGTTAGAAGAAGCCCAGCGGATTAATGTCGTAACTCACCAGCAAGTTCTTGGTTTGCTGGTAATGGTCCAACATCATCTTGTGTGTCTCGCGGCCCACGCCGGACTTCTTGTAGCCACCGAACGCGGCATGCGCCGGGTACAGGTGGTAGCAGTTGGTCCACACTCGGCCCGCCTTGATTGCCCGGCCCATGCGGTAGGCGCGGTTGATGTCGCGGGTCCACACGCCGGCGCCCAGGCCGAACTCGGTGTCGTTGGCAATGGCCAGGGCTTCGGCTTCGTCCTTAAAGGTGGTGATGCTCACCACTGGGCCGAAGATTTCCTCCTGGAACACACGCATTTCGTTGGTGCCCTTGAGCAGCGTCGGCTGGATGTAATAACCGCCGGCCATGTCGCCGGTGAGCTGCTCCACCTTGCCGCCGGTGAGCAACTGCGCGCCTTCGCCCTTGGCGATTTCCAGGTAGGACAGGATCTTGTCGAACTGCTGCTCGGACGCCTGGGCGCCGACCATGGTGTCGGTGTCCAGCGGGTCACCGCGTTTGATCTGCTCGATTTTCTTCATCACCACTTTCATGAAGTCGTCGTAGATCGACTCTTCCACCAGCGCACGGGATGGGCAGGTGCACACCTCGCCCTGGTTGAAGAACGCCAGCACCAGGCCTTCGGCGGCTTTCTCGATGAAGGACGGTTCGGCTTTCATGATGTCGGCGAAGAAGATGTTCGGCGACTTGCCGCCCAGCTCAACGGTGGACGGAATAATGTTCTCCGCCGCCGCATGCATGATGTGCGAACCCACCGGGGTGGAGCCGGTGAAGGCGATCTTGGCGATGCGTTTGCTGGTGGCCAACGCTTCGCCGGCTTCTTTGCCGAAACCGTGGACTACGTTCAGCACGCCCGGTGGCAGCAGGTCGCCGATGACTTCCATCAGCACGTTGATGCCCAGCGGGGTTTGTTCGGCGGGCTTGAGCACCACGCAGTTACCGGCCGCCAGGGCCGGGGCGAGTTTCCAGGCGGCCATCAGCAGCGGGAAGTTCCACGGGATGATCTGACCAACCACGCCCAGAGGCTCGTGGAAGTGATAGGACGCGGTGTGTTCGTTGATCTCGGCGCTGGTGCCTTCTTGGGCGCGGATGCAGCCGGCAAAGTAGCGGAAGTGGTCGGCGGCCAGCGGGATATCGGCGTTGAGGGTTTCACGCACGGCTTTGCCGTTGTCCCAGGTTTCGGTAATGGCCAGCAGTTCGAGGTTCTGTTCGATGCGGTCGGCGATTTTCAGCAGCACAAGCGAGCGGTCCTGGGCCGAGGTCTTGCCCCAGGCGTCAGCGGCGGCGTGGGCGGCGTCGAGGGCCTTGTCGATGTCTTTGGCAGTGGAGCGCGGGAATTCGGCGATGGGCTTGCCGTTGACCGGCGAGGTGTTGGTGAAATAGTTGCCGTCGACCGGCGCAACGAATTCGCCACCAATGTAGTTGCCGTACTTGGCCTTGAACGAAACGATCGCGCCTTCAGTACCGGGGTGTGCGTAACGCATGGTGGGTATCTCCTGGCTTTTATGTTTATTGGAGTGCAGCGCTCAAGCGCTTGATAAAGCGTAGAGCAAAGGTCGGGCCACTGCCTTGAGGGCCAGGTAAATCAAGGGGTTGGGGTGTGTTGCAAGGCATTGCTGTCACACGCCTGGCACAGCCTGGGTGACACTTTGTGCCATAAACGGTACAGCCTGTGACCGGTGGGTCTGCACGGGATTGCATCTCTTGCAGGGCTGGGGGATGCTGGACGCTCTCACGCAGGGAGAATAATAAGAACATGCACAACGATCATTTCAGTCGCCATGCCCAGCAAGTCCTCACCGTGGCACGTGGCCGTGACCCCTCCAGCGATCCGTCCATCGCCCGTTCCTGGCTGCGGTGCCTGGAGGATTACCACCTGGATCCCGCGCAGACCATCGCACCCACCGTGCTTGAACACGGGCGCCTGTTGGAAAGCCGCGAGCGTCTGCAGCAAGTGCTGCACATCGCCGGCAGTGAGATGAATAGCCTGCACCAGCAGCTCTCCGGTGCCGGCCACGCGGTACTGCTGACCGATGCGCGCGGAGTGATCCTCAACTGTGTCACCGCGCCGTCCGAGCGCAAGATTTTCGAGCGCGCCGGTCTGTGGCTCGGTGCCGATTGGAGTGAAGCCTGCGAAGGGACCAATGGCATCGGCACCTGCCTGGTGGAGCGTCAGTCCCTGACCATTCATCGCGATGAACACTTCCGTGGCCGCCACACCGGGCTGACCTGCTCGGCGAGCCCGGTGTTCGACCCCCATGGTGAATTGCTGGCGGTGCTGGACGTGTCGTCAGCCCGGGAAGCGGTATCGCGCCAGAGTCAGTTTCACACCATGGCGCTGGTGAACCTGTCAGCGAAGATGATCGAGAGCTGCTACTTCCTGCGCCATTTCGAGCAACACTGGCTGTTGCGCTTTCATCTGCAGGCCGAGTCCGTGGGCCTGTTCAGCGAAGGGTTGCTGGCGTTCGATGGCGAAGGGCGCATTTGCGCGATGAACCAGAGCGCGCTGAATCTGCTAGGGCAGGTTCGAGGCAACCTGCTGGGTCAGCCGGTGGAGGCGTTCTTCGACTGTTCTCTGGATCAATTACTCGGTCGCGCCAGTGCCAATGCGACCGCCAGTTGGCCACTGCGCACCCGCGATGGGCGGCGCTTGTTTGCCGCACTGCGTGGTCAGCCACGCAGTGTGTCTTTACCCAGCGCGAAGGCTGAGCCCGCCCGCCTGGCTGGCATCTGCCTGGGTGATCCGGCGTTGCAAAATGATTTTCGCAAGGCGCTGCGGGTATTCGAGCGAGATGTTCCTTTGCTGATCAACGGTGAGACTGGGTCCGGCAAAGAGGCCTTTGCCAAGGCCGTGCACCATGCCAGCCAGCGTGCCGACAAAGCCTTCGTCGCCCTCAACTGTGCCGCCATCCCGGAAAGCCTGATCGAAAGCGAGCTGTTCGGCTATCGCGGTGGCAGTTTCACTGGCGCGCGGAAGGAGGGCATGCAAGGTAAGTTGCAACAGGCCGACGGCGGCACTCTGTTCCTCGATGAAATCGGTGATATGCCTCTGGCTCTGCAAACCCGCTTATTAAGGGTTCTGGAGGACCGCATGGTGGTGCCTATCGGCGGTGAGCCTCAGGCGGTTAACGTCAGAATTATCAGCGCGACGCACCGCAACTTGCTGGGGCGTGTCCAGGACGGCAGTTTCCGTGAGGACTTGTATTACCGGCTCAACGGGCTGGAGGTTGGGTTGCCTCCGCTGCGTGAGCGCAGCGATAAATCTCAGTTGCTGGATTTTCTGCTGGCTGAAGAGGCGGGCGGGCAGACTGTACAACTCGACCCGGCGGCGCGTTCGGCGCTGTTGACCTTTGCCTGGCCCGGTAACGTCCGACAACTGCGCACGGTGCTGCGTACGTTGGCGGCGCTGTGTGACGACGGGCGCGTGGGCCTTGAAGATTTGCCCGCGTCGATCCGCCAGGCCCGGCCGCAACCGGTGGTTGAGGCTAAGACCGCCGAGTCGCCCCTGGAAGACGCCGAGCGACTTGCCTTGCTAACGGCCTTGGAACAACAGCGCTGGCACATGTCCCATACGGCGGAGCAACTGGGGGTCAGCCGCAATACGTTGTATAGAAAGCTGCGCCGGCACGGCATCGCACGCGCGTCCCTGCCCGGGTGATCGTGGTTTGGTCCTACAGCTAAAGAGTGCGATTTTCGCCCCCCTGCGCTAACCTGCCTCGATGTTTACGAGGTCGACTATGCACATTCATATTCTTGGTATTTGCGGCACCTTCATGGGTTCGATGGCGGTTCTGGCTAAAGAACTGGGCCATCACGTGACAGGCTCCGATGCCAATGTTTACCCGCCCATGAGCACGCAACTCGAAGCGCAGGGCATTGAACTGACCCAGGGTTACGATCCGGCGCAATTCGACCCGGTGCCGGACTTGGTGGTGATCGGCAATGCCATGTCCCGTGGCAACCCGGCCGTCGAGTACGTGCTCAACAAAGGTTTACCGTACGTCTCCGGCCCGCAATGGCTGGCCGATCATGTGCTGCAAGGCCGCTGGGTACTGGCCGTTGCCGGTACCCACGGCAAGACCACTACCAGCAGCATGCTGGCGTGGGTGCTGGAGCATGCGGGCATGAGTCCTGGCTTCCTGATCGGCGGCGTGCCACAAAACTTCTCGGTCTCCGCGCGCCTGGGCGACACGCCGTTCTTTGTGATCGAAGCTGACGAGTACGACAGCGCCTTCTTCGACAAGCGCTCCAAGTTTGTCCATTACCGTCCGCGCACGGCGATCCTCAATAACCTTGAGTTTGATCATGCGGACATCTTCCCCGATCTGCCCGCTATCGAGCGGCAGTTCCACCATTTGGTGCGCACCATCCCAAGCGAAGGCCTGGTCATCTACCCGACTACCGAGCCGGCTTTGCAGCGCGTGATCGAGATGGGCTGTTGGACACCGGTGCAAACCACCGGTGCGGGTGGGCAATGGCAGGTCAAGTTGCTCAGTGAAGACGGTTCCAGGTTTGAAGTGCTGTTTGAGGGTGAGGCCCAAGGCATCGTCGAGTGGGACATGACTGGTCAGCACAATGTTGCCAATGCCTTGGTCACCCTGGCTGCCGCACGGCATGTGGGCGTGGTGCCTTCCATGGGCATTGCTGCGCTGAGCGCATTCAAAAGCGTAAAACGCCGCATGGAAAAAGTCGCCGACGTGAATGGGATTACCATCTACGACGACTTTGCCCACCACCCAACCGCCATTGCCACCACCCTTGACGGACTGCGCAAGCGCGTTGGCGATGCCCCGATCATTGCTATTGTCGAGCCGCGCTCAAACTCCATGAAGCTCGGTGCACACCGCGACGGCCTGCCGGAAAGCGTCAACGATGCCGACCAGGTGGTGTGGTACGCCCCGACCAATCTTGGCTGGGACTTACCGGCGATTGCGGCCCAGTGCACGGTGCCGTCGAAAGTCTGTGATTCCATCGAGGGCATCATTGAGTTCGTCAAGCAGCAGGCCAAGCCTGGCACCCATGTGGTGGTCATGAGCAACGGCGGCTTCGGCGGCTTGCACGGCAAACTGGCCGAGGCGCTGAAATGAGCGGGCCGGAACGCGTCACCCTGGCGATGACCGGTGCCTCGGGCGCGCCCTACGGCCTGCGTCTGCTTGACTGCCTGGTGCGTGAAGATCGCGAGGTGCACTTTCTGATCTCCAAGGCCGCGCAGTTGGTGATGGCGACCGAGACCGACGTGGCACTGCCTCCCAAGGTGCAGATGATGCAGGCCTTCCTCACCGAGTACACCGGTGCGGCGCCGGGGCAGATCAAGGTTTATGGCAAAGAAGATTGGATGTCGCCAGTGGCCTCGGGCTCCGGTGCACCGGCGGCAATGGTTGTTGTGCCGTGCTCCACCGGCACCTTGTCGGCGATTGCCACCGGGGCCTGCAATAACCTGATCGAGCGCGCGGCAGACGTGACATTGAAGGAGCGCCGCCAGTTGATCCTGGTGCCGCGCGAGGCGCCGTATTCGAGCATTCATCTGGAGCATATGCTCAAGTTGTCGAACATGGGCGTGACCATCCTGCCTGCGTCGCCGGGCTTTTATCATCAGCCGCAGACCATCGATGACCTGGTGGATTTTGTGGTGGCGCGGATTCTCAACCTGCTGAATATTCCACAGGACATGCTGCCACGTTGGGGCGAACACCATTTGAGCAGCGATGAATAAGGCACTGTTGGTGATACTGGCGTTGCAATTGGGCGGCTGCGCCACCGCGCGTACGCTGGACGCTGCGCAGCCCGGCGCGCCGGTGGTGTATGCCGGCACGCGGTTGGACTTGTACGCAATGAACGGAGGTTGCTGCGCCAAGGACCGGTTTGGTGCTGAGGCGCCGAGCTACCCCGGTGTCGACCTGCCGGCCAGTGCGTTGCTCGACACTTTGCTGTTGCCGCTGTCGGTGTTGACGGTGCTAGGAGTGGGATTTAACGCCACAGGCGGGCTCTAGCGCTGACCCGAAGACAATACAAAACCAATGTGGGAGGGGGCTTGCCCCCGATAGCGGTGTATCAGTCACCCAATATGTTGACTGACCCTCCGCCATCGGGAGCAAGCCCCCTCCCACATTTTGCTTTGTGTTCGGCTTTATTTGCCGAGCTTGCGCAGTTCGTCCGACTCTACGATCCGCACCCCATTCTGCTCTTCCAGCGCCAGGCGCCACATGGCCCGGGCCAGTTCACACACTTCGATGCCTCGGTACTTGCCTGGAATCAGCCGTGACAGCGGCCCTGCCAGTTGTTCGGCCAATCGGGGTTCCAGCCGCTCCCCCAACAACAGCGACGGTCGCACGATGGTCAGTTGCGGCCAGTCTTGGGCCTTGAGTGCCTGCTCCATTTCCCCTTTGACTCGGTTGTAGAAAATCGAAGATTTCGGATCGGCGCCAATCGCGCTGATCACGATCAGGTGCCGTGCGCCCATTTCCCGTGCGCGCTTGGCGAAGGCGACGACCATATCCAGGTCAACCGCACGGAAGGCCTCTTCCGAGCCCGCTTTTTTGATTGTGGTGCCCAGGCAGCAGAAGGCGATATCCACCCGGCCGCTCAGTTGCGGCAGGAACACCGCTGGGTCGCCCACCGGGTTTTCCAGGTGTGGATGTTCGGCCAATGGCTTGCGGCTCGGCGCGAGCACGCGGGTCACGGTGGGTTCGTTGAGCAGGCGGTCGAGCAGGTGTTCGCCAGTGAGGCCGGAGGCCCCTGCGAGCAAGATATGCTGAGGTGTCAGGTACATAGTGTTTCCCCCTTGTTACACGTTGCAGCTTAGTTGCCTTTGGCTTCCTTGCTATTCATTGAGACGCTTTCGAGCGCCTTTCGTGCCTGCTGTTTACGTAAAAGTTGCCAGTGGGCAATCACGCCTTTGGGGGCCCAGATCTGCGGTTCGGACGCTTCGAAATTGTCGGCCTGTTCGCGCTCGCTCACATGCAGCTGTGCCAGCTTGAAGGCTTGCTGCAAATCGTCGGTCTGGTTGAAGGCTTGGGCGAAGAGGGCGTCGCCGAAGTAGGTGAAGTCGGCTTCTTCGGAGCAACCGAAGGACACGCGGTCGGCGCGGGAGGCGGTCATGATCAGCGTACGGTCGTCTTTGAGTGCCGGGATAAAGCCGCCGGAATAGCAGGCGGAAATTACGATGATCTTGTCGCGGTTTTTCAGCGGTGTCAGCACGGCGGCCAGCTCATCGGCGGGCAAATCGGCCAGCTCCATGCGCGGCTGATCCAGCACCAGTTCGTGTTCGTGGGTGCCGTGGCTGGTCATGTAGATAAACACCAGGTCTTCCGGGCCTGTGCGCTCGGCCAGGGTTTGCACGGCACGGCGCAAGCTTTCGCGGGTGGCCAGGGGGCGGTCGGCGATATGGTCGCGGTGGTTAACCAAACGGATCTGCCCACGTGCGCCGAAGCGGGTGGCGAGCATGTTGCTGACGTAATCGGCTTCGCGCAGGAACACGCTTTGTTTGCCGTCGCCGGCCACCGCCAGGGTGTATAACTCCACGGCAGGGGTGGAGGCGGGCACGGCGGCAAAGGCAGCATCGAGCAAATGCCCTTGGGCCAGCACGCCGATCTCCAGTGGGTCAGGCAACAATGTGCCGTCTGCGTCACGCACGCGCATGCCGTTGACCCAGGTACCGGCCTGCACCGTGCCGTCGGTGAGGACCAGCGTGCCGCGTCCCTGATAGTTGTCGCTGTCGAAGCCACCGATGTAGAAGCTGCCGTCGGTCAGGTTCAGGCGGCCTTCTCCGGTAAAGCGCCAATCGCTGAAATAGCCGACGTAATGGCTGCCATCCACGCCGATCAGTTCGCCCTTGCCGCTGAGCGCGCCTTCCTTGAACTGGCCGATCCACACGTCGCCGTCAGCGTTTTCATAGCGGCCCTTGCCGTTGAGTTGGTTCTGCTTGAACTGACCGACATAGATGTCGCCGTCGGCGCTGTTGAAGGTGCCGTTGCCCTCCAACTGACCATCGACGAAGCGACCACTGAACTGATTACCGCTGTCGTCGTTGCGCTGGCCTTCGCCGTTCGGCTTGCCGTGGGCGAACTGGCCCTGGTATTGGCTGCCGTCGGCCAGCTCCAGGCGGCCGAGACCGGAATACTGATCGTCTTTGAATTCGCCGCGATAGGTCATTTGCCCCTCTTTGAGGGTGCCTTCGCCGTTGCGCCGACCGTTGCGGAACCCGCCGACATACTGGCTGGCTGCGGTGGTCAGGCTGCCCTGTCCATCGAACAGACCTTGCTGGAACTGGCCTTTATAGACTTCGCCGTTGCTGCCATGCCACTCGCCCTGGCCGTGCCACTGGCCTTTGTCGAACGCGCCGGCGTACCAACTGCCGTTGGGGTAGTCCACACGGCCCTGGCCTTGCAGCAGGCCGTTGACCACATCGCCCCGATAGCGGCCGCCGTCGGGCAGGCGCGCATCGGGCGGCAACAGCGATTCGCCGTCTCCGCAAGCGGTGAGCAACAGGGCAAGGGCAAGGGGGGCGAGTGGGCGCATAGCGGGATCCGGATATTTGAGCGCCGAGTATGCCGCAGCTGCGAGTTTCATACATAAATTTACATACCCCGTGGTGAGTTTCAGCCTCTCACCACAGGGATAGCCTTACACGAAACAGAGTGAAAGCGACTCGGCAATGTAGGCCGGTTTTTCCTGGCCTTCGATCTCCAGTGTGGCAGTGGCCTTTAACAGCCACTGGCCGGGCTTTTTCTCGGTGACGTCAGTGAGGATCACGTTCAAGCGCACCTTGGAGTTGACCTTGACCGGCTGGATAAAGCGCACGGTGTCCAAGCCATAGTTGACCGCCATCTTCAGGCCTTCGGGCATGATCAGGATGTCTTCCATCAGCTTGGGTATCAGCGACAGCGACAGGAAACCGTGGGCAATGGTGCTGCCGAACGGCGTTTGCGCAGCCTTGACCGGGTCGACGTGGATGAACTGATGGTCGCCAGTGGCTTCTGCGAACAGGTTGATACGTGCCTGGTCGATGGTGAGCCATTCGGAACGTCCCAGTTCCTTGCCGACATAATCTTTGAGCTGCGCTACAGGTACATAGGGCATTGCGTCTCTCCTTGGTTCATCGATGCTGTTTTTATGGATTACAGAGAACCAATGTAGATCATCACGGGCAACCAGCCCGGTCAACCCACCATGCTTTTGGCGAATGCCGATGCATAGGGCCGGCATGCTTATAATGCGGGCGAGTTCAGAGGGGGGGAGAAAGCGGATGCTGTTACGTGGTCTGACATGGCTGGTGTTGTTTCAGTTGATCGGTACGGCGATCAATCATTTGCTGTTGCCGGTACTGCCGGGGCCAATCATTGGCCTGCTGCTGATGCTGGGTTTCCTGATCTGGCGTGGCGAGGTGGGCGAGCCGTTGAGCCTGGCAGCTGGCAGCCTGTTGCGGTATCTGCCACTGCTGCTGGTGCCGCCGGCAGTCGGCGTGATGGTGTACGCCAAGGACATCGCGGCTGACTTTTGGGCCATCGTCGGCGCGCTGGTGTTGTCACTGGTGATCGCCATGGCATTCGTTGGCGTACTGATGCAGCAGATGGTCAAGCGCAAGGAGAAGGATCAATGATCTTCGACTGGCATGGCGCGTGGACGTCCGTGATTCATCACCCGCTGTTCGGTATCGGTATTACCCTGGGCGCCTATCAACTGGTGCTGGCGGGGTTCGAGAAAACCCGCTGGATCTTCCTGCAACCTGTACTGGTCTCCATGCTGCTGGTGATCGGCGTGTTGCTCACCTGCGGCCTGAGCTATGCCGAGTACCGCAAGAGCACCGAGATCATGGGCATTCTGCTGGGGCCTGCCACGGTGGCGCTGGCGGTGCCGCTTTATCTGAATCTGCGGCGCATTCGCCAATTATTTTGGCCAATTTTTACTACGCTGGTGATAGGCGGTGTATTGGCTACCGGCCTGTGTGTGCTGCTCGGCTGGTGGTTCGGCGCTGAACACATGATGCTGATGACCATGGCGCCCAAGTCGGTGACCTCGCCGATCGCCATGCTGGTGGCCGAGCAGATCGGCGGCGTGGCGGCACTGGCCGCGGTGTTTGTGCTGATCACTGGGGTGGTGGGGGCGATGGTGGGGCCGGCGTTACTTTCGCGCCTGGGTGTGCACAGTCCCGAGGCGCGTGGCATGGCGTTGGGCATGACCGCCCATGCGGTCGGCACCTCGGTGGCCCTGCAGGAGAGCGAAGAGTGTGGCGCCTTTGCGGCGCTGGCCATGAGTCTGATGGGCGTGGCCACGGCGGTGTTCCTGCCGTTGGCTGTGTCAGTGATTGTTTAAACCAGGTTTAAGGAAACCTTTATGAGTCTGGCGCTGTTCCCGCTCAATACCGTGCTGTTCCCTGGCTGCACCCTCGACCTGCAACTGTTCGAGGCGCGCTACCTGGACATGATCAGCCGTTGCATGAAAAAGGGCGAAAGCTTCGGCGTGGTGTGCATCCTTGACGGCAAGGAAGTAGGCATTGCTCCTGACGGCTACGCGCTGATCGGCTGTGAAGCGCTGATTCGCGACTTCAAGCAGCAGGACAATGGCCTGCTGGGGATTCGTGTTGAAGGCGGGCGGCGCTTTCGCGTGCTCGATACGGGCGTGCGAAAAGACCAGTTGCTGGTGGCCGAGGTGCAATGGCTGGATGAGCAGCCGGACCAGCCGTTAGACGAAGAGGACGCTGATCTGTTGGCATTGCTCCAGGCCCTGGCCGAGCATCCGATGGTCTCTTCGCTGGACATGGACGCTCACGCCGAGGGCCAGCAAGCCTTGGGCAATCAGCTTGCTTATCTCTTGCCCTTTACCGAGGCCGACAAGATCGACCTGCTGCAACTCGACGACCCGCAGCAGCGCCTGGATGCGATCCAGATGCTGCTTGATGAGCTACAGGAAGAGCTTTTCACTCAGTAGGCGTAGCGCAGCAGTGCGTGGGATGTGCCGGTGAGTGCAATAAAGCTCAAGACTGCCACTATGGCAGGCAGCAGCAGCCACCATGTTTTTTTGCGCAAGGGTGGCAGTGGGCTGCGGTGCTGGATGGCTGTGAGGCTGAAGGCACACACCGTCATCGCCAGGAGCGTGCCGGCCAGGATGTCCGAGGGCCAGTGGGCGCCCAGGTAAACCCGGGACAAGGCGATAAAAGCGGCGGGAATGCAGCCCAGCAGTATCCACGTCAGGCGCAGCCGTGTCGGTTGGCCGCAACCTGCCAGCACCGCCAGCGCCAGGAAAAACGCGAAGGCGCCGGAGGCATGGCCGCTGGGCATGCTGAAACTGGTCAGGGGGTCGGTAAGGATTTCTGGGCGGCCGCGGGCGAAAAACAATTTGCTCCCGGTGTTGATTACCGCCGATCCGGCCAGTGTGGCGCCCACAAAGATGGCGTGGCGCCACTGTCGAGCCAGTAGCAAAAGCCCGGTGAAGACGGCGCTGGCGACAAACATCTTCTTGAACTCACCCAATTGGGTGACCATCACCATGGCTTCATCCAGCCAGGCGCTGCGATGCTCCTGCACCAGTGCGCTAAGGCCCTGATCGAAATCATTCAGGTGTGGATAACCGATAAACAGTGCGATCAACAACGTCAGGCTGGCGCAACCTATCCACAAGGTGGTGCGCCGGTGGTCGCGCAGGCTGCTGTTCAAACCCAGCCCCAACAGGACCGCCAGGCACGCCGTGACAACGCCGGCCTCAGGCCAGAAGCCTTCCGGTAATGGCAGGCGGAACGCGGCGCCGGTGGCCCAGCCCGGCAGCAAGTAGGCCACCGACCAGCCGGCTGCGGCGAGGACGCTCACTGCCGCAAAGCGTGGGAACGGCATATCGCACATGCCGGCCACCATCGGCAGCATCGGGCGCAAGGGGCCGATGAAGCGTCCGACCAGCAGGCTGGCGATGCCGTACTTGTGGAAGTAGGTCTCTGCACCGTTCATCCATTCGGGGTGGTGGCGCAGACCGGGCAGGCGGCGGATGTTCTGGTGGAAATGTCGGCCCAGAAAGTAGGAAACCCCATCGCCCAGCAAACCGCCGAGAAAGCCCAGCAACAGTGTTTCACTCAACGACAGCGCGCCGCTGCCGGCCAATGCGGCAATGGCAAACAGCAATACCGTGCCCGGTACGATTAAACCGGCAATCGCCAGGCATTCCACGCACGCGACGATAAACACCGCCACCGCCAGCCATTGTGGGTTCAGGGTCAGCCAGCCGGTAATGCTATCGAGCCATTGGCCCATAAACGTCACTCCATCACCACAAAATTCAAATCAGAAAATAGTCGCGGCCTTCGACCTGGCCTCGGCGCAGCGGGTTCCGTGTGCAGTACGGTGCATAGCTTGCATCGACAAAACGGTACATCAGGTGTTCATCGCGGCCACTGGGGATGCCCAGGCGGGTCGTCTGGATGATTTGCGTCGGTACCTGGCCGACATCTTCCACATACAGCCTTTCCTGGTCGAAGCGCTTGGCGTCCCACATCGGCACTTTGAGTCCCAGCGCTTTGCACAACAACGTTTGGCCGGCGCACAGCTTCTGCGAGGTGCGCGGGCTGCCATCGGCATTCGGGTTGTTCAACTGCATCTGCGCGAGGCTCGCCTGGCCGGAAAGGTCATCGACCCACGGATAGGCCGATTTGATCAATACGGCATTGCCCGGTCCATGTGCGCTGAAGTTCAGGGAGTCGCCGCCACGGGCGTAGTACATGTAGATATGGCCGCCATCCAGAAACAAAGCCTTACGCTTTTCTGTGTAGCCGAGTGAAGCGTGGCTACCTTTTTCGGCCACGTAATAGGCTTCCGTTTCAATAATTCGAGCCGAAAGCCAGATTTCGCCGACGCGATGGCGTACAACTTTGCCGAGCAGTTCCCGCGCAAGAATTTGCGCGTCACGGTCGAAGAAGCCGTCGGGCAGGGCGCTGGCGGGGCGTTGGGGCGATGAGCTGGGCATGGCGTTCAGGGGAAATGCGGCTAAATGTGACGGAATCATAACAACTCCCACCTTAATTACCGCTGAACCCCAGGTTTTTACAGTTCATTTCGACCATCCGCCCCTCACCGCTGTCAGTCGGGCGGCGTCACAGCTATAATCTGCCGCTTTCCTCTTTGCCAAGACTCCCTGACCATGACTGAGTCCGTTCTTGACTACATGACCCGCCTGGGTCGCGCTGCCCGTCAGGCCTCGCGGTTGATCGCCCGTGCGAGCACCGCGCAGAAGAACCGTGCCTTGCTGGCCGCCGCTGATGCTCTGGATGCTTCGCGCTCCGAACTCGCCGCGGCCAACGAACTGGACCTGGCCAACGGCCGCGCCAATGGCCTGGAACCGGCACTGCTGGACCGTCTGGCGCTGACCCCGGCACGTATCGACGACATGATCGAAGGCCTGCGTCAGGTGGCCAAGCTGCCTGACCCCATCGGTGAAATCCGCGATATGCGTTACCTGCCGTCCGGTATTCAGGTCGGCAAGATGCGCGTGCCCCTGGGCGTGATCGGCATCATCTATGAGTCGCGACCTAACGTGACCATTGACGCCGCGAGCCTGTGCCTCAAGTCCGGCAATGCCACCATCCTGCGTGGCGGTTCCGAGGCGATCAATTCCAACCGCGCAATTGCCGCCTGCATCCAGCAAGGCCTGGCCGTGGCCGAACTGCCGGCCGAAGTGGTGCAAGTGGTGGAAACCACCGATCGCGCGGCCGTTGGCGCGCTGATCACCATGCCGGAATTCGTCGACGTGATCGTGCCGCGCGGTGGCAAGAGCCTGATCGAACGCGTCAGCCGTGATGCCAAGGTTCCGGTCATCAAGCACCTGGACGGCGTATGCCATGTGTTCATCGACATCGCCGCCGATATCGACAAGGCCATCCGCATCGCCGACAACGCCAAGACCCATCGCTACGCCCCGTGCAACACCATGGAGACTCTGCTGGTGCACGTCGGCATTGCCGATCGCGTGCTGCCGCCGCTGGCTGCCATCTATCGCGACAAGGGCGTGGAACTGCGCGGCTGCGAACGCACCCGCGCGCTGCTGGGCGCGGACGTGATCGAAGCGACTGAACAGGACTGGTACACCGAATACACGGCGCCGATCCTGTCAATCCGCATCGTTGATGACCTGGATCAGGCCATCGAACACATCAACACATACGGCTCCAAGCACACCGACGCGATTGTCTCCGAGCACTTCAGCGATGCGCGTCGCTTCCTCAACGAAGTGGATTCCGCTTCGGTGATGGTCAACGCCTCGACGCGCTTTGCCGACGGCTTTGAATACGGGCTGGGCGCCGAGATCGGCATCTCCACCGACAAGCTTCACGCACGCGGCCCGGTTGGCCTGGAAGGTCTGACCAGCGAGAAGTACGTGGTGTTCGGCGACGGTCATGTGCGCACTTGATGGCTAAACGCATCGGGCTGCTCGGCGGTACTTTCGACCCCGTGCACATTGGCCATTTGCGCAGCGCTCTCGAAGTCGCAGATGCCCTTGCACTGGACGAGTTGCGCGTGATGCCCAACGCGCGGCCGCCTCATCGCGACACGCCGCAGGTGTCACCGCAACAACGTCTGGAAATGGTGCGCCTTGCCGTAGAAGGCATACCGCCGCTGGTGGTGGACGACCGCGAACTCAAACGCGATAAACCGTCCTACACTGTCGACACCCTGGAGCTGATACGCGCCGAGTTGGCCGTATCTGACCAGTTGTTTCTGCTTTTGGGCTGGGACGCATTTTGCGGCCTGCCCTCTTGGCATCGCTGGGAGGAACTCCTCCAGCATTGCCACATCCTGGTTTTGCAACGCCCGGATGCCGACAGCGAACCGCCGGATGCCTTGCGCAACCTGCTGGCCGCGCGGTCGGTAAGTGACCCCTTGGCCCTGACCGGGCCGAACGGGAATATTGCATTCGTCTGGCAGACCCCGCTTGCGGTGTCTGCCACCCAGATCCGTCAACTGCTGGCCAGCGGGAAGTCGGTACGTTTCCTGGTGCCTGACGCGGTCCTGGCCTACATCGATGCGCACGGGCTTTACCGTGCGTCGAACTGAAAAGGCGCGCTTGAACGCACGAACAGTCGTGCAGCGAGCGCCCGAACATATGAGCAAAACGAGTTTTTTATGACGAACAAAGACGTAAGCAAAGTAAAACGCAAAGGCACGTTCAAAAGCGCCCCGCTGCCGGTTGAAGCCCACGTTGGTCCGGAACTGGCTGGCGAAGAGCTGGTAAAAGTCGCCGTTGCCGCCCTGGAAGACGTGAAGGCCCAGGACATTCAGGTTCTGGACGTACGCGACAAGCAGAGCATCACCGACTTCATGATCATCGCCACTGGTACTTCCAACCGCCAGATCGGCGCGATGCTGGACAAGGTCCGCGAAGCCGTCAAAGCCCAAGGCGTCAAGCCACTGGGTGAAGAAGGTAAGGGCGACAGCGACTGGGTGCTGCTGGACATGGACGACGTGATCGTTCACATGATGACCTCCAACGCCCGTCAGTTCTACGACCTGGAGCGTCTGTGGAAAGGCGCCGAGCAGAGCCGTGCCGCTGATGGCAAGCACCACAGCCCGGAAGTGGGCCACGCGCACTTCGACAAGCTCAACAAAGACCAGGAATAAGGAACGGCTGTGCGCCTGCGTCTGATCGCTGTCGGTTCACGCATGCCCAAGTGGGTGGAAGAAGGCTGGCACGAGTATGCCAAGCGTCTGCCCGCTGAGCTGTCGCTGGAACTGGTGGAAATACCGCTCAACACCCGGGGCAAGAATGCCGACGTAGCGCGCTTTATCCGTCAGGAAGGCGAAGCCATGTTGGCCAAGGTCGGCCCCAACGAGCGCATCGTCACCCTCGAAGTGCACGGCAAACCCTGGAGCACCGAGCAACTGGCGGTGGAACTGGATCGCTGGCGCCTGGACTCGCGCACCGTCAACTTCATGGTCGGTGGCCCGGAAGGGCTGGCGCCGGAAGTCTGCGCGCGAGCCGACCAGCGTTGGTCGCTGTCGGCACTGACGTTGCCGCACCCGTTGGTAAGGATTCTGATCGGTGAACAGCTGTATCGCGCCTGGACAGTTCTGTCCGGGCACCCTTACCACAAATAGTCTGCGCCCCTCCCGATGACCCAGCCGATCCGCATCAAGGACCACGAGAAAGACGCACGTCTTGTACGCGCTCGGGTCGTGTTTGGTGCGATTCTGGTCGTCGGGCTGATGTGTGTGCTGATCGCCCGCCTGTATTTCCTGCAGGTGATCCAGTACGAGTACCACTCCACGCTGTCGGAAAACAACCGGGTGCATGTGCAGCCGATTCCGCCGACCCGTGGGCTTATTTTCGACCGCAACGGTGTGGTGGTCGCGGATAACCGGCCCAGCTTCAGCCTGAGCATGACCCGCGAGCGTTCCGGCGATTGGCAGCAAGTCCTTGATGTCATCGTCGAGGTGCTGCAACTGACGCCGGAAGACCGAGTGATCTTCGAAAAGCGCATGAAGCAGGGGCGTCGGCCCTTTGAGCCGGTGCCGATCCTGTTTGAGTTGACCGAAGAGCAGATCGCCCGCATCGCGGTAAACCAGTTCCGGTTGCCGGGGGTGGAAGTGGTGGCACAGTTGGTACGTCATTACCCGCAGGGCGCGCACTTTGCGCACTCGGTCGGCTACATGGGGCGGATCAACGAAAAAGAGCTCAAGAGCCTCGACCCGGTCAATTACAGCGGTACCCACCATATCGGCAAGACCGGCATCGAGCGTTTCTACGAGCCGGAACTGCACGGCCAGGTGGGTTACGAAGAAGTAGAGACCAATGCCCGTGGCCGCGTATTGCGCGTGCTCAAGCGCACCGACCCGATTCCCGGCAAGGACATTGTGCTGAGCCTAGACATCAAGCTGCAGGAAGCGGCGGAGATGGCCTTGGGTGGGCGGCGTGGCGCGGTGGTGGCACTGGACCCGAAAACAGGTGAGGTCCTGGCCATGGTCAGCCAGCCAAGTTTCGACCCTAACCTGTTTGTGACCGGGATCAGCTTCAAGGCCTACGCCGAGTTGCGCGATTCCATCGACCGACCGCTGTTCAATCGCGTGCTGCGCGGCCTGTACCCGCCCGGTTCGACCATCAAGCCCGCGGTGGCGATTGCTGGCCTGGATGCAGGTGTGGTCACTGCTTCCAGTCGCGTGTACGACCCGGGCTACTACATGCTGCCCAACTACGATCACAAATACCGTAACTGGAACCGCACCGGTGACGGCTACGTCGACTTGGACACCGCGATCATGCGGTCCAACGACACCTATTTCTATGACCTGGCCCATAAGCTGGGGATCGACCGGCTGTCTGCCTACATGGGCAAGTTCGGCCTCGGTCAGAAAGTCTCCCTGGATATGTTCGAAGAATCTCCTGGCCTGATGCCGTCCCGGGAGTGGAAGCGTGCGACCCGTCGTCAGGCGTGGTTCCCGGGTGAAACCCTGATCCTCGGCATCGGCCAGGGCTATATGCAGGCCACCCCGTTGCAGCTGGCCCAGGCTACCGCGCTGGTGGCCAACAAAGGTATCTGGAATCGCCCGCACCTGGCCAAGACCATCGAGGGCGAGAAACCGGTGGATGACAACCCGATCCCGGACATCGTGCTGCGCGACTCGTCCGACTGGACCAAGGTCAACCATGGTATGCAGCAAGTGATGCACGGTGCCCGTGGCACCGCGCGAAAAGCCGCAATCGGTGCGCAGTACCGCATTGCCGGCAAGAGCGGTACGGCCCAGGTGGTCGCGATCAAGCAGGGCGAGAAATACGACCGCACCAAGGTCCAGGAGCGCCACCGCGACCACGCCTTGTTCGTCGGTTTTGCTCCGGCAGACGACCCGAAAATTGTCGTGGCCGTCATGGTGGAGAACGGCGAGTCCGGCTCCGGTGTTGCCGCCCCCGTGGTGCGCCAGGTGATGGATGCCTGGTTGTTGGCCGACGACGGCAGGCTCAAGCCCGAATATGGCGGCCCCCCTTCAAACCCCGAGGTTACGGCCAGTGAAGAGTAATTTTGACCGCATCCTCTCCAGCGAGGATGTGATGCGTCGCCGCGCGACGTTGCTGCAGCGCATGCACATTGATGGCCCGTTACTGATCCTGTTGCTGACCCTGGCCGCCGGGAGCCTGTTTGTGCTGTATTCGGCCAGCGGCAAGAACTGGGACCTGCTGATCAAGCAAGCGTCGTCTTTTGGCCTGGGCCTGCTGTCCATGGTGGTGATTGCCCAGTTGGAGCCGCGTTTCATGGCGCGGTGGGTGCCGCTTGGCTACGTCGCCGGTGTATTGCTGCTGGTGGTGGTGGACGTGATGGGCCACAACGCCATGGGCGCAACCCGCTGGATCAACATTCCGGGGGTGATTCGCTTCCAGCCGTCGGAATTCATGAAGATCCTGATGCCGGCCACCATTGCCTGGTACCTGTCCAAGCGCACCTTGCCGCCGCAGCTTAAACACGTAGGCATCAGCCTGATTCTGATTGGCGTACCGTTCATCCTGATCGTTCGTCAGCCGGACCTCGGCACCTCGCTGCTGATCCTCGCCGGTGGTGCGTTCGTGCTGTTCATGGGTGGCTTGCGCTGGCGCTGGATCCTCAGTGTGCTGGCTGCGGCCGTACCGGTGGCCGTGGCCATGTGGTTCTTCTTTATGCACGACTACCAGAAGCAACGGATCCTCACGTTTCTCGATCCGGAAAGCGACCCGCTCGGTACCGGCTGGAACATCATCCAGTCCAAGGCAGCCATCGGTTCCGGCGGCGTGTTTGGTAAGGGTTGGCTGCTGGGCACCCAGTCGCACCTGGACTTTTTGCCAGAGAGCCACACCGACTTCATTATCGCGGTGATGGGCGAAGAGTTCGGCCTGGTAGGCATCTGCGCACTGTTGCTGATCTATTTGCTGCTGATCGGGCGCGGCCTGGTAATTACCGCACAGGCACAGACGCTGTTCGGCAAATTGCTCGCAGGCAGCCTGACCATGACTTTTTTTGTTTACGTTTTCGTCAACATCGGTATGGTCAGTGGCCTGTTGCCGGTGGTTGGGGTGCCGTTGCCGTTCATTAGCTACGGCGGAACTTCGCTGGTGACATTGCTGTCAGCGTTTGGGGTTTTGATGTCGATTCATACGCATCGCAAGTGGATCGCACAGGTTTGAATAAGGTGAAGATGTCAATGCAAGTAATGCGCGGCTGGGCCACTCGGCATGCGTCCTGGATGGGCCTGATTGGGCTACTAGGCGCAACGCAAGAGGCGCAGGCCGGTGACTACGATGGTTCACCCCAAGTCGCCGAATTTGTCGGTGAGATGACCCGCGACTACGGTTTCGCAGGTGAGCAGCTGATGGGCGTGTTCCGCGAAGCCCAGAAAAAGCAGGCGATCCTCGACGCCATCTCCCGCCCCGCCGAACGCGTGAAGCAGTGGAAGGAATATCGCCCGATGTTTCTCACCGACGCCCGCGTGGCGCGCGGTGTGGACTTCTGGCGCCAGCATGAAGCCGTGCTGGCCCGCGCCGAGCAGGAATACGGCGTGCCGGCCCAGGTAATTGTTGCGATCATCGGCATTGAAACCTTTTACGGGCGCAATACCGGCAGCTATCGGGTGATCGACGCCTTGTCGACCCTGGGCTTCGATTACCCGCCTCGCGCCGACTTCTTCCGCAAGGAGCTGCGCGAATTCCTGCTGTTGGCCCGCGAAGAGCAGGTCGACCCGCTGACCCTCAAGGGCTCCTACGCCGGGGCGATGGGCTTGCCGCAATTCATGCCGAGCAGCTTTCGCGCCTATGCCGTGGATTTTGACGGTGACGGCCACATCAACATCTGGAGTAATCCCGACGACGCCATTGGCAGCGTGGCCAGCTACTTCAAGCGCCATGGCTGGGTGGGCGGCGAGCCCGTAGTGATTCGCGCCGACGTCAGCGGGGAACGTGCCGATGAAGGCCTGACCCAGGGCATCGAGCCGGCCAAGACGGTCGGGGAGTTGCGGGCGCTGGGCTGGTCGAGTCAGAATGCGCCACGC
This sequence comes from Pseudomonas sp. RIT357, assembly GCF_000632245.1. Taxonomy (NCBI): domain Bacteria; kingdom Pseudomonadati; phylum Pseudomonadota; class Gammaproteobacteria; order Pseudomonadales; family Pseudomonadaceae; genus Pseudomonas; species Pseudomonas sp. RIT357. The sequence goes on from NZ_JFYX01000002.1 coordinate 105,593, forward strand.
GATGATATGCCGGTCACGGCGTTCCGCCTGGAAGGCGAAAATGGCCCTGAATATTGGATGGGCCTGAAGAATTTCTACGCAATCACGCGTTATAACCGCAGTGTGATGTACGCCATGGCCGTGCATCAGCTGTCAGACATGCTGGTCCAAGCACGGGGCAACAAGTAATGCGGGCATCGCCGTTCAATCAACCGCTCAAGCTGGTGGCGTTCGCCGCGTTGTCCCTGCTGGTCGTCAGTTGTTCCACAAGCCGTGGCCCGGCACCACAGAAGTCCGGCGGTACCGCCGTACGTTCCCAGCCAGGCCTGGACATCAACCGCGCGCACAAAGACGGCGCGCCGTGGTGGGATGTCGACGTGTCGAAAATCCCGGATGCCACGCCCACCTTGCACACCGGCCCTTACAAGGCCAACCCCTATACCGTGCTGGGTAAATCCTACTTTCCGTTGCAGGAATCCAAGACCTACGTGCAATCGGGCACGGCGTCCTGGTACGGCACCAAGTTCCATGGTCAGAACACTGCCAACGGCGAGGTCTATGACCTGTATGGCATGAGCGCAGCGCATAAAACCTTGCCGCTGCCCAGCTATGTGCGGGTGACCAACCTGGACAATAACCGCACGGTGATCCTCCGGGTCAACGACCGTGGGCCGTTCTATTCGGACCGGATCATCGATTTGTCCTACGCCGCCGCGAAGAAGCTCGGCTATGCCGAAACCGGTACGGCACGGGTCAAGGTCGAAGGTATCGACCCGGCGCAGTACTGGGCCCAGCGTGGCAAGCCCGCCCCGCTGATGCTCAATGAACCGCAGAGTGCGCAGCCGCAAGTGACGGCATCCACCGGCAAGATCGAACAGTGGACACCGCCACCGCAGCAACACGCACCGGACACGGTGGTCGTGCCCCACGCAGCGCCGGGTGCTTCGGTCGCTGGCGGGCAATACCTGCAAGTGGGCGCTTTCGCCAACCCGGATGCGGCAGAACTGTTAAGGTCCAAGCTCAGCGGCATGGTCAACGCGCCGGTCTTTATCAGCTCCATCGTGCGTAACCAGCAAACCCTGCACCGCGTGCGCATGGGCCCGATCGGCTCGCCGAGCGAAGTGGCGCAAGTACAGAACAGCGTGCGCATGGCCAACCTGGGACAACCCAGCGTGGTCACCGCCGAATAACAAAGAATTGATGGTTCAGGCCCGTGCGCGGGTTTGAGCTGTGGTTGTTGGCTCGTTGAACAATAAAAACCCAGGGGCAAGGGGTGAGCGGGCAACCGAACACGTGACAGTCTGGTAGCGGGCTGTCTGAATAAGTTTTGCCCGCGAGGGCAAGTTTCCATAAGCAATTTCGAGAGACGGATGAACATCACCACCTTAGCCAAACGCACGTGCCTGCTTATCTCGCTGATCATCACCCCGGCCGCCTGGGCGGTTGAAATGGTGCCGGCTTCACCGCAACTGGCCGCTAAGGCGTGGGTCCTGATGGACGCCGCCAGCGGCAACGTGCTGGTAGAGAGCAACGGTGACCAACGCCTGCCGCCAGCCAGCCTGACCAAGCTGATGACCGCCTACATCGCGACCCTGGAAATCCGTCGCGGCCAGATCGGCGAGAACGACCCGGTGACCGTCAGCGAAAACGCCTGGCGTACCGGCGGTTCGCGCATGTTCATCAAGGTGGGCTCGCAAGTCACCGTAAGTGACCTGCTGCACGGCATCATCATCCAGTCCGGTAACGACGCCAGCGTCGCGCTGGCCGAGCACATCGCCGGCAGCGAAGATGCATTCGCCGACATGATGAACAAAACCGTCGCCGACCTGGGCATGACCAACAGCCACTTCATGAATCCGACTGGTTTGCCAAACCCTGAGCACTACTCGTCGGCTCACGACATGGCGATCCTGGCCCGCGCGATCATTCGTGTTGACCCGGTGCACTACGCGATTTACTCCCAGAAGGAGTTCTTCTGGAACAACATCAAGCAGCCTAACCGCAACCTGTTGTTGTGGCGCGACAAGACCGTTGATGGTCTGAAAACCGGCCACACCGAAGAGGCTGGCTATTGCATGGTGTCGTCCGCTGTTCGTGACGGCCAGCGCCTGATTGCAGTGGTATTCGGCACAAACAGCGAGCAGGCCCGTGCGGCCGAAACGCAAAAGCTGCTGACCTATGGTTTCCGCTTCTTCGAAACCCAGACCTTCTATCAGAAGGGTGCTGAACTGGCGACCGCGCCGGTATGGAAGGGCGCAACCTCTCAAGTCAAGGCCGGCCTGGCTGAAGACCTGACCCTGACCATGCCTAAAGGCCAGCTGAAAAAGCTCGCTGCCAGCATGACCATGAACCCGCAATTGGTTGCTCCAATCGCCAAGGGTGACGTGATCGGTAAAGTCGAAGTGAAACTGGACGACAAGGTGGTGCACAGCGCTGACCTGATCGCGCTGGACGCTGTCGACGAAGGTGGTATCTTCCGCCGCGTGTGGGATAGCATCCGTCTATTCTTCTACGGCTTGTTCAACTGATAGTGTGCACCTGCAAAGCCCCGCGTTGATCCGACGCGGGGCTTTGCCGTCGCCACGGCTTACCGCTTACGAGGCCGTTACGCCATGACCGATACCGAAGTAAAGGCACCCAAGATCGAATTCCCGGTGGTCGATTACCCGATCAAGGTGATCAGCGACACGGGTGTTGGCCGCAAGGACACGATTCTTGAGATCGTGCGTAAACACGCGACGATCAACGATAACCGAGTGGATGAGCGATCCAGCACCACCGGTAAATACACGACTATCCAGTTGCACATCGTTGCGACCGGCCAGGACCAGCTCTACGACATCAACAGCGAACTGCGGGCCACCGGCTTCGTGCACATGGTGCTGTGATGCCAGAGGTCCTGGGCTTTCGCGAGCTCGGCCAGATGGCCTACGAGCCTGTCTGGCACGCCATGCAACGGTTCACCAACGAGCGTGGCACCTCGGCCCCCGATGAGATTTGGCTGGTGGAACACCCGCCGGTGTTCACCCAGGGCCAGGCTGGCAAGGCTGAGCATTTGCTGCTGCCGGGGGATATTCCGGTGGTGCAGGTCGACCGAGGTGGCCAAGTGACTTACCATGGCCCCGGCCAGTTGGTCGCTTATCTGTTGCTGGACGTGCGCAAGCTGGGATTTGGCGTGCGCGATCTGGTCAGCCGGATAGAGGCTTGCCTGGTCGAGTTGCTGGCCAGTTATGGCGTGACCGCCGCGGCCAAGCCTGATGCTCCCGGTGTGTATGTGGATGGCGCGAAAATCGCCTCCCTGGGGCTTCGGATTCGTCACGGATGTTCCTTTCATGGCCTGGCCCTGAACGTGGACATGGACTTGGCCCCGTTTCGGCGGATCAACCCGTGCGGCTATGCCGGGTTGGCGATGACCCAACTGAGCGAACACGCTACACCGATTAAATTTGCCGAGGTAAGTGCCCGGCTGCGCGCGCAGCTCGTCAAACACCTCGACTATGCTGAGCAGACGACCCTAACGGGCGGAATCGACTGATTATGACTACTGATGCAGTGCAAACCATGATCCCGACGCTGGACGTTACCGAGCGTCCGGCCCCGGCCCCGCGTGCCAAGGTGGAAGCCGGCGTCAAGCTGCGCGGCGCCGAGAAGGTTGCACGCATCCCGGTGAAGATCATTCCGACCACCGAACTTCCGAAGAAACCTGACTGGATTCGCGTGCGTATCCCGGTTTCGCCGGAAGTCGACCGTATCAAGGCCCTGCTGCGCAAACACAAGCTGCACAGCGTATGCGAAGAGGCCTCTTGCCCGAACCTGGGCGAATGCTTCTCCGGCGGCACCGCCACGTTCATGATCATGGGTGACATCTGCACCCGTCGTTGCCCGTTCTGCGACGTTGGCCATGGCCGGCCGAAGCCACTGGACGTGAACGAGCCGGAAAGCCTGGCCATCGCCATCGCCGATCTGAAACTCAAATATGTAGTGATCACTTCGGTGGACCGCGACGACTTGCGTGACGGCGGTGCACAGCACTTTGCCGACTGCATCCGCGAAATCCGCAAACTGTCGCCGAACGTGATGCTCGAAACCCTGGTCCCGGACTACCGTGGCCGTATGGACGTGGCGCTGGAAATCACCGCCGCCGAGCCACCGGATGTGTTCAACCACAACCTGGAAACCGTGCCACGCCTGTACAAGGCTGCGCGTCCGGGTTCGGACTACCAGTGGTCGCTGACCCTGCTGCAGAAATTCAAGCAGATGATGCCGCACATTCCGACCAAATCCGGCCTGATGCTGGGCCTGGGCGAAACCGACGAAGAAGTCATCGAAGTCATGAAACGCATGCGCGAACACGACATCGACATGCTGACCCTGGGCCAGTACCTGCAACCGTCGCGCAGCCACTTGCCGGTGCAGCGTTTCGTGCACCCGGACACCTTCGCCTGGTTCGCCGAGGAAGGCTACAAGATGGGCTTCAAGAACGTCGCCTCGGGCCCGTTGGTACGCTCTTCGTACCACGCTGACGAACAAGCCAAGTTGGTCAAGGCAAGCCTGGTTTCCTGATAGGGGTTTAGATCCAGTGTGGGAGGGGGCTTGCCCTCGATTGCGGTATGTCAGTGGCTACATGTGCTGGCTGATCCACCGCTATCGGGGGCAAGCCCCCTCCCACATTTCGTTCCGCGCTAGTTAGGGAGAGTTGTGTATGACGGCAGCCGTTCCAGCCCTTCGTTCTGAAGGCACCATCGCCCTGATCGCACCTGCCGGCCCCGCCGTGCTGGACGTTGAAAGGGCTGGCCAATGGATGCGCACGCGCGGCTACGATCTGCGAATTTCCCCCGGCGTCTATGAACGCGACGGCTACCTCGCCGGCAGCGATGCAGTGCGCCTGCGTGACCTGCACGCCGCCTTCGCCGATCCGGACATCGACGCTATCTTTTGCCTGCGCGGCGGCTATGGAACACCGCGTCTGCTCGATAGCCTGGATTTCGAACTGCTACGCGCCAACCCCAAGCCATTCGTGGGCTACAGCGACATCACCGCCCTGCACTTGGCGATCAGCCGCTACGCCGGCTTCGTGACCTTCCACGGGCCGATGCTCAATGCCGATCTGCTGGGCGACAAGCAGCAGCCTACCGAGTCCTCACTGTTCAGCCTTCTGCGCGGACAAATGGGCGCCGGCAGTGTGCTGTCGCACCCGGTGGCGTACCCGTTGACCACGATCGAGCCTGGCATTGCCTGTGGGCGCTTGCTGGGAGGTAACCTGTCGATGATTGCGGCGGTCATGGGGACGCCTTACGAAATCGACGCTGAAGGCATCATCCTGTTTATCGAAGACGTCAACGAGCCGATCTACCGCATTGACCGGTTGCTGACGCACTTGCGCCTGGCCGGTAAATTGGCCCAGGTTGCGGGTGTGCTGGTGGGGGATGTGGCGGGGGTGGATAACGCTGCGCTGGAGCGCCTGCTGAAGCAGACGTTCGAGCCTTTGTGCATACCGGTGTTGGCCGGCTGGCGCAGTGGGCATTGCGATCCGAACCTGACGCTGCCAATGGGCGCGTTGGTGCGTTTGGATGCAGGGGAGAAGCGGGTGGTGTTGGAGCAGGATGTGGTGTTCAAACCCTGAATCTGTTGGTGCCTGCCAAACCGCCATCGGGGGCAAGCCCCCTCCCACACTTGAATGTATTCACAAATCAAAATGTGGGAGGGGGCTTGCCCCCGATAGCGATAGTCGCCATAAGCAGATCTAACGGTTCTGCAGCGACTCCAGCAATTTCACCGTCGGATACCCATCCGCCGGCCAGCCCAGCGCCTGCTGCGCCGCACGAATCGCCTTACGGGTGTTGGCGCCGATAATCCCATCCGGGTTGCCCGCGTCATAGCCATTGGCACTCAACGCCGTCTGCAAATCCATGCGCTGGGATCGGCTCAGCGGCAGCTCATCTTTCGGCCACTCGCCACGAATCACGCCACCGCCACCAAACCGCTCCGACAACAGGCCAACCGCCAGCGCGTAGGACGATGAGTTGTTGTACTTGAGGATGGCGCGGAAGTTATCCAGCACCAAAAACGCCGGGCCGCGATAGCCCGCAGGCAGCAGCAGGGCGGCGGAGAGTTGGTCGACATTGCTTGGCATGCTGGCGCCCGGCGGCAGCTGCACGCCCAGTTTCAGCCACTCAGCGACGGTTTTGCGGGTGCCGCCATCGGCCAGGGCGTAATCGAAGTTCGCTGGCAGTTGTTTCACCTCGAACCCCCACGGCTGGCCTTTCTGCCAGCCGGAGCTTTGCAGGTAGTGCGCAGTGGAGGCGAGGGCGTCGGCCGGGCTATTCCAGATATCGCGGCGACCGTCGCCGTCGAAGTCCACTGCGTGGGTGTTGTAGGTGGTCGGGATAAATTGGGTCTGGCCCATAGCGCCTGCCCAGGAGCCTTTCATCTGGTCGGCCTGGATATCGCCGTGTTGGATGATCTGCAGTGCCGCCAGCAATTGCGCCTGTGCAAAGGCTGGGCGTCGGCCTTCATAGGCCAGGGTTGCCAGGGAGCGGATTACCGAATTGTTGCCCTGGAACTGGCCGAAGTTACTCTCCATGCCCCACACCGACACCAACGCTTGGCGGTCGACGCCATAACGTTGCTCGATGCTTTGCAGGATGTCGGCATATTTGATTAGCAGTGCCTGGCCATTACGCACACGCAACGGCGATAGGGCACCGTCGAGGTATTCCCACACCGGGCGGGAAAACTCCGGCTGGCTGCGGTCGGCGCGGATCACCGCCATGTCGGGGGTGACATTGGCGAAGGCATTGTCGAACACGGCGGCGGTAATGCCGGCCTGCAGGGCTTGCGCGCGGAACCCCGCCTGCCATTCGGCGAAGGTTTGGGTCGGTTGGATATCGAGATTGTCCACGGCCAGCGGGGCCACGACGGCGGGCGCTACAACGGGTGCGGTTTGGAGCTTTGGCAACGGTTGGGCGTCGGCGGCGGTAGGTTTTTCCGCACAGGCGACAAGCAGAATGAGGCTGGAGGCAGCGATCAGTTGGCGAAGGTGCCAATGACGGGAAAGACGAGAGGGCATGCACAGGTCCAGGGATTACAAATCAGACGCTGACCTTATCATGCCAGAGGGGCGCTTGCCTTCAGGCAGCCAGAAAGTAAGAAGCCTCCCAGCTATTAGACTGGAAGGCTTCGCGGCGGTAGCTGCCCTTGCCCTTGCCGGCGCGTTCCTGACGGCTGCGGAACAGTGGCTGGGCGATGATGGATTTGGCCTTGTTGGGGCCATGCTTGGATGGCTTTTTGCTCATGGTCGATGCTCTCCTCAGATGTGATGCAGCGGTGCAAATCATCTGCCGAAGTTGGACAGCTGTAAAGCCCGGCGGCGGGTAGGAGATTTCATTGCGTACGCGATAGGACATGTGGGAGGGGGCTTGCCCTCGATGGTGGTGTTTCAGTCAATACATGTGTCGACTTCAGCGCCGCCATCGGGAGCAAGCCCCCTCCCACATTGGTTCTGTGGTGTTTGGAAACTAGGATTACTCGGCTGGAAGTGTCAGGCGCTGACCGGCCATCAACAACGACAAACGGCTGAGGCTCATCCACGGTGAACCCGCCGCCTGGCCCTTGATCTGCGCATCAATGCGCTGCGCCTCCAGCAACAGTTGTGCCCAGCGTTGCGCCGAGTGCCGTTGAAGGGCTTTGCTCATCAGGGGTTTGCGCTTGTCCCACACCGGTGGCCGAGCCTGGCTGAAGCACTTGTCCAGCGGCGTGCCTTGGCTGTACTGCAGGGCAATATTGGCCAATACCCGAAGCTCTCGGGCCAGGGCCCAGAGAATCACTGGTGGCTCGACCCCTTCGCCACGCAGGCCTTCGAGCATGCGCAGGGCGTGGGCGGGTTCGCCGTTGAGGATTGCATCCACCAGCCCGAATACGTCAAAACGTGCACTGTCCGCCACGGCGCCTTGTACCGTTTCGACGGTAATCTGCCCGTCTTCGGCCATCAGCTTGAGCTTTTCGATCTCCTGAGCAGCGGCAAGCAAGTTGCCCTCGACCCGGGCGGCGATCAGCTCAACCGCGTCTTGCGTTGCGGCCAGCCCCGATTGTGAGAGGCGCTGGCGAATCCACTGCGGCAGCTGATTGCTGTCCACCGGCCATATCTGGATGAACTGGGTCTGCGACCCTTCTACCAAGGCCTTGCCCCACTTGGTCTTCTGCGCGCTGCCGTCGAGTTTGGGCAGGCTGATCAGCAAGACCGTATCTTCAGCGGGACGTGAGCAGTATTCCATCAGTGCTGCCGCGCCTTTATCACCAGGCTTGCCCGATGGCAGACGCAGCTCAAGCAGGCGTTTTTCGGCGAATAGCGACATGCTCGCGCCGGCTTGCAGCAGCGTGCCCCAGTCGAAACTGGCGTCGGCGCTGAATACCTGGCGTTCATCGAAGCCCTGCTGGCGTGCGGCGGTACGGATGGCGTCGGCGGCTTCCTGGCACAGCAGCGGGTCATCACCGCTGACGATGTAGACAGGCGCGAGGCCACCTTGCAGGTGTTTGGCGAGTTGGGCGGGGGCGAGTTTCATAGGCAGGTAGAGCGGGGCGCCTGGGGCGCCCCGTCTGGCTTACTCGACAGGTACTTCAACAGGCGATTGTTTCGGCGTGTTGTCTTCGTACTCTTTCGCAGCTTTCAGCGCATCGGCGTCAGCCTTGGCCTTGTTGTCAGCGGCTTGCTGCAAGGTTTCCAGCTTCTCCGGGGTTAGCATCGACAGGCGCAAGACTACGCGTTGCACCAGATCACGACGCATTTCCTTGCGGACCTGGATGATTTCGGCATCCGAGCCCACCAGGTTGTTGCCATCGTGGCTGACGATTTTCTGCACCTGGATGTTGTCACCCATCAATGGCAGGTGGTCGCGGCCCTGGATTTCAAAGCTGAGCACAGTGCTCAGTTCGATATCCGAGGCGCGCCCTGCGCTGGCGTAACTCAGGTTGCGCTGGGTTTCTTTTTCGTTCGCCAGGAACAGCTTGTAGGTTGCGCCGGTGTAGACGTGTACCCCGTTGTTTTCCAGGACCTGGCGCAACTGGGTCACGGTTTCGCTGTAGGCGTCGCGCGCGCTGACATCCAGCTCCTTGATCGTCAGGTCATTGGTGCCGGTGCCGCGCAGCTGGAAGCCGCAAGCGCTCAGTAGCACGGCAAGGCCCATAACCAGCAGATTGCGTTTGATCATTTTGTTGCTCCCCTTGAAACCATGTGGGCCTTATCGAGGCCTTGAAGGCTTTGTTCGGCGCAGGGCTCAAGCCCTGCGCCCGATGCGATTAGCTAGCGACGATATTGACCAGTTTGCCAGGCACCACGATCACTTTGCGGATCGTCAGGCCTTCGGTAAAGCGCAGCACGTTCTCGTTGACGCGTGCGGCCGCTTCGACTTCTTCACGGCTGGCACTGGCCGGCATGTCGATCTGGCCACGCAGCTTACCGTTGACCTGGATCACCAGTTGCAGCGTGTCCTGTACCAGGGCGCTGTCATCCTGCACCGGCCAGCGCGCATCGATGACTGCGTCGCTATGGCCCAGACGGCTCCACAGGTCGTGGCTGATGTGCGGCGTAATCGGTGCCAGCAGCAGGGTGACCGTTTCCAGGCCTTCCTGTACCAGTGCGCGGTCCTGTTCGGTCGCTTGCGGGGCTTTTTCCAGCACGTTCATCAATGTCATCACCTGGGCGATGGCGGTGTTGAACTTGTGGTTTTGGCCTACATCCTGGCTGGCTTGCTTGATTGCCAGGTGGGTGCTGCGGCGAATAAGTTTCTGCTCGTCGCTCAGGGACGCCACGTCCAGCTTGGCCGGCAGGCCCTGGCTGACATGGGCGTGAGCCAGGCGCCAGACGCGCTTGAGGAAGCGGTGCGAGCCTTCGACGCCGGAGTCGGACCATTCGGCGCTCATGTCAGGTGGCGAGGCGAACATCATGAACAGACGGCAGGTGTCGGCACCGAACTGGTCGATCATCGACTGTGGGTCGACGCCATTGTTCTTCGACTTGGCCATTTTCTCGGTACCGCCGATCTCCACCGGCAGGCCGTCGGCGATCAGCTTGGCGCTGATGACCTTGGCTTTGCTGTCGCGCTCAAGTTCGACGTCCGCCGGGTTGAACCAGGTGTAGGCGCCATTGGCTTCGCGGCGATAGTAGGTCTCGGCGATCACCATGCCTTGGGTCAGCAGGTTCTTGAACGGCTCGTTGGAACTCACCAGGCCTTCGTCGCGCATCAGCTTATGGAAGAAACGCGCGTACAGCAGGTGAAGAATGGCGTGTTCGATGCCACCAATGTACTGATCCACCGGCAACCAATGGTCAGCCGCGGATTTTTCCACCAGGCCACCCTCGTAGTGAGGCGAGGCGTAGCGGGCGTAGTACCACGAGGACTCTACGAAGGTGTCCATGGTGTCGGTTTCACGCTTGGCAGGCTGGCCGCATTTAGGGCAACTGCACTCGTAGAACTCAGGCATGCGTGCCAATGGCGAACCGGCGCCGTCCGGCACCACGTCTTCCGGCAGCACGACTGGCAACTGGTCTTCCGGCACCGGCACGTCACCGCAGGTATCGCAGTGGATAATCGGGATCGGGCAGCCCCAGTAGCGCTGGCGGCTGATGCCCCAGTCGCGCAGGCGGAACTGGGTGCGCGAGGCGCCGAGGTTCTTCTTGATCAGTGCGACTTCGATGGCGTCGAAGGCGCCGGCGAAGTCCAGACCGTCGAACTCTCCGGAGTTGATCAGGGTGCCGTGCTCGCCGTAGGCGTCTTGCCATGGGGCCGGGTTGGTGTCGCCCGAACTGGTACGTACCACCGACTTGATCGGCAGGTTGTATTTGGTGGCGAATTCGAAATCACGCTCGTCGTGGGCCGGTACAGCCATTACTGCGCCATCGCCGTAGTGCATCAACACGTAATTGGCGACCCAAACCGGCAACTTCTCGCCGGTCAGTGGGTGCTCGACGAACAGGCCGGTCGGCAGGCCTTTTTTCTCTTGGGTGGCGACGTCGGCTTCAGCCACGCTGCCGCCTTTGCATTCGGCGATGAACGCCTGCAGCTCCGGGTTGTTCTGTGCGGCCTGGGTGGCCAGCGGGTGCTCGGCGGCCACGGCGACGTAGGTCGCGCCCATCAGGGTGTCGGGACGGGTGGTGAAGACTTTGAGTGCGCCTGCTTCGCCGATGGAGTCGACGTTGTATGGGAACTGCACTTCCATGCCCTTGGACTTGCCGATCCAGTTGCGCTGCATGGTCTTGACCTGTTCAGGCCAGCCCGGCAAATCGTCGAGGCTCGACAAGAGTTCATCCGCGTAGGCGGTGATCTTGAAGTAGTACATCGGGATTTCGCGCTTTTCGATCAGCGCGCCGGAACGCCAGCCGCGCCCGTCGATCACCTGCTCGTTGGCCAGCACGGTCTGGTCGATCGGGTCCCAGTTCACGGTGCCGCTTTTTTTGTAGATCACGCCTTTTTCGAACAGGCGAGTGAACAGCCATTGTTCCCAGCGGTAGTAATCCGGCTTGCAGGTGGTCACTTCGCGGGACCAGTCCACCGCCAGGCCCAGGCTGCGCAGCTGGGTCTTCATGTAGGCGATGTTTTCGTAGGTCCACTTGGCGGGAGCCACGTTGTTTTTCATCGCAGCGTTTTCCGCCGGCATGCCGAAGGCGTCCCAACCCATGGGTTGCAGGACGTTCTTGCCTTGCATGCGCTGGTAGCGGGAAATCACGTCGCCGATGGTGTAGTTACGCACGTGCCCCATGTGTAGCTTGCCGCTGGGGTAAGGGAACATCGATAGGCAATAGAAAGTCTCCTTGCCTGGCTGTTCACTGACTTCAAAGGACTTTTGCTCGTCCCAGAAGGTTTGGGCGGCATTTTCTATTTCACGGGGCTGATATTGTTCGTGCATGGCTACTTTTGAACTGGATAGGGGTGGCCTAATCCTCTTCGGTGCAACGTTCAGGTTGTTCGACACCAAAAAGCGGCGCGTCCGTGCCCAAACCCTGCGGGAAGTGGAGTTACAGGAAGCGCCGTAGCATACATGACCCCACTCTATCGAGGGAAACCCTGATTGCGTAGCCGAGGCCGTCTGTCGCGGCGCCGGGCAGGCGCAGCAACGAGGGCTACGCTGTTCAGTGGGGAGCAAGTCTTTCTTCAATGAGGTGAGGGGATGGTTGAATCGCAGCGAATCGCAACTAAACCGGACGTCTACGAGGGACTGATCGACCGATTGGGTCGTGCATTGGATGCAGCGAGGACAGCGGGCCGATTGCGTGATGAACGGCCTGTCGAGTTGGAACTGCGTGGATTGAGTCGCGCGGAGTTGGAACTGATCAAGGCTTACCTGGAACGCAACAAACGCAGTGCGCCCCCTTGGGTGGCAACCCCGCCAGTCCAAGAGCCTACGCACTCTGCCAAGGTGGTGTGGCTCAAGGACTTGCCGGCCGGTCGTGGCCCGGAAACATTCCGGTCCGCCCGCTACAAGTAGTTGACCCCCGCTGAACAACACCATTGCGCTATTTCACTGTAGAGATTGTCGCTAAACCCCGTTACACCTTAGGCTTCGGGCATCTTTGGAGATGCCCGATGCCTATTCGTTATTTCATTAAACAACTGCTCCTGCCGCCCGGCATTCTCTTGCTGCTGCTGGCCCTTGCCTGGTGGTTTAGACGCACTCGCCCACGTTTGGCCGGCTGCTGCTTTGCCCTGGGGTTTGGCGGCATGTGGTTGATCAGCTTGCCGGTGGCCGTGGAGTGGGGCGCGCGGGCCCTGGAGACCGAGCCTCCGTTGGCGCGTGAAGACTGGTCGACCCTGGCCCAGCGCGCCGACGCCATTGTGGTGCTGGGTTCGGGGCGCGAGCGCGGCGACCCGGCATGGGGTTTTGATCAGCCTACCGGTATTGGCCTGGAGCGCCAGCGGTATGCCGCCCGACTGGCCAAGGCGTCCGGCCTGCCGGTGCTTACCACCGGGGGATTGCACTACGGCACGCCGCCCAGCGAAGCTGAGCTGATGGCGGTATCGATGCAGGATGATTTCGGCGTTACGGTGCGCTGGAAGGAAGAGCGCAGCCGTACCACCTGGGAAAACGCACAGATGAGTGCCGAGATTCTATTGCCCGAGGGCATCAAGCGTGTGGTGGTCGTGACACAGGCCTGGCACATGCCGCGTTCGGTGTGGAGTTTTGAAAAGGCCGGCTTCACCGTGGTGCCGGCGCCGGTGGGGTTTCTGGGCGTGGACAATGCCCGGCCGCTGGGTGGATGGATGCCCGAGTTCAAGTCGGTGTGGCAGAGCGGGCAGTTGATCAACGAGGCGGTAGGGCAGGTGGGGTATCGGTTGTTCTATCGATAACCCTGCTGGTTAAAATGCAGATCAAGATGTAGGAGGGGGCAAGTCCTCTCCCACATTTTGATTCGCGTTGGCTGTTAGACGGTTTTTGACATCCGGCCTGCCAGCAGCGCCCAACCAAACAACCCCAGGCACACGATGATCAGCGGCCACGAGCGCCATTGCAGGTATGGCGTCAGGTTATGCATCGGCACCACTTCGCCATAGAGGATTCCGCGCTCGAATTGCGGGATCTGCGCAGTGATCTGGCCAAACGGGTTGATCAACCCAGTCACGCCATTATTGGTCGCACGGATCATCCAGCGCCCAGCCTCCAACGCACGCATCTGCGCCATTTGCAGGTGCTGCAGCGGGCCGATGGAGCGGCCGAACCAGGTGTCATTGCTGATGGTCAGCAGCAGGTCGCTCTGGGCCGACAGTCCGGCGGCGAATTCCGGGTAGACCACTTCGTAGCAAATGAAGGGCGCGATCTGATAGCCCTTCGCCTGCAACATCGCCTGGTCGGCGGGGCCGCGGGCGAAGTCCGACATCGGCAGGTCGAAGAAGGCAATCAGTCCGCGCAGCATGTCCTGCAGCGGCACGTATTCGCCAAACGGCACGAGCTTCTGCTTCAGGTAAGTGCCGTCGCCTTCGCCTACCACGGTGATGCCATTGAAGTAGCGCTTCTGGTGGTGCACTTCCTGGCGTATTGGCACGCCGGTGATCAGCGCGGTGTGTCGGTCGGCGGCAAACTTGCCCATCATCCCCAGGTAGCCCTCGACGGACTCCTTGAGCACCGGCACCGCCGTTTCCGGCCACACCAGCAGGTCGACAGGCTTGGAGCTGAAACTCATGTCGCGGTACAGCGCGAGCTGCGCATTGAGCTGCTCGGGGTCCCACTTCATGCTTTGTTCGACGTTACCCTGGATGGCCGCTACGGTCAGCGGAGCGCCGGACGGGGACGTCCAAGCGTGATGCTTGAGCGCCAGGCCGATGGCCCAGGGTGCGACCAGCAACACCAGACCTGCGCCGATAAACCCATTGCGTTTACTGGCCAGCAGGCGCGGCAGGTTGCACAGCAGGGCCGCCGTCAGTGCCAGGGCAAAGGAAATCAGCCACATGCCACCCACTGGCGCCAGGCCGGTGAGGGGGCCGTCGAGCTGGCTATAACCGGAGTACAGCCACGGGAATCCGGTGAGGAACCAGCCGCGAAAGGCTTCCTGGCCGACCCACAATGCGGCAAACGTCAGCGCATCTGCCAGCGGTGCTTCATTGCGACGCAACCAGCGCGCCCACAGCCAGGCTGGCAGGGCGAAGAACCAGGCAATGGCGGCGGTGAACAACAGCATCAGGAACCCCGCCAGCAGCACCGAAGCGCCGCCGAAGTGGTGGATGCTGTAGTAAATCCAGCTGGTGCCAGCACCAAACAGGCCGAAACCGAAACACCAACCACGGCCCAGGGCCTGACGCGGTGTCAGCTCTCGCAGGCCGACATAGAACACTCCGACCGCGATCAGTGCAAACGGCCACAGATCGAACGGCGCCAGCGCCAGGGTAGTGATGGCGCCGGCCACCACGGCCAGCAAGTTACCGGGCCAGCCGGGTGCGATCATGCGGCGCATTTCAGTCCTTAACGGGCAATAGGGGTCAAGCGGATCAAGTGGATACGACGGCTATCGGCATTCAGGATGCGGAAGCGATACGCGCCGATCTCGGTGGTTTCGTTACGCTTGGGCAGATGCCCGAACGCACTCATTACCAGGCCGCCAACGGTGTCGAACTCGTCGTCGGAGAATTCGCTGTCGAAAAACTCGTTGAAATTCTCGATCGGCGTCAGCGCCTTGACCAGGAAGTCACCGCTCGGCAGCGGCTTGATGTAGCTGTCTTCTTCGACGTCGTGCTCATCTTCGATGTCGCCGACGATCTGTTCCAGCACGTCTTCGATGGTCACGAGGCCGGCCACGCCGCCGTATTCGTCGATCACAATGGCCATGTGATTGTGGTTGGCGCGGAATTCGCGCAGCAGCACATTCAGGCGCTTGGATTCGGGTACGAAGGTGGCGGGACGCAGCAGGTCCTTGATGTTGAAGCTGTCGCCGTTCTCCTTGAGGATCAGCGGCAGCAGGTCCTTGGCCAGCAGGACGCCCATGACGTCGTCATGGCTTTCACCGATCACCGGGTAGCGCGAGTGCGCGGAGTCGATCACGGCCGGGAGGAATTCCCGCGGGGTCTGGGTCGCCTTGATGCTGATCATCTGCGAGCGCGGGACCATGATGTCCCGTACTTGCAGGTCAGCGACCTGGATGGCGCCTTCGACGATGGCCAGCGCTTCGCTGTCCAGCAACTTGTTCTGGTGGGCCTCGCGCAGCAGCTCCAGCAGCTCCTGGCGGTTTTTCGGCTCGTGGGCAAAAGCCTGGGTCAGTTTACCCAGCCATGACTTTTGCCCGTTGCTCGATCGGTCTTCGCTCATAGCGATTACTCTAAATCCTTTGTTGTGTCAGTTATGTTTCGTCGTCTGCATACGGATCAGGGTGACCCAGTTCGGCAAGCAACGTTTGTTCCAGTGTTTCCATTTCCTCGGCTTCGTCATCGTCTATATGGTCGTAACCCAAGAGATGCAAGCAGCCGTGGATGACTAGATGAGCCCAATGGGCTTCCAGCGTCTTACCTTGTTCCTTCGCCTCGCGCTCCACCACTTCGACGCAGATCACCAGATCGCCCAGCAACGGGATATCCAGCAGCTCATCGGGTACGTCGGCGGGGAACGACAGCACGTTGGTCGCGTAGTCTTTCTGGCGCCAGGTGTGGTTCAACTCGCGGCCTTCGGGCTCGTCCACCAGACGGATGGTCAATTCCGAGTCGGCAGTGCGCTGGCGCAGGGCCAGTGCGCACCATTGGCGGAATTGTTCTTCGCTGGGGGCGGGCGCCTCGGTGGCCAGTTGCAGGTCAAGCTCAAGCATCGCGGCGAACGTCCTTTGACAGTCCGTCGTCGCGGTGTTCGAAGCGCTCGTAGGCTTCGACGATGCGTTGCACCAGCGGGTGGCGCACTACGTCCTTGGGTGAGAAATGCGTGAAACTGATACCCGGCACGTCCTTGAGCACTTCAATCACATGGCTCAAGCCCGACTTGGTGCCCTTGGGCAGGTCAACCTGGGTAATGTCGCCGGTGATGATGGCCGTCGAGCCGAACCCGATGCGGGTCAGGAACATCTTCATCTGCTCGACCGTAGTGTTCTGGCTTTCGTCGAGGATGATGAAACTGTTGCTCAAGGTGCGGCCGCGCATGTAGGCCAGCGGGGCAATTTCAATCACCTGGCGTTCGATCAGCTTGGCCACGTATTCAAAGCCAAGCATCTCGTACAGCGCGTCGTAGAGTGGGCGCAGGTACGGGTCGATCTTCTGTGCGAGGTCGCCGGGCAGGAAGCCGAGCTTTTCGCCCGCTTCGACCGCCGGGCGCACCAGCAGGATGCGGCGCACTTGCTCGCGCTCAAGGGCATCCACTGCACAGGCCACGGCGAGGTAGGTCTTGCCGGTACCGGCGGGGCCGATGCCGAAATTGATATCGTTGCCGAGGATTGCCTTAACGTACTTCTGCTGATTCAAGCCCTTTGGGCGAATCATGCCTTTTTTGGTACGCAATGCCACGCTGGCTTCAGCGACGGGGTTGTTGGCCAAGTCTTCCACAGCCGACTCCTGCAAATACAGGTGCACGGTTTCTGGCGACAGCTCGCTACCCTTGGTTTCGCGGTAGAGACGGCGCAGCAGATTTTCTGCAGATTTAGTGGGCTGGGCTTCACCAATAAGCTCGAACTGATTGCCGCGATTGCGGATCTCGATGCCCAGGCGTTGTTCGATCAGGCGCAGGTGCTCGTCGAACTGTCCGCACAGATTGGCGAAACGGCGAGCCTCAAAGGGCTCAAGGATAAAACGATGGGGTTCTACTGTGGGTGCGTTCAAGGTCGCTTTTAGCCGCCCTTTGGCTGTTTAGGTGAAAGAGAGGATAACGCCAGTGACGCGGGTACGAAAGCACTTACGTCATTGGAATGTTGCACGGCTCCTATGTGGGAGGGGGCAAGCCCCCTCCCAAATTTATTGCACCAGAGAGCCGCGCAGCGAGTGTGGTTGCGCCGCATCGATGTGCACATCGGCAAATTGGCCGATCAGGGTTGGATTGTCGCAACGGAAGTTGACGATCCGATTGTTCTCGGTGCGGCCCTGCAATTCGCCGGGATCTTTCTTCGAGTAGTCGGTGACCAGGATGCGCTGGACTGAACCGACCATTTGTCGGCTGATCTCGAAGCCCTGCTGGTTAAGTCGGTGTTGTAGCGCGTTCAAGCGCTCTTTTTTCAGCGCTTCCGGGGTTTCGTCCACCAGATCGGCGGCGGGTGTGCCGGGGCGTTGGCTGTAGACGAACGAATAGGAGAAGTCGAAACCGACGTCTTCAATCAGCTTCATGGTCTGCTGGAAGTCTTTTTCGGTCTCGCCTGGGAAGCCGACGATAAAGTCTGAGCTGATGCAGATGCCCGGCACTGCTGCACGCAATTTGCGCAATTTGGATTTGTATTCCAGGGCGGTGTGGTTGCGCTTCATTGCCGACAAGATGCGATCCGAACCCGACTGCACCGGCAAGTGCAGGTGTTTAACCAGCTCAGGCACGTCGGCGTGGGCCTGGATCAGGCTGTCGGAGAACTCCAGCGGGTGCGAAGTGGTGTAACGGATGCGCTCGATACCGTCCACTGCTGCCACTACGCGGATCAACTCTGCCAAGTCCGCCAGGCGACCGTCCTCGGTCAAGCCGCGATAGCCGTTGACGTTTTGGCCCAACAGGGTCACTTCGCGCACGCCATTTTCGGCCAGGTGGATGATCTCTGCCAGCACGTCGTCAAAGGGCCGGCTGACCTCTTCGCCACGGGTGTAGGGCACCACGCAGAAGGTGCAGTACTTGCTGCAGCCTTCCATCACCGATACATAGGCGCTTGGCCCGTCGATACGCGGTTCAGGCAAATGGTCGAATTTTTCGATTTCCGGGAACGAGACGTCTACCTGAGGCAGCTTGGTGATACGGGCCGCGTCGATCATTTCCGGCAAGCGGTGCAGGGTTTGCGGGCCGAAGACCACGTCGACATAGGGTGCGCGGTCGCGGATCGCGGCGCCTTCCTGGCTGGCCACGCAACCGCCGACGGCGATCACCATCTCTGGATTGGCCAGTTTCAATTCACGCCAGCGGCCCAACTGCGAGTACACACGGTCCTGGGCACGCTCGCGGATCGAGCAGGTATTGAGCAGGATCACGTCGGCATCTTCGGCGCGGGCGGTGACTTCCAGGGCCTGGTGTTCGCCCAGCAGATCGACCATGCGCGAGCTGTCGTACTCGTTCATCTGGCAACCGTGGGTTTCGATATAAAGCTTCTTGGCCATGGGAATCGTCAACTGGTGGTAAAGAACCGCGCATTATAGGGGGCATGCCCATTGGTTCCTAGCGTTGTGCATCGGGTGCCATGCTATAGTTCGCGCCCTCTTTTATATCCCCGATGTGTTATCCGCCCACCATGACCAAACGCGAAGCTCCAATCTACAAGGTGATTTTCCTCAACCAGGGCCAGGTGTTCGAAATGTACGCCAAGCAGATCTATCAAAGTGATCTGTGGGGCTTCCTGGAAGTGGAAGAGTTCGTCTTTGGCGAGCGCACCCAATTGGTCGTCGACCCGGGCGAAGAAAAGCTCAAGGCGCAGTTCGAAGGCGTGGTGCGCAGTTTTGTGCCGATGCATTCAATTGTGCGTATCGATGAAGTCGAGCGGCTGGGCACGCCGAAGATCAGCGAGGCACGGGGCGTGAGCAATGTCATGCCGTTTCCGATGCCAATGCCTGAGAAGTAAGGCGGCTGTCAGGGCAGGGGTGAGAAGGGCGAACGCCCATCAGCACTCTGCAGTTCCTGCAAGTAGTTGCGGAAAATCTGGCCCAACACCTGGGTAGCCACTTCCAGTTCATCGCGCTGCATGTGCTCGGCGACTTCGTCGGCCGTGTCCAGCGCGTCTTCGGCGCCGTTGACGGCGGCCATTTTCAGCACGATATACGCCTGAACGTTATTGGCCGGCACGCCTTCGCCTTTGAAGAACATGGTGCCTAGCTGGAATTGTGCCTGCGCGTGGCCCTGCAACGAGGCTTTCTCGAAGTAGCTCAAGGCTTTGTTGAGGTCGAGGGCGGGATTTTTGCTGTCGTGGTAGTACTCGCCCAACTCATATTGCGCCTGCGCATCACCTTCGTCGGCCTGTTTCTGGCACGCGCTCAGGGATTCGGCCTGGCTGTCTGGCTGGGTATTGAGGGTGCAACGACCCATCGCTGGGATTAACAACGAGTTGCCGCCTGCTTGGGCATTTGCCAGCAGCGGCTGAAGGAGCAACAGGCAGCCCAGTACCAGGGTGCGGCCGGTGCGTTTCATGGGAATCGACTTACCTCTGACGGGGCGCGCGGACCCTCACGGGATCCAATAAGCGCGCATTATGAAATAAGCAGGCCTCTGCTTACAAAGTCTTTACTCGTTTTTCTGCTGCTTGGGCAAGTTATCTGCCGGATTGCAGGTGAATTCTCGAAAAAATAAGGAAATCTCTGTAAGCAAAGTAGCAAATCTGGCGCCACCCACAGCGACGCCAGATGTTGCGACCGTTTATTTCAGGGCAGCGAATGCGCGTTCAGCGGCGTCCAGGGTCAGTTGCAACTCGGTTTCGCCATGGGCAATCGATGTGAAGCCCGCTTCAAAGGCACTCGGCGCCAGGTACACGCCGCCTTCCAGCATCAAGTGGAAGAAGCGTTTGAACAGGTCGGCGTCGCTGCCCATCACGTCATCAAAGGTGACGATATCGTCCGCACCGCTGAAGTACAGGCCGAACATACCCCCCGCCTGCGTGGTGACAAACGGGATGCCGGCCGCATCGGCGCGCTGTTGCAGGCCGTCCAGCAGGCGAGTGGTGTAGTCGGTCAGCTCAGCGTGAAAGCCCGGGCGGCTGATCAAACGCAGCGTGGTCAGGCCGGCAGCCATAGCCAGCGGGTTACCCGACAGCGTGCCTGCCTGGTAGACCGGACCCAGTGGCGCGATGTGCTGCATGATTTCGCGTTTGCCGCCGAAGCAGCCTACCGGCATGCCACCGCCGATGATCTTGCCGAAGGTGCTCAGGTCAGGCGTGACGCCATAGTGCGCCTGGGCACCACCAAGGGCGACACGGAAGCCGGTCATCACTTCATCGAAAATCAATACCACGCCATGCTTGTCGCACTGCTCGCGCAGGCCTTCGAGGAAACCCGGTGCAGGTGGTACGCAGTTCATGTTGCCGGCCACCGGCTCAACAATGATGCACGCCACGTCTTGGCCGACTTCGTTGAGCATCTGCTCGACGGCGGCTATGTCGTTGAACGGCAGCGTCAGAGTGTGCTTTGCAAATGCCGCTGGCACACCGGCCGAGCTGGGCACGCCTTGGGTCAAAAGGCCGGAGCCGGCTTTTACCAGCAGGCTGTCGGAGTGGCCGTGGTAGCAGCCTTCGAACTTGATGATGCTGTCGCGGCCGGTGAAACCACGGGCCAGACGAATCGCGCTCATAGTGGCTTCGGTGCCGGAGCTGACCATGCGCACCATTTCCATTGACGGCACGATTGAGCACACCAGGTCAGCCATCTCGGTTTCCATGGCGGTAGGGGCGCCGTAGGACAAGCCGTGCTCCAGCTGTTTACGCACTGCATCCAGCACGTCCGGGTGGCTGTGGCCCAGGATCATCGGGCCCCAGGAACCGACGTAATCTACATAGCGTTTATCATCTTCGTCGGTGACGTAGGCACCTTCGGCATGCTTGAAGAACAACGGCGTGCCGCCCACGCTCTTGAACGCACGCACGGGGGAGTTCACACCGCCGGGGATGTGTTTCTGGGCATTGGCAAACAGGGTTTCGGAACGAGACATGGTGGGGGCTCTCTGAATTCAGGATTTGATTAAGGCGTTGAAAGCGCGGGCGCGGCGCGTGACTTCCTGGGTGCTGTCGGCACCGAACAGGCCGTGGACCACGGCCAGTAAGTCGGCACCGTGGGCCACCAAGGGCTCGGCGTTTTCCAGGGTGACGCCCCCGATCACGCAGATCGGCAGGTGCAGGCGCTTGCGGGCCTCAGCCAGCATTTCAAGGGTGGCGGCAGGCGCACCAGGCTTGGTATTGGAATTGAAGAAGCGACCGAAGGCGACGTAACTGGCGCCTTCGCGCGCGGCCTGTTCGGCCAGTTCAATCTGGCTGTGGCAGGTGGCGCCGATGATGGCTTTGGAGCCCAGCAGCGCACGGGCCGGTGTCAGTGGGCCGTCGGTCTGGCCCAGGTGCACGCCGACGCCCAGGCGCGCGGCCAACTCGGCGTCATCGTTGATGATCAGTTGGGTCTTGTAGCGCGAGCACAGTTCACGCAGCTTTTCGGCTTCACGCAGGCGCCGGGCTTCGTCGCTGCTTTTGTCGCGGTACTGCAACAGGGTCACGCCACCGTCCAACGCCGCTTCCACATAGGCGAGGAATTTGCCGGCCAACAGTTGGCTGTCGGTGATGGCGTAAAGGCCACGTAGTTTCATCGGGCAGGCCTCTTGATGTTCGAGCAGAAAGTTACGAGCAGAAATCCAGCGGCAGCCGGCGCGGTACAAACTGGCCCTGGCCGAGCTGTTCAGCGTCACGCAGGGTGCGCCAGGTGTAGTTGAGCGCCGATTGCACCGCGCTCACCAGACCTTCGCCCTGAGCGATCCGCCCGGCCAGTGCGCTGGCCAGGGTGCAGCCCGAACCGTGATAGCTGCCGGGCAGGCGCTGGCAGGTAAAGGTCTGGTGCGTGCCGTCGCGGCTGTAGAGGCGGTTGTGCACTTCATGCTCGTCGCCATGTCCGCCGGTGATCAACAGATGCTTTATAAATGGCAGCAGTTTTTCGGCGCATTCGTCCGCGGTGCCTTCGGGCAGTTCGGCGAGAATGCGCGCTTCGGGCAGGTTCGGTGTGGCAATCAGCGACAACGGCAGCAGCCGCTCGCGCATGGCGTAGCCCACTTCGTCCTTGCCCAGGCTCCCGCCGCCGCCGGCACGCAGCACCGGGTCGCACACCACCGGCAGGTGCGGATGCGCCTGCAGCAGTTCGACCACGGTGTCGACCATTGCGGTGGAACCGAGCATGCCCAACTTGACCGCCGCTACTTCGGAATCGCCGAGCACGGCATTGGCCTGGGCCAGTACCCACTCGCGGTCGAGTACGCGAAAATCGCTGACATTGACGGTGTTCTGCACGGTCAGGGCAGTAACGGCCGGAGCCGCATGGCAGCCTTGGGCGAGCAGGGCTTCGATATCTGCCTGCAAGCCGGCGCCACCACTGGGATCATGGCCGGAGAGACAGAGGACAACAGGGCGAGAGCTGTAGATATTCATGGTGCGCGAGCTTACCACCAAACGCTTTTGGCGTGGCCGTCGCCCGATGGTTGAATTTTGTCCAGGAGGCGACGCTTTTTTGGCACTTTTCTTCTCGCAAAAGTGTGCTGAAAGCCTTGTCCTAGAGCCTTCAGGAAAATTATTTCAATGGTGTCCAATGGCCTTTAGCGGCTATGCTAAAGTGGATCCAAACAACTTAACTGTATCGCCGGTGTACGTCTTCTCAAAAGGAATGGGGGCTTTTGACATAACCGGACAGGCCACGCTGGGGCTCTATGCGCTATTTGCTGATCTTATTGTTGTGCGGGCTGCCGATGCTCGCCAACGCCATCGAGTTCAACCAGGACACCCGCAGCCTGGCACTGGGCCGAGCCATGCAAGTGCTCGAAGACCCGACCGATGCCCTCACGATTGCCGATGTCAGCGCGCCTTCCGCCGCCCGACAATTCAAACCCCACGATAAAGACACCCTCAATGCCGGCTATTCACGCTCGGTGTTCTGGCTCAAGGTCAACCTGCATTACCTGCCCCACAGCCCCGAGGCCCAACGCACTTGGTTGCTGGAGTTGGCCTACCCGCCACTGGACCACCTTGACCTGTACCTGCCCGATAGCACCGGCAACTATCGCCTGGCCGGGCGCACCGGGGATGCGTTGCCGTTTTCCGCCCGTGAGATTCGCCAGAACAACTACCTGTTCAAGATCGATTTCACCCCCGGTGAGGCGAAAACCGTGTACCTGCGCCTGCAAAGCGAAGGCTCGATCCAGGCCCCGCTGACCCTTTGGTCCAGCACCGCCTACCTGGAACAGCAGCCGCTGCGCTTGTATGTATTGGGCCTGATCTACGGCGTGTTGTTGGGGATGCTGGTGTACAACCTGTTTATCTACCTCAGCGTGCGCGACACCAGCTACCTCTATTACATCTTCTATATCGCCTCGTTCGGCATGTACCAGTTGTCGGTCAACGGCGCGGCAGTGGAGTATTTCTGGCCGAACAACCCCTGGTGGGCGAATGCCGCGACGCCGTTCCTGATAGGTGCGGCTGCGTTGTTTGGCAGCTTGTTCGCGCGCAGCTTCCTGCATACGGCGCAGCACAGTCGCTGGATCAACCGCTTACTGCTGGCGTTGGTGGCCTGCGGTGCCGTGGTGATGTTGTTATCGTTGATGACCAGCTACGCCCTGGCGCTGCGCCTGGCTACCGGCTTGGCGTTGGTGTTTACCGTGACTATCTTTGTCGCCGCCATCAAGGCCTGGTACTGCGGGCAGCGGGTGGCGCGCTATTTCATCATTGCTTGGTCGGCCTTCCTGCTGGGCGGAGTGGTGAATACGCTGATGGTGCTGGGCTACCTGCCCAATGTGTTCCTTACGATGTACGCCAGCCAGATCGGCTCGGCGATTGAAGTGGCGCTGTTGTCCCTGGCGTTGGCTGATCGCATCAATGCCATGCGTGAGCAACAGGCGCAGATTCTGCTCGACGCCAGCCAGAAGCTCGAAGTGCTCAACCAGCAACTCGCCCGCAGCAACCGGCTCAAGGATGAGTTCCTCGCCACCCTGACCCACGAACTGCGCACCCCTATGAACGGCGTGATCGGCTCCCTTGAGTTGATGCAAACCGTGCCACTGGACGACGACCTCGCGCAATACCAGCAAACCGCCGCCGGCTCGGCGCGGGACATGATGCGCATGGTCAACGGCATTCTGACCCTCACCGAACTGCAGGCCGGGCGCCTCAGTGCACAGCTTCAGGTGTTCAGCCTGCGCGGCGTGCTCGACACCTTGCGCCAGCAATTCAGCGCCAGCGCCCAAGCCAAAGGCTTGGCGTTTTCCATCGATGTGGCCGATGAACTGCCGGACCGCGTGGTGGGCGACGCGGACAAACTTGTCCAGTGCCTGGATTGCCTGCTGGACAACGCATTCAAATTCACCCACGAAGGCGCCGTGCGCCTGCGGGTGGTGGGCGTGCCCCACAGCGACGGTGGCTTGCGCCTGAGCTTTATTGTGACCGACACCGGTATTGGCTTCGCCTTCCTCGACGAGGCCACCCTGTACCAGCGGTTTTTCCAGCTGGATGGCTCCATGACTCGTGAATACGGCGGCATGGGTATCGGCCTGGCTATCTGCCGGCAATTGATCGAGCTGTTGGGCGGGCGCCTCACGCACCATTCCGAGCCAAGCAAGGGCAGTCGTTTTCAACTGGAAGTGGAAGTCAGCCCGGTGGCGCCTGAAGCAAAACCGGCGGCGGATCGGCAGCGCGCGCCTCAGGATTGCGCGGTGCTGCTGGTGGATGACAACAGCATCGGCCAACTGGTGGTGCGCGGCATGTTGCTCAAACTCGGTTACCGAGTGAAAAACGTGGACAGCGGCCCGAGCGCATTAGCGGCCTTGCAGAGGGGCAATTTCGACGCGGTGGTGTTGGATATACCTGAGGGCGGCTTCTCATTGTGCTGTCAGATCCGTGCACTGCCGGGCTGTGCAGAGTTGCCGGTGATTGCCTTGAGCACGTCGCTGAATGTGTCTGAGCGCGAGCACTGTCATGGCATCGGTGTGTCCGACCGCCTCGCCAAGCCTGTGCGCTTTGAGGCCTTGCGGGCCGTGTTGGAGCGCCGGGTGCTGTGTCCGCAAGAGGGTGAAAGCGCCGGGCATTCGGCGGGTATGTCACTTTTTTAAGGCGGGTGACGGTGCTTAACTGAAATTCAGGCCTCAACTCAACGGGGCTTTTTCCATGAGGCCCCGTCATGAACCTGCACCCGTTCGCCGAAACCCACGACGTCACTAACCAGCCCCCATCCCTGGATGGCACCAACCTTTTCCGCATCGATCTGCCGTTGCAAGAGTGGTCGCGCCGCTTTGGTGCCGGCTGGGCGCAAGCGCGCCTCGATGCCTATGGCGCGCTGGCCGGTGGGCCGTTGATGGCGGCCGGTTTCCTGGCGAACCAGAACAAGCCCGTGTTCAACAGCCATGACCGTTATGGTCATCGCATCGACCTGGTGGAATTTCATCCTGCTTACCACGAACTGATGCGTATCGCCGTCGAACACGGCCTGCCGTCGTTGCCGTGGGCACACCCGCAGTCCGGCGCTCATGTGGCGCGGGCCGCGATGACTTATCTCCACAGCCAGGCCGAAGCCGGCACTGGCTGCCCGCTGACCATGACCTTCGCCTGCGTCCCTGCCCTGCGCCTGCAATCGGACCTGGCGAAGACGTGGTTGCCGAAAATCCTCAGCACCGAATATGACCCGCGCAATGTCGGTATCGCCCATAAGACCGGCGCCACCATCGGCATGGCCATGACCGAAAAACAGGGCGGCACCGATGTGCGGGCCAATACCACTCGCGCGTATCCGGTAGGGGCCGGCGGTCCAGGGCAAGCTTATGAGCTGGTGGGGCATAAGTGGTTCTGCTCGGCGCCGATGTGCGATGCGTTCCTGACGCTGGCTCAGACTGACAAGGGCCTGACCTGTTTCCTACTGCCTCGGCACCGCCCGGATGACACGCGCAACGAGTTCTATATCCAGCGCCTTAAAAACAAGCTCGGTAACTGCTCCAACGCCTCCAGCGAAGTGGAGTTTCGCGGTGCCCTGGCCTGGATGATCGGCGAAGAAGGCCGTGGCGTGCCGACCATCATCGAGATGGTCGCCATGACCCGCTTTGACTGCATGGTCGGCTCCAGCGCCTTGATGCGCCAGGCGTTGACCCAGGCCAGTCATCATTGCGCCCATCGCTTGGTAGGTGGCCGTGTACTCAGTGAGCAACCGCTGATGCAAAACGTGCTGGCCGACCTGGCACTGGAAAGCGAAGCCTCGCTGGCCTTGAGCATGCGCATGGGCTGCGCCCTGGATAATCTGGGTGATGAGCGGGAGGCCAAATTCGCCCGGCTGGTGACAGCGGTGGGCAAATATTGGATCTGCAAGCGCGCCCCGGCGATGATCAATGAAGCCGCCGAGTGCATGGGCGGCGCGGGGTATGTCGAGGACAGCATCCTGCCGCGCTTGTACCGTGAGGCACCGGTAAATTCGACGTGGGAAGGTTCCGGCAATGTGCAGTGCCTGGACGTGCTGCGCGCTCTGTCCAAAGAGCCCGGCGTGCTGGAAGCGCTGTTTGTCGAACTCGGTGACGGGCATGGCGATAAGCAGCTGGCGCGGCACATCGAACTACTGAAGTCGGCGTTCATGGACACCCAGGACATTCAGTATCGCGCGCGGCAGTTGACTGAGGACATCGCCGTGGCACTGCAGGCCAAGTTATTGCTGGAGGCCGGTCATGGTGCGGTCAGCGATGGGTTTATCGCCAGCCGTTTGGGCCAGTCGTCTGGCCGCGTCTACGGCACCTTGCCGCGTGGCGTCGATGTCGGGGCCATCGTCGCGCGCTCAAGCCCCAATGTCTCTGAATAGACACGGTCCAAATGGGGGAGGGGGCTTGCTTCCGATGGCTGAGTGTCCGTCAGCCTATCTATAAACTGACCCACCGCTATCGGGAGCAAGCCCCCTCCCACAGGGATTGCAGCCATCTTGGGAGGGCACTCCAATTCAAGGTTTGCGTCTGACAGGGATACAGGCAAGATAAAGGCCTGCAAGTCAGAACACAGGATGCTTACCGTGACCGAAGCTTTTGTTGTCGTTCAAACCGCCGAAGAGGCCGTGGATCGGCTGGCGGCCCTGCATGAGCGGGCTACCGGCGCGCTCAATCAAGCCCTCAAGCAATACCTCAAGGACCGCGTCGAACCCGACGCCGCACAACGCGCGTTGTTTCGTTATCCAGAGTTGCGCCTGACCTACCATTGCCACGGCGAAGTCCCACAGACTACCCGGGCGTATGCCAAGGTCCAGCTACCAGGGACCTACAGCGTCACCGTCACCCATCCGGCGGCGTTTCGTAAGTATTTGCTGGAACAATTGGTGCCGCTGATGCACGACTTCACCGTGACGGTGGAAGTGGGCGTCAGCCAGCAGAACATTCCGTACCCGTACGTGGTAGAGCAGGGCGACGAACTGGCCGGCTCCGGCGTAACCGCGGCCACCCTGGCCCGTGTGTTCCCCAGCACCGATCTGTCGGCCGCCACCGATGGCATCGCCGACGGCCTCTACGACTGGGAAAACACCGACCCGCTGCCCCTGGCACTGTTCGATGCAGCGCGTGTGGACTTCTCCCTGCGCCGCCTGGTGCATTACACCGGCAGCGACTGGCGCCATGTGCAGCCATGGATCCTGCTCACCAACTACCACCGTTATGTCGACCAGTTCATCCTGCATGGCCTGGAGCAACTGCGCAGCGACCCGCGCTTTATCCGCATGGTGCTGCCGGGCAACGTGGTGATCGATAAGAGCATGGACCACGGCGAAGCATCGGCCATTGCCGCGGGCGTGGTCTGGCATCGCTATCAGATGCCGGCCTATCACCTGCAGGCCAGCGATGGTCACGGCGTAACGCTGGTGAACATCGGCGTCGGCCCGTCCAACGCCAAGAACATCACTGACCACCTGGCCGTGCTGCGTCCGCATTGCTGGCTGATGATTGGCCACTGCGGCGGCCTGCGCCAATCCCAGACCATTGGCGACTACGTACTGGCCCACGCCTATATGCGCCGCGACGGGATTCTCGACCGCGTGGTGCCGCCGAACATTCCAATCCCGGCCCTGGCCGAAGTGCAGATGGCCTTGCAGCAAGCCGCCGCCAACGTCACCGGCGAAAAAGGCGAAGAGCTGAAAAAGCGTCTGCGCACGGGCACCGTGCTGACCTACGACGATCGCAACTGGGAACTGCGCTGGGCCCAGGAACGGCCATTGATCAACTTGTCCCGCGCCGTGGCGGTGGACATGGAAAGCGGCACCATCGCCGCCCAGGGCTACCGCTTGCGCGTACCGTACGGCACGTTGTTGTGTGTGTCGGACAAGCCGCTGCACAGTGAGATCAAATTGCCGGGTTCGGCCAACGCGTTCTACGAACGTGCGGTCAGCCAGCACTTGAAGATTGGCATCGAGGCGGTGGACCTGTTGCGCACCGAACTCAACTCGCTGCACTCGCGCAAGCTGCGCAGCTTCGACGAGCCGCCGTTCCGCTAAGCGGTTGGGATGGTCATTTAGCGGT
Organism: Pseudomonas sp. RIT357; assembly: GCF_000632245.1. Classification (NCBI taxonomy): domain Bacteria; kingdom Pseudomonadati; phylum Pseudomonadota; class Gammaproteobacteria; order Pseudomonadales; family Pseudomonadaceae; genus Pseudomonas; species Pseudomonas sp. RIT357. The sequence goes on from NZ_JFYX01000002.1 coordinate 134,390, forward strand.
CAGGCCACTAGCATTGTCGGTCCTGACCGTTAGATGTTCCTTTTGCCATGTCCCGTCCTACTCGCCCCGATTCGCGCCGCCCTGGCGTGAAACCTCCGTATTCTGCTGCGCGCTGTGTTGCCAAGGCGCCGCCTGCCGAGCCGAAGTTGGTCCTGTTCAATAAACCCTTCGATGTGCTGACCCAGTTCAGCGACGAAGGCGGGCGCGCGACGCTCAAGGACTTTATCGACATCCCCGGCATTTACCCGGCAGGCCGCCTGGACCGTGACAGCGAAGGCCTGTTGCTGCTGACCAACGATGGTCAGTTGCAGGCGCGTATTGCCGATCCCAAGCACAAACTGGCGAAAACGTACTGGGTGCAGGTGGAAGGCGAACCCACCGAAGCATTGCTGCAACGCCTGCGCGACGGAGTAGAACTCAACGACGGCAAAACCTTGCCCGCCGAGGCCCGGCGTTTGGATGAGCCTGAGTTATGGCCACGCAACCCGCCGGTACGCTTTCGCAAAAACCTACCGACTTACTGGCTTGAACTGGTGATTCGAGAGGGGCGTAACCGCCAGGTGCGACGCATGACCGCCGCCGTGGGCCTGCCGACCTTGCGTCTGGTACGGGTGCGTATTGGCGATTGGACCATCGACGGCCTGGACCAAGGCCAATGGAAGGAAGTACCCGCGCGTTTATAAAGCGCCGGACTCGATGAGGCCGATCACCACGCTCTTGATGATGAACGCGGCCACGCCCAGGCCCAGCACGAAAAACAGGATGAACGAACCAAAGCGCCCGGCCTTGGATTTCTTCGCCAGGTCCCAGACGATAAAGCCCATGAAAATGATCAGGACAGTGACCAGGCCGGTCATCATCCATTCTTCGAAGAGTGCGGGGTCGATGTTATTCATGGGGGCTTCCGACGGGGCAGGCGGCAAGTATACGGCAGCGTCACAGGTGCGACATTGACTTGGATCGAAGTGCGTTCCAAATGTGGGAGGGGGCTTGCTCCCGATGGCGGTGTGTCAGTCAGCTAATCTGTGGCTGACACACCGTCATCGGGAGCAAGCCCCCTCCCACAGTTGACCTTCACCGATCTTAAGTACGCAGGTGGGTCAGCGGCAATTCGGTGCTGTTGAGCACCTGGTTCAGCACAAAGCTCGACCGGACGCTGGTCACGCCTTCAATGCGAGTGAGGTGGCCCAGCAGCAGCTTCTGGTAGTGATCCATGTCCGGCACCACCACTTTCAACTGATAGTCAGCATCCATCCCCGTCACCAAACTGCACTCCAGCACCTGGGGCAAGGTGCGGATGGCTGCTTCGAAATTCTCGAAGCGCTCCGGTGTATGCCGGTCCATACCGATCAGTACATAGGCGGTGAGGCTCAGGCCGAGCATCTTGCGGTCGAGCAGAGCGACCTGGCGGGAGATGTAGCCGTCGTCCTCCAACTGCTTGACCCGGCGCGAGCACGGCGACGGCGACAAGCCGATGCGCTCGGCCAACTCCTGGTTGGAGATCCTCGCGTCGCGCTGCAATTCCGCCAAAATACTCAGGTCGTATCGGTCAAGCTTGCTCATTGGGTTGGCCTTTGTCGTAACTATTGCGGCGAATTATCCATGAAGGGTTAAAAATTGCGCAAGCACTGTTTATTGACGCAATCTTCGCAATCATCTGTCGGGCGCTGGCGGGTATCTTTATCAACAGAATCACCGCCTGGACAACAGTCCACAGCAGCTCGCCCAATCAGGCTTGCTGCGGCCGCCACCCCAGCAGGGTTGAGCCGGCCTCCAGGCTGCACACTGTCCACAAGACGGCGTGAGGTGAGCCAACGTCAAAAGCGTTGAGCATGGACGAAGTTCTCAAGGGGTGGCCGACGGGTCACCCCTTTTCTTTTGCCTTAAGAAAATTGTTCTCGTGACTGATAACCTGTCTCAGAACCGGGCGAGGCTTTTCCAGTCTCATGTTCAAGCCCTAATCCGCAGTGAGGAATAGCATGAAGCGCATCTGGCGTATGGCAGGTGTTGGTTTGCTGGTGGTCACCGTCGGCACGCAAGTGATGGCTGAAGAGCAACGCCCTGAAGCGGGCGGCCAGCATGAAAGAGGAGCGGAGCGTGGTCGGCAGGGTAACGAACAGCCGCGCCCGCAAAATAACCAGCCGCGCCCGCAGCCTCAGAACAATCAACCACGGCCCGAAAACAATCAGCCGCGTCCACAGAACCCGCATTTTGATCGCGCCGAGCAACAACAGCACGGTGGCGGACAGGGACAAGGTCGCCCGCAAGGTGCCGAACAGCCTCGGCCAGCACCGCAGCCTGCGAATAGCCTGCCGATCCAGAGCCGCCCCGATACCGTGCGCCAGACCCAGGAGCCACGCCAGGGTTACTACCGTGACATCCCGCGTCGTAACGACGGCAACCAGCATTGGGAGGCCGGTGGTCCCGGTTCACGTCCAGGCAACAACGGCGGCGGTTACAACAACGGCCATCCCGGCGATAACCGTTGGCCAGGCCGTCCCGATGGGCATGGCAACGGCTGGGGCCCTGGCCCGCAATATCGTCCCGGTTATATCGTCGACCGCTTCCCCGACCGCAATTACCGCGTGCCGTACCGTGGCCAGGATTACTTCTTCTCCGGCGGCTACTGGTACCGCCCTCAAGGCCCGCGCTATGTAGTCGTGGCGCCGCCGTATGGCATTCGGGTGCATTACTTGCCGGACTATGCGCGCGAAGTCTGGGTCGGTGGCTCGCTGTTGTTCCTTGCCGCTGGCGCTTACTACGCCTACGAACAAAGCACCCAGCAATACGTGGTGGTGCAACCGCCGGCGCAAGTGCCAGCGCCACAGCCAGCACCGCAAGGCAATGGCTATGACGTGGTGGCCTATCCCGCCAACGGGCAGTCACCGGCGCAAGTCCAGCAGGACGGTTACGACTGTTATCGCTGGGCGGTGCAACAAAGCGGCTTCGACCCGCAGGCGGCCACCTACGCCCCTGACCCGGCGGTGGTGCAAACCTACCGCCAGGCCCAGGGCAACTGCCTGAGCAGTCGCGGGTATCAGGTGCAGTACTAGGCCTTGGCGCCCGTGACCACTTCTCGTGGGTCGGCGTGCACCAGCACTTCGGCGCGCGGGTAGGCAGCGTGAATGGCATCGGCGGCCTGGTCGCTGATGCCGTGGGCCACTGACAGCGTCAACTCCCCTGGCAGCTCCAGGTGCAACTGCACAAACCAATGGTTGCCGGAGATGCGCGTGCGCAAGTCATGGGCACCCAGCACCCCCGGCACGCCGCGCGCCAGTTCCAGCATGTGCTGGCTGACGTCCGGCGGCAGTTCCTCGTCCATCAACACCGCAAAGCTTTCCTTGGCGATCTGGATCGCGCTCCACAAAATGTAGGCGGCGATGCCCAGGCCGAACCAAGCGTCGAACTGATGAAAACCCATGCCCGCCAGCACCAGCGCCACGAGGATGCTGCCGTTGAGCAGCAAGTCCGAGCGATAGTGCAACGAGTCCGCCCGCACGGCATTGGAGCCGGTTTCGCGCACAACTCGGTGTTGCAGCATCAGCAGTGCCACGGTCAGCGCCAGGGAAAACACGATCACCCCAATGCTCAGCCACGGCGCGCCGACCGGTTCCGGATGCTGCAAACGCTCGTAGGCCTGCAAGGCGATCAGCACCGCACTGCCACCGATAAACAACGCCTGGGCCATGCCCGCCAGCGACTCCGCCTTGCCGTGGCCGTAACGGTGATCGTCATCGGCTGGGCGCAGGGCGTAATGGACCGCCAGCAGGTTCAGCAGCGAGGTCACGCCATCGAGCAGTGAGTCAGTCAACCCGGCGAGCATGCTCACCGAGCCGCTGAGCCACCAGGCGATGGCTTTTGTGACGATCAGCGCACAGGCCACGCCCACCGAGGCGCGGGTGGCCAGGCGTAACAGCCGGGCGTGTTCGGGACTGCTGGTCATAAACGTTCCTTAGGCGGCGGGTTGCAGGCCCAGGGACGCAAGTTGTTGCACGCTGCCCTTGAACTGGATCATGCGTGGGTCGTCCAGCGGCAGGGTGCGGCCGGTTTCCTTCTGGATGATGCTTTGCAGCTTGGCGTTGTCGACCTTGCCGTCGGCGCCGATAGCTTCCTGGAGTTTTTCCGGGGCGACCTGGGCCGTCTTGCCGGGTTCGAAATAGATCGCGCCCGTGGCGAAGTCGACGCCGAACGCGATCAAGCCAGGGATCACGTAGAACAACAGGCCTACGGCATCGAGTACGGCAATGGCCGGGTCGATCTTGCCGTCGATCTGGCCACGACGGTCCGGGTAGAAAATCGAACCGCAGGCCGTCAGTTGGCTCAGCAGGGTGACGGCGAGGACACCGCCGATGACACGGGAAGCGATACGCATGAAGACTCTCCTGAACACGGTTGATAGGGGACTATATAGCACTGCCATTGAGACCATCGTCGGCATCCGGCAGTTCGCCGTTATACTCGCCGCTCTGCTTTGGAGCCAGTATGAATTCGTTGCCGATCGATGATGTTTTACCCGCCCTGCGTGACGCCTTGGCGAATCGCCATGAAGCCGTGCTGGAAGCGCCACCCGGCGCCGGTAAAACCACCCGTGTGCCCTTGGCCCTATTGAATGAACCCTGGCTGGCCGGGCAGACCATCCTGATGCTCGAACCCCGGCGTTTGGCCGCTCGCGCCGCCGCCGAACGTCTGGCCAGCGAGCTAGGCGAAAAGGTCGGTGAAACCGTCGGCTACCGCATCCGCCTCGACAGCAAAGTCGGCCCCAACACCCGCATCGAAGTCGTCACCGAAGGCATCCTCACGCGCCGCTTGCAGGACGACCCGGCGCTGGACGGCGTGGGCCTGCTGATCTTTGACGAGTTTCACGAACGCAGCCTCGACGCCGACCTGGCGCTGGCCTTGAGCCTCAACGGCCGCGAGTTGTTTCGCGACGAGCAACCGCTGAAAATCCTGCTGATGTCTGCGACCCTTGAAGGCGAGCGCCTGGCCAGCCTGCTGGATGACGCGCCGATACTGCGCAGTGAAGGACGCATGTTCCCGGTGCAGATGCGCTGGGGCCGGCCGTACCAGGCCGGTGAATTTATCGAGCCGCGTGTGGTGCAAACTATCCTCGAAGCCGTGCATGACGAGACCGGCAGCGTGTTGGTGTTTCTGCCGGGGCAAGCCGAGATTCGGCGGGTCCACCAGCAACTGGCCGACGCGCTGGGTGATCGCCCTGATGTGCTGTTGTGCCCCCTGCATGGTGAGCTGGACCTGAATGCCCAACGCGCCGCCATCGACCCGGCACCCGCTGGTAAACGCAAAGTCGTACTGGCCACCAACATCGCCGAGACCAGCCTGACTATCAACGGCGTACGCGTGGTGATCGACGCCGGGTTGGCGCGCGTGCCGCGTTTCGACCCCGGCAGCGGCATGACCCGCCTCGACACCCAGCGTATCTCCCGCGCCAGCGCCACCCAGCGCGCCGGTCGGGCAGGGCGCTTGGAACCGGGGGTGTGTTATCGGTTGTGGTCCGAAGACCAGCATGAAGGGCTGGCCGCGTATGGCAGTGCGGAAATCCTTGCAGCCGACCTCGCCGGCCTCGCCTTGCAGCTGGCGCGCTGGGGCGTCACGCCCACGCAACTGGTGTGGCTGGATCTACCGCCGACCGCCGCGTATGCCCAGGCCCAGGATTTGTTGCAACGCCTCGGTGCATTGAACGAAGACACGCTCACCGCCCACGGCCAGAAAATGGCCGAGCTACCGGCCCATCCGCGCATTGCCCACTTGCTGTTGCGCGGGCAGGACCTGGGGTTGGCGGCCACTGCCTGTGATGTCGCCGCCTTGCTGGGTGAGCGCGATATCTTGCGCGGTGGCGGCGCGGATTTGCACAGTCGTCTGGCCCTGCTGTCCGGCGAAGAGCGGGCGCGCGGAACCCAAGGCGGTGTGCAGCGGGCCAAGCAATTGGCGCGGCAATATCGCAGCTATTTAAGAGGCCAGGCGACCCAACCGGTGCCCGACCCCGATCACCCGCGCTGGCTCGGTGCGTTGCTGGCGCTGGCCTACCCGGACCGTGTCGCCCAGCAACGTCGCCCCGGCGGTGCCGAATACCGCCTGGCCAACGGCCGCGCGGCGCTGTTCGCCGAAGCCGACAGCCTGATGAAACAACCCTGGCTGGTCATCGCCGACCTTGGCAGCCGCCAGGGCCAGCGCGAAGAACGCATCTACTTGGCGGCGGATTTTGATCCGGCACTGTTCGACTCGGTACTCGCCGAGCAAGTGCGCAACGTCGACCAGCTGGATTGGGACGAACGCGAAGGCGTGCTGCGTGCCGAGCGCCAGCGCAAAGTCGGCGAACTGGTGCTCAGCCGCGAACCTCTCACCGGTCTCGACGAAAACGCACGCAGCCAGGCGCTGGTCAATCTGGTGCGGCGCAAAGGCCTGGAGTTGTTGCCGTGGACGCCCGAGCTGCGCCAATGGCAGTCCCGCGTCATGCTGCTGCGCCAACTGGACGTCGGCAAAACCAGCGAATGGCCCGACATCAGCGACAGCGCCTTGCTCGCCGACCTGGAGCACTGGCTGATGCCCTACCTGGGCAAGGTCTCGCGCCTGAGCCATTTCGCCAACCTGGATATCTCCAGCTACCTGCACAACCTCTTACCCTGGCCGCTGCCCCAGCGCCTGGACGAGCTGGCGCCGCAGCATGTGAAGGTGCCATCTGGGTCATCGGTGCGGTTGGATTACAGCGAACAACCGCCGATCCTGGCGGTGCGCTTGCAGGAATTGTTCGGGCTGGCGGATACGCCAAGGATTGCGGGCGGGCGTCAGGTGGTGAAGTTGCACCTATTGTCCCCGGCGCGGCGGCCGGTGCAGGTGACGCAGGATCTGGCGAACTTCTGGCGCAGTACGTACGCTGAGGTGAAGAAGAATTTGAAAGGCAGGTATCCCAAGCACTATTGGCCGGATGATCCGTTGATCGCAGAGCCGACCGCGCGGATCAAACCCCGAAAGTAAGCGTGATAGAGATCCAAATGTGGGAGGGGGCTTGCCCTCGATGACTGTGGGCCAGTTACCGATAAGTTGACTGACGCACCGCTATCGGGGGCAAGCCCCCTCCCACATTAGTTTTGTGTGTCAGTTATTGCGCAGCGGGCAGCAGGAAGCGCGCAATCACCGGCAAATGGTTGGAAATACGCAACGTATCCTCCTGCCGCACCTTGGCCTCCACTCGCTTGATCCTCGGGCTGTAGAACAGGTAATCCAGGGTGCGATCCGGGCCATCGATGCTCGGGTCATTGGGAAAATGCGTCAGCCATTTCTCACGATCAATCCCGCTGGATTGGCTGTTGCTCGGGATCATCGGGTACTTATCCCACAACAGATGCAGCTCACTGTCCGGCGAATACTGCCCGCGCTTACCCGCATCCAAACGCAGGAATTGCCCCAGTGGCAGCAGGTTGAAATCACCGCCGATCAGCCAGGGCGTGCCACGGCCTTCGAATTTATCCAGTAACTTTACGGTGGCTTGCACTTGCTCCTGTACGGCACTGCGCCCCGGCGCGTCGCCGTCCAGGCGGGTGTTGAGGACGGCCAGTTGGCCGCCGTCGCTCAGTGGCAGGTAGGTCAACAGCAACGCTGGCTTGGGCTGGAATTGGCGACTGATGAAGTTGGCGTCCGGCACCGGCAATTGCAGGCGCTCGGCGTGTTCGATCTGGTAGCGGCTGAGGGTCGCGAGTTTTCGGCCGACGCTGCCGAAGATATGCAGGTCAGGCACAAAGTCGGCCTTCCAGTCGAAGGCCTGGGCGCTGCATGGATAGAGGTCGACCAGGCGCTCCTGCAACAAGGCAAGTTGGTCCTGGTAATGGGAGGGCTTGGCGTTTTCGTCGAGTTCCTGCAACAGCAGGATGTCGGGCTGTTCGTCGCGAATCACCCGTGCCACTTCATCCAGGCTCACAGCCATGTCTTCCACGGTGGGGCGGTCGTCCGGGCCGCTGCCGTCGGGGGTGTCGTACCAGAACACGTAGTTCTTGCCGGCCAGGTATTGCACGTTCCACGTCATAACCTTGAGCGCCTGCCCTGGCAGCAGCGTCGGCGCGCGGGGCGCAACGCAGCTCACCGGCAAGGTTTCCTTAGGCGCGGGGCGCCAGGTCAGGCTGTAGATCAGGGCGGTGAGCACGCCTGCGATGATCAGCAGGCCCAGCAAGGTGATGCGCAATAAACGGGTCATCGGCTCGGCTTATAGCGTTTCAGGAATGGCACGGAGCATATCACCGCGCGTCGGCATCGCCACCGATCAGCATGAATAAACGGAACAGCACCACGCTGGTGAACAACTGCAGGAAGCTGTGGGCACTGTCCATCAACAGCCCCAGCAGCGGCGCCGGGTTGGGATACGCCGCGAGGCTGGCGCCTTTAAGCAGCCACAGCGGGGTCATGACGCACAGCAGGCACACCAGGATCCGCCAGAAATGCCCACGGGTCAGACGGAAACTTTCCTTCATCGCCTCCAGCGCCGGCATGCCGCGCAGCACCAGCAGGTACTCGGCAAACGCCAGCACCACCATCAGCCACAGGCCAGGCAGGAAATACAGCGACAGGCCCAGCAGGATCAACAGGGTGCTCATGGCCGTCAGCAGGGCGAAGCGCGGCCACAGAGCCAGCGACATGGCCCAGACATCTTTGGTGCGCGGGGACTCACCACGGGTGCGCGCGTCGAGGAACAGAATCAAGGCGCCGGTGTACAGCGGGTACACCAATAAGCCCACCACTACGCTGTAACCGGGAAACGCATCCGCGCCCAGCGTGTGGTCCAGTATCTGTTGCAGCAAGGCTTCGAGAATCACCAGCGGCAGGCATAACTGGACGATCGCGCCCAGGTTGCTGCGGGTAAAACGGAGGGAGTCGCGCAATACGTCTAACGGATTCATCAGGTTCATCGCAGGCCTGGAAACAAGGGCGACACTTTAACCGATCACGGTCAGAGGGTCACAAACGTAAACCTTGAGTAAAGACCATTGAAACAACTCGTAACACCCCCATAACTGGAAGGCACCTGACCTGATCACAGGCGGGACCAGAATTTCTACCGGCAATCTAACGAGGTCGCCATGAACAGCGAAGAGCAAACCCTGATCGATGGACTGTTTTCACGGTTGCAGCAAGCCGAAACGGACTCAGCCCCCCGCGACGCCCAGGCCGAAGCGCGGATCAAGGAGCACATGACTCGCCAACCGGCCGCCGGGTACTACATGACGCAGTCGATCCTGGTGCAGGAACACGCGCTCAAGAGTCTCGACGCGCAGAATAAGCAACAGGCGCAGCAGATCCAGCAATTGCAGGATGAGTTGCAGCGGGCCAAGTCTGCGCAACCAGCCCCGGCGAGCAGCGGTGGTTTCCTGTCGAGCATCTTTGGCGGCGGCGGTTCCCGTGACGCGCAACCGGTGTCGAGCGCTCCGGGCAATTCGGGCGGTGGCTGGCGCGAGCCAGCGCGGCCTTCGTTCGGCGGCCAGTCCGCGCCGCAGCAAAACTATCAACAACCACAACAACCACCCGCCGCCGCGCCGAGGGGCGGCGGCTTTCTCGGTGGCGCGATGAAAACCGCCGCTGGCGTGGCCGGTGGTGTGTTGCTGGCAGAAGGCATCAGCAGCCTGTTCAACCACAACTCGCAACAGCCGCAGGTCGTGGAAGAAATAATCCGTGAAGAGCCAGCGCCCGCCAGTGACAACGGCAACTGGGGCAATGACGACCAGAAGTTCGCCGGCAATGACAACTGGGGCGGCAATAACTCGGACAGCTTCGCCGACAGCGATTATTCCGACGATTCCTCCTCCTTTGGCGACGACGACTCCTTCGTCTGACACTCCCGGTCCGGGGCGCTGCGGCGTCCCGGTCTGATTTTTTCCGGAAACTTTCTCGCGGCTGGCATACTGGCACCCTTTCCGGGCCCAGGCGCCTGGCTGTCATGAGGAAGTGCGGTGAAGAAAATTGCAGTGTTCGCCGATGTACAAAACCTCTACTACACCGTCCGCCAGGCGTATGGCTGCCACTTCAACTACGCCGCCCTGTGGGCAGACATCAGCTCCCGCGGGCAGATCGTCGAGGCGTACGCCTATGCCATCGACCGTGGCGACAGCAAGCAGCAGCAATTCCAGCAGATCCTGCGCAACCTGGGTTTTACGGTAAAACTCAAACCGTACATCCAACGCAGTGACGGCTCGGCCAAGGGCGACTGGGACGTGGGCATCACCCTCGACATCATGGACGCCGCCGACCACGTCGACGAAGTGGTACTGGCCTCCGGTGACGGGGACTTCGACATGCTGCTCGAACGCATCATTCAAAAGCATGGGGTTGAAGCCGTGGCCTATGGCGTGCCAGGGCTGACGGCCAACTCACTGATACGCGCCGCCAGCCGCTATGTGCCGATCGAAGGCGCGCTGCTGCTCAAATAAGCGCTGCGGCTCAATCAATTGTTAGACGGAGTTGGAACAGGTTTGGAACGTATAGCGGTCATCGACTTTGAAACCACCGGCATCACCCCGAGCAGCCACTGCCGGGCCACGGAAATCGCGGTGGTTATCCTCGAACGTGGCCAGATCGTGGACCGCTACCAGAGCCTGATGAACGCAGGTGTGCGCGTACCGGGCTTTATCGAACAACTCACCGGCATCAGCAACGCCATGCTGCGCAGCGCCCCGCCGGCCGAGCGGGTGATGAATGAGGTCAACGAATTCGTCGGAACCACGCCCTTGATGGCGCATAACGCCGCGTTCGACCAGAAGTTCTGGGATTACGAGCTGGGGTTGATTCGCCGGACGCGTTTGCAGAAATTCGCCTGCTCGCTGTTGCTGGCACGTCGTCTGATGCCATCGGCACCAAACCACAAGCTCGGCACCCTCAACACCTACGCGAAACTGCCCCACACCGGCCAGGCTCACCGAGCGCTGGCGGATGCGGAAATGGCGGCCAACCTCACGGCGCACCTGGCCCAGGAACTGCGGCGTACCCACGGCTTGCGCGAACTGTCCCACGACCTGCTGTGCACTTTGCAGAAAGTGCCGGCGGCGAAGATCAATGAGCATTTGAAGAAGCATCGCGGGTTCTGACAGAACAACGCCGTTCAACATGAGGGAGGGGCCTTGCTCCCGATTGCGGCGGGTCAGCCACACATAAGCTGACTGATTCACTGCTATCGGGAGCAAGTCGAACCGTCGCACCGCCCCTCCCACATTGGTTATCGGTCGTTCATCGAGGCTGCACACACTCCAACGCCCGATCCACCACCCCTTCGCCATCTGCACCAAATGCATCACCGCCCGCTGCTGCACATCCATCGCCTCACCCGACGAGTGCGCAGTGCCCACCGCGCAATGCAGCAAATCCGCCGCCTGGGCGAGGGCATCTTCGAGGCTCATGTTGTCGTTCAGGATGAAGGGAGAGGCATCTTGAGGGCGTTTATCTGCTTTCTGAATGGTCAGTAGGCTCAGCCCTAGTGTTTCGTCAGACCGTTCTGGATTTTCCTTCTCCCACCTATCGCTCTTCGCCGCAACCTAACATCCCGCCTGTCATTTACGTAAAAGGACTACGTTATGCAGGAAAGCGATCTTCACACAGCAATCATGCGAAGCCAGCTTGAACTCCAACGGGACGGCATCGATTTCGGCTCAACTTCAAGCATGGCGTTTCATTTGGGTAATGCGATGACAAGCTGCCCGGCAGTCATAGTGTTGCCTCATTCACCAGGCTGGACCCATGGCGCCAGGTACCAGTTACTCAAGCCCATTCAGGCTGACTCCTCAGTGCCGAGCACCCCGTTTGACGAGCTCTGGACACCTGCACAGCAACACCACGGCTTGACCGATGCGACGGTTCTGGCCGGTGCTGAGGGCATAGCTGTCAGCAAAATTGCCGTGGGCACCTGGGGCCGTGTCGGCGCCAGCAAAACGACTAGCCCGCTGAGTCTCACCGGGATGTGCTTTTTCCCTCGTACATTGATCAGGCAACCCACCTCGGCCAGAGTGGCAAAGGCAAATTTTGGCACCGTCCGGGTGTTTGGCATTATTGGACGGGGTATTCCTTTCGTCGCTGGGGGGTTGGCTGTCTTTAATCTGGTCAGTGCCGGTAAGTGCGCCTATGAAACAAGCAACGGAAGGTAGCGCGACCAGAACCGAGATCAGCGAAAAGGTGATTCAGCTCTTCGTCGACATCATCGGTTTCATCGACCGAAGCCAGGTCACGGAGCAAACGGACTTCATCCATGACTTCACGATTATTGATGATGATTTGACCTGCTTTTTCATGCAGAACAAGTGGCAATTCAACTTGCAAGCGACCCAGGAAGATTGGGATCACATCACTACCATCCAGCAGATAGTCGATTTGATTGTTGAACGCTCGAATTTGCAGTGCGGCCACTGACGCCATCGGGAGCAAGCCCCCTCCCACATTTTGAATGTATTCACAAATCAAACTGTGGGAGGGGGCTTGCTGCCGATGGCGGTAGATCAGCCACCATTTTTGCCATTGGTTTCCAACTGCCCCAACGGCACCCGCCGCTCTATCGCGCTCGACAAGATGATTGAGGTCTTGCTGAACCCGAACTTCGCCAGCCGATTGATCAAACGCTCCAACTCCGGCATCGACCCTACCGCCGCTTGCATGATCACGCACGGATCCCCTGTCACCCGATGGCATTCGGTCAGTTCGGGGATTTCGGCGAGTGCGTCATAAACCTTCTGGTTGCCATGGTTAGTCAGCCGCAGTTCGATCACGCACTGAATCGGCAAGCCCACCTTTGAAAAATCCACCTTGGCCTGGTATCCGGTGATCACCCCGCTGGCCTCCAGCTTGGCCACGCGCTCGGCTACGGCGGGGGCGGAAAGGTTTACCTTGCGGGCCAGTTGCGCGTAGGAGGCGCGGCCGTCTTCGAGCAGGGCGCTGAGGAGCATGCGGTCGTATTTGTCCATGATAAGGCTCCAATTGCACGTGGCTTTCGAAAGCACGGGTTATAGCCTTCATAACCATGATTTGAAAAGTGTATGGGCGGTTTAAACAGGTTTTGTAACTTATGTTTAACGACCTGCTTTTTTAGAATAAGCCTCTCTTATATCTGCCTTCGAGCCGCCCAATGCCTGGCACACGTCGCTTTCCCTTACCGTTGATCGCCGCTTTTTTTGCTTTGTATGTGATTTGGGGGTCTACCTACTTGGTGATCCGTATCGGCGTGGACTACTGGCCGCCGTTGTTGCTGGCGGGGATTCGATTCTGCACGGCGGGGGCGCTGATGTATGGCTACCTCAGATGGCGCGGCGTGCCAGCGCCGACGTGGCCACAATGGAAGGCCGCCGGGATGATCGGCATTTTGCTGCTCACCTTCGGTAATGGCGGCGTCACGTTGGCCGAACATGCGGGCGTGTCGTCTGGCGTCGCTGCCCTGGCGGTAGCGACCGTGCCGCTGTTCACCTTGCTGTGCGGGTATTTCTGGGGCGCGCGCAATACGCGGCTGGAATGGGCCGGGGTGATCCTGGGAATTGTCGGCATCGCCATGCTCAACATGGGCAGCACTCTGCAATCGAGCCCGGTGGGCGCCGCCTTGTTGTTGTTCGCGGCGGCATCGTGGGCATTCGGGTCCGTGTGGAGTCGGCAGTTGTCGCTGCCCCAGGGCGCCATGGCCAGCGCTGCGGAGATGCTGGTGGCGGGCGTGGCATTGTTGATCGGCAGCGCGCTGTCCGGTGAGCACCTGCAGGCCATGCCGCCGCTGGAGGGTTGGCTGGCGTTGGCCTACCTGACGGTGTTCGGCTCAATCATCGCCTTCAACGCCTATATGTACCTGCTCAAGCACGTACGCCCGGCGGCGGCCACCAGCTATGCCTATGTGAACCCGGCGGTGGCGGTGTTGCTGGGGATTGTGTTCGTGGGTGAATCCATCGGCCTGGAAGAGGGCTTGGCCATGCTGGTGATTATCAGCGCCGTGCTGTTGATCAGTCTGCCCCAGTGGCGAAAGCCCAAGCCGGAAATAAGGTAAACTGCCGCGCAATTGCGACCTTGCGCTGAATTTTCCTACGGTAACTACATGACTTTCGCCACACTTGGCCTGATCGAACCCTTGCTGCGCGCCCTTGAGACGCTTGGCTACCAGACCCCGACGCCGGTGCAGGCGCAAGCCATTCCGGCGGTGCTGGCCGGTCGTGACCTCATGGCTGCGGCCCAGACTGGCACTGGCAAGACCGCAGGTTTTGCCTTGCCGTTGCTGCAACTGCTGACCATGGAAGGGCCGAAAGTCGCCGCCAACTCGGCGCGCGCGCTGATTCTGTGCCCGACCCGCGAACTGGCCGAGCAAGTTCATACCAGCGTTGCCGAATATGCCCAAAACCTGCCGCTGACCACCTACGCGGTCTATGGCGGCGTGAGCATCAACCCGCAGATGATGAAGCTGCGCAAGGGCGTCGACATCCTGGTTGCCACCCCTGGCCGCCTGATTGACCTGTTCCGCCAGAACGCGCTGAAGCTTAATCAGCTGCAGACCCTGGTGCTGGACGAAGCCGACCGCATGCTCGACTTGGGCTTCTCCGAGGAACTGGCGAATATCTATCGCATGCTGCCGAAAAAGCGCCAGACCCTGCTGTTCTCCGCGACCTTCTCCGATGAGATTCGCACGCTGGCCGGGCAGATGCTCAACGACCCGCTGAGCATCGAAGTCAGCCCGCGCAACGTCGCCGCCAACACCGTTAAGCAATGGGTGGTGCCGGTGGACAAGAAGCGCAAGGCGGAGCTGTTTGTGCACCTGATGCGCAAAGGCCGCTGGAAACAGGTGCTGGTGTTCGCCAAGACCCGTAACGGCGTGGATGCGCTGGTGGATAAGTTGCAGGGCCTGGGCATCAATGCCGATGGCATCCATGGCGACAAACCGCAAGCCACGCGCCAGCGTGCGCTGGATCGCTTCAAGAGCAGCGAAGTGCAGATCCTGGTGGCCACCGACGTGGCGGCCCGTGGCCTGGATATCGAAGACCTGCCGATGGTCGTCAACTTCGACCTGCCGATCGTGGCCGAAGATTACATTCACCGTATCGGCCGTACCGGGCGTGCGGGCAACACCGGTGAGGCGATTTCCCTGGTGTGCGCCGATGAAGTGAACATGCTGTCGGCCATCGAGATGCTGACCCGTCAGACCTTGACCCGCAAAATGGAGCAGGACTTCGAGCCGGAGCACCGCGTGCCGGACACCGATGCCAGTGGGCAAGTGGTGAAGAAGCCGAAAAAGCCGAAGAAGCCTAAGGCGTCCGGTGGTGGCGGTGGTAAGCGCAACCTGGGTAAGTGGGTGGACAGTGGTGAAGTGGCGCCGTCGGAACCGTCGATTAAGCCGGTGCGTAAGGTGCCTGTTTTCAACACCGGACCGCGTAAGAAGAAGTGATTTTGCGCTGTGGCTGATGGCCTCATCGGGAGCAAGCCCCCTCCCACATTTGAAGGTGTTCACAATTCAAATGTGGGAGGGGGCTTGCTCCCGATAGCGGACTTGAGCTCACCGCAATCTCAAGCGTTCAACCACTCCAACACCCCCCGCCCAGCCGCTCTGCCACTGGCAAAACACCCCGTCAGCAAATACCCGCCGGTCGGCGCTTCCCAGTCCAGCATCTCCCCCGCACAAAACACCCCAGGCAATTGCTTGAGCATCAAGCGCTCATCCAACGCTTCAAACGGCACGCCGCCTGCCGTACTGATCGCCTCGTCTATTGGCCGCGTCTTCACCAGCGTCAACGGCAGGGCCTTGATATCCACCGCCAGTTGCGCCGGATCATTGAAGTGATCGGCTGGCGCCAACTCACGCAACAACGCCGCCTTGACCCCGTCCAGCCCCAACTGACTGTGCAGATGCTTGCTCATCGAGCGTGAACCGCGCGGTTTGGCCAGCGCAGCTTGCACCTTGTCCAGCGGCTTGCTCGGCAGCAAGTCGATATGCACGGTGGCCGCGCCGTCGCGGTTGATCGCCTCACGAATCGGTGCCGACAGCGCATAGATCAGGCTGCCCTCGATACCGGTGGCGGTGACCACACATTCGCCGAGCCGAGGTTTGTCGTCACCCAAACCGATGGCGACATTTTTCAACGGAGCGCCGGCGAATTTGCTCACCATCAATTCGCTCCAGGCCGACACTTCGAAGCCGCAGTTGCTCGGTTGCAGTGCCACGTAAGGCACGCCTTTGTCCTCCAGCAGCTTGAGCCACGCACCATCTGAGCCCAGCCGTGACCAACTGCCGCCGCCCAGTGCCAGCAGCACGGCATCGCTGCGCACGGCTTTCTCGCCTTCAGGGCTGTGGATAAGTAAATCACCCTCGGCATTCCAGCCGGTCCAACGATGCCGGGTGTGGATAACCACGCCTTGGTCACGCAGGCGCTTGAGCCAGGCGCGCAGCAGCGGGGCGGCTTTCATGTCCGTAGGAAACACTCGGCCGGAGGTGCCGACAAAGGTCTCGATACCCAACCCATGTATCCATTCGCACAACGCTTCGGCACCAAACCCACGCAGCAACGGCGCCATCTGCGGCGCGCGCTCGGCGTAGCGCGAGAGGAAGGCCGGGTAAGCCTCGGAGTGGGTGATGTTCATGCCGCCCACACCCGCCAGCAGGAATTTTCGCCCCACTGATGGCATGCCGTCATACAGATCTACGCGCACCCCGGCCTGGCTCAAGACTTCGGCGGCCATCAGCCCTGTAGGGCCGCCGCCGATAATAGTGACGTGGTGAGGTGCGGTCTGAGGCATGGGTAGGGCTACGGTGGCGTGAATAGGCCGAGCATTCTACCCGACGTCAGCCAGGCTGCCTGATCAAAAAACGTACACTTTCCTACAGGTCCTATGCCTGCTGGCTTTCAGCCGCTTACGCTCAAGTTATCCACAGGCCGTTCCACAGCCATTGTGGGTAAGCGCACAACTCAATGACAACCTGATGACGTCCACACCCGTTGCGCACTGTGGTGCAGGATGCCGTGGCGACGGGCCAAGGCTGGACGGTCTTTGCTGTAGCCGCCGCCAATCACGCCCATCACCGGAATGTCGCGGCCCAGACAGTGGCGCATGACGCTCTCATCGCGGGCGGCCACGCCTTCGTCTGTCAGCTTGAGGTACCCGAGGGCGTCGTCTTTATGCACATCCACGCCTGCGTCGTACAGCACCAGGTCGGGTTGGTAGAGCGGCAGCAGGTAGTTGAGGGCGTCATCGACCACGCGCAGGTAATCGGCATCGCCCATGCCCATGGGCAGTGGGATGTCCCAATCGCTTTGGGCCTTGCGCGCCGGGAAGTTCTTTTCGCAGTGCAGCGACACGGTGATGGCATCCGGCGTGTCGTGGAGGATGCGCGCGGTGCCATCGCCCTGATGCACGTCGCAGTCGAAGATCAACACGCGGCTGACCCGGCCGCTGGCCAGCAGGTAATGGCTGATCACCGCCAGGTCATTAAAGATGCAAAAGCCCGCCGGGTAATCGTAATGCGCGTGATGCGTGCCGCCCGCCAGGTGACAGGCCAGACCGTGCTCAAGCGCTTGCTCCGCCGCCAGGATCGAGCCGCCGACCGCGCGCACGGTGCGCCGGGCCAGGGCTTCGCTCCAGGGCAGGCCAAGGCGGCGCTGGTCTTCGCGGGACAACTCGCCGCTCATGTAGCGTTCGATATACCCAGGCTCGTGGGCCAGGGCCAGGATGTCGGCAGGGCACAGCTGCGGGCGCAGCAGTTGGCTGTCTTCGGTCAGGCCGGTGGCCACCAAGTGGTCGCGCAACAGGCGGAACTTGTCCATGGGGAATCGGTGGTCCGCCGGGAACTCGGGGCTGTAGTCATCGTGGTAGATCAATGGCAAAGGCATGGGATTTTCTGACGGGAACCTGCGAAGGATCTTACCAGCGCTGTACACTCACGCACATGGCAAGGGGAGGGGACCCGTGGAGTCGATACTCGAATTGGAAAGTGCTCGCCTGGTGCTGCGCCAATGGCGCGACAGCGACCTGACGGCCTTCGCAAGCATGTGCGCCGACCCACACGTGATGCGTTATTTCCCGGCCAAGCTGAGCCACCTGGAAAGCGCCGCACTGATCGGGCGGATACGCGGCCACTTCGCTGAATATGGCTTTGGCCTCTGGGCGCTGCAGCGCAAGGACAGCGGTGAGTTCATCGGCCTGACCGGGTTGCAGCATGTCAGCTTTGACGCGGACTTTACCCCAGCAGTAGAAATTGGCTGGCGCCTGGCCCGCGAGCATTGGGGGCTGGGCTATGCCAGCGAGGCGGCGTGGACTGCACTGCGCTGTGGTTTCGACCGTTTGCAGCTGGATGAAATCGTTGCTTTCACCACCGAAGCCAATCTGCCATCACAAAAAGTCATGCAGGCCATAGGTATGCATTACGATCCCCTGGCAGATTTTGAACACCCCAAGGTCGCAGCCGATGACCCGCTGCGCCCACATGTTTTGTACCGCATCACCCGCGCCCAATGGTTGGACACGCTGCACGGATAGCAGCCCGGAATGCCCCATAGATTGTAGGAGTTGCTCTATGAGCCAAGTATTGGAAGATCTGGTGGACCTGCTGACCCTGGAGCCGATCGAGGAAAACCTCTTTCGCGGCCGCAGCCAGGACCTGGGTTTTCGCCAACTGTTCGGCGGTCAGGTGCTCGGCCAGTCGCTGTCGGCGGCCAGCCAGACCGTTGAAGAAGCGCGCCACGTGCATTCCCTGCACGGTTATTTCCTGCGCCCCGGCGATGCCGCGTTGCCGGTGGTTTATTCGGTTGACCGTGTGCGTGATGGCGGCAGTTTCAGCACGCGCCGCGTGACCGCGATTCAGAAGGGCCACCCGATCTTCACCTGCACCACGTCGTTCCAGTACGACGAAGAAGGCTTCGAGCACCAGACCACCATGCCCGTGGTGGTCGGCCCGGAAAACCTGCCGTCGGAGCTGGAATTGACCCAGCAGCGCGCGCACCTGATCCCCGAGCACATGCGTGACAAGCTGCTGTGCCCGAAGCCGATTGAAGTGCGACCGGTCACCGAAAAAGACCCGTTCAACCCGCAGCCGTCCGACCCGGTCAAGTACGTGTGGTTTCGTGCCGACGGCGCGTTGGCCGACACACCGGCGCTGCATAAATACCTGCTGGCCTACGCTTCGGACTTTGGCCTGCTGACCACCTCGTTGCTGCCCCACGGCAAGACCGTTTGGCAGAAAGACATGCAGGTCGCCAGCCTCGACCACGCGTTGTGGTTCCACGCGGATCTGCGTGCCGATGACTGGTTGCTCTACGCCATGGACAGTCCGTGGGCCGGCAATTCCCGTGGGTTCTCCCGTGGCAGCGTGTACAACCGCGCCGGGCAACTGGTGGCCTCGGTCACCCAGGAAGGCTTGATTCGCCATCGCAAGGATTGGGCATGAGCCTGAGGGAGGTTAAGCACTGGGTGTTCGACATGGACGGCACCCTCACGGTGGCCGTGCATGACTTCGCGGCGATTCGCGTGGCGTTGGACATTCCCCCCGAGGACGACATCCTCACTCACCTCAGCGCATTGCCGGCGGACATCGCGGCGGCCAAGCATGCCTGGTTGTTGGAGCATGAGCGCGAGTTGGCACTCGGTTCTGTTGCGGCTGAAGGCGCGGTGCAATTGGTACGCGAATTGGCCGGGCGCGGTTATCGCCTGGGCATCCTGACTCGCAATGCGCGGGAGCTGGCGCATATCACCCTGGAGGCGATTGGCCTGGCGGACTGCTTTGCCGTGGACGATGTGCTGGGGCGCGACGATGCGCCACCCAAGCCCGATCCGGGTGGGTTGTTGAAATTGGCGGCGGCGTGGGATGTATCGCCGAGCGAGATGGTGATGGTCGGCGATTACCGTTTTGACCTGGACTGCGGCCGGGCGGCGGGGGCCAGGACGGTGTTGGTCAACCTGCCGGAGAATCCGTGGCCGGAGCTGGCGGATTGGCATGCTGAAGATTGTGCTGCGTTGCGCCGGATGATTTAACCCAAGCAATAGAGATCAAATGTGGGAGGGGGCTTGCCCCCGATCGCGGTCTGTCAGTTAAAAAATTGCTGACTGACACACTGCTATCGGGGGCAAGCCCCCTCCCACATGTTGAGACTGTTTCTTCAGGTATTACTGAGTGAACAGCACCTTCTGCCCTTCGGGCGAAGTAAACATTTCATCCCCGTTATGCCCCACCCCTGGCACCTCAACCAGCGTCTGGCTCAACTGCGGATGCCGGTGTTTGAGGTAGTCAAAATAGTTATGCCCACGCATCAGCCGATAGGCGCCCTGTGTCTCTGCCTCACAGCTTTTATCCAACGCAGGATGGTTCGGGTCAGTGTCTTGCTGGCCCAGCAGGTAGGTGATGTCCCGTGACACGTAGGCCTGCTCCAACTGTTCGACGCTTTGGCCTTTGGCGTAGGCCGGCAGGTGTTGCAGGCCGTACTTCCAATCGTTGAAGCCTGGGCAACTGGCGGTATCGAACTGCACCGGTCGCTGTCGGCTGAAGTAGGCATAGGACGACGGGTTGGCCACCACATAGCGCAGGCGGATGCCTTCGTTTTTCAGGGTTGGGTGATCATGGCCGGTGAGGGCGAAGCGCTGCACTACCTGGCCACCGCCGGAATGGCCGGCGACGACGATTTCCTTTAAAGCCGGAAACAGTGTGCGGTTGCCCAGGTGCTTGATGATCTGGTCAAGGGCGCCGTAGGAGCTGATTTGGCCTGGGCCGGTGGAAGGCTCGCCGGCCATCCAGTCGTTGCCGTTCCAGCGCAGTACTTGGCCGTCCAGATGGTTGCGCTTGATGTCGGACGCATTCAGAAACTGCGGCGCGATGACTAGCGTATTCGCGCTAACGCCTGCGTGCTCGGCGGCATCGATACCGCTTTGCAGGTAGGTCTGCGCATTGCGTAGGCGACCATGCACAAGAATCAAGGCGCGGGTGACGTTAGGCAGCGGCTGGCGCCAGTCCTGGCTCACGCCGAGGCTGAGGTCGCCGGCGTCCAGGTGAAAACGATTGGGGCTGACGACTTTGACGCCGTGTTCAGCCGCCAGGGTTGAACACGACACTAATAAAGTCAGCAGCAAGCCCCATCGCTTATTCATTTAAAGACTCTTGGCCGTGAAGGTGTCGCATTGGGTGATCTGGCCCTGGGCGAAACCGGTCTTGAACCAGCGAACCCGCTGTGCCGAGGTGCCGTGGGTAAACGAGTCCGGCACCACGCGCCCTTGACCCTGTTGCTGCAAGCGATCATCGCCGATGGCGTTGGCTGCGTTCAGGGCTTCTTCAATGTCGCCGGCTTCCAGCCAGTTCAGGCGTTTTTGCGCACGGTTGGCCCACACGCCGGCAAAACAGTCGGCTTGCAGCTCCTGGCGTACCAGTAGACCGCCGTCGCCTTGCATCTGCCGACCCTGTTGGCGCGCATTCTGGATCTTCGAGGAAATACCGAGCAACGTCTGCACATGGTGCCCAACTTCGTGGGCGATCACGTAGGCCTGGGCGAAATCGCCGGAGGCCTGGAAGCGTTGGGACATTTCTCGGAAGAAATCCAGGTCCAGGTAGACCTGCTGGTCAGCCGGGCAATAGAACGGACCGCTGGCCGAGGTGGCGCCACCACAGGCGGAATTGACCCGGCCACGGAACAGGATCAGTTTCGGGTTCTTGTACGTCAGGCCGTTTTCCTGAAACACCTGAGCCCAGGTGTCTTCGGTATCGCCGAGCACTGCGCGGACGAAATCGGCGTGTTCATCATTTGCCGGCGGCGCCTGGCGCGACTGCGTGCTGACGGACGGCGCCTGTTCCATTTGGCCGGTCAATTGGCCGAGGATCTGCATCGGGTCCTGGCCGGTCAGCCAGCCAATACCGACGATCAGCACAATCGCCGTCAGGCTCAAACCCTTGCCACCGCCAAAACGCATGCCGCCACCGCCGCCGCCACTGTCCTCGCGGGCATCCACCACGTTGTCGCTGCGTCGGCCTTTTTTCCATAGCATGGGGGCAATCCTCTTGATGAACGGTCCTACAAAAATGTGGTTTGAGTATGGCCGGTATTAGCGGCAATACCCTTCTCCGGTGGCGACGATCAGGCAGTCTTTTTTATCGGCCAGCCATTTCAGCCCAGTGGCTTCGCCGTCGCCGGCACGCAGCAATTGCGGGCCGTCCGGGCGGGTGAAGGCGATACCGTCTTCAGCTGCTTCGCCCTTGAAGGTGCCGGAATCGTCCGCATCAAGGCCGTATTGCATGGTGAGAACGTAGTGGCCACGGCCGATGGTGTCGTCCTTGGCGATAGTCAGGTTCAGGCCTTCGACGCCGGTCCACTTGCCGACCCATTTATCGGTGGGTGGGGTCTCGGGCACCAGGGTGGCCTGCACAGAGGCGGGCGCGGGTTTGGGCGTTTCCTTGGCCTCCTGGTTGCAGGCGCTGAGCAGGGCAAGGGTAGACAGAACAAAGAGGGTTTTTTTCATAGCAGCAGGCCTTGGTTAAAAAGTGTGCAGCACGGGGGCGAACGTGCAGGGTTGGACTCGGTTCCCGTGATTTAGTGCGCTGTTCGCCCGGTGTTTGGTTATGCTCTTTGGGCAGACTTCGGCCCGGCTGCTAGATTACCGGGTTGAGTGCTTCTTCGTTCAGCGCTCAGCGTTCCGCTCGCCACGCAAGAGAATTCAATGACCCTTAGTACCCCGTTGTCCGGCATCAACCATCCCTTCAAAGGCATTTTGCTGATTGTGGCGGCGACGTTCCTGTTCTCCAGCCACGACGCCTTGTCCAAATACTTGGCCGGTTTTTACCCGATTGTGATGGTGGTATGGGCGCGCTACCTGGTGCACACCTTGTTGATGGCCGGTATTTTCCTGCCGCAATCAGGCTTGCGCGTGCTGCGCAGCAAACGGCCAGGCATGCAGGTGGTGCGGGCGTTGTGCCTGTTGGGCACCAGCCTGTTTTTTACCTCGGCCCTGCATTACATCCCGCTGGCGGAAGCCACGGCGGTGAACTTCCTGGCGCCGATCCTGGTGACCGCGCTGTCGGTGCCGCTGCTGGGTGAGCACGTCACGCGTGGCCAATGGCTGGCGGTGATCTGCGGGTTTGTCGGCGTGCTGGTGATCATCCATCCCGGCGGTGAACTCTTCACCCCGGCGGTGTTGCTGCCGCTGTGCTCGGCGCTGTTCTTCTGCTTCTACCAGTTGCTCACACGCATCCTCAGCCAGTACGACACGCCTACCACCAGCAATTTCTTCGCCGGGTTGTGCAATACCCTGGTGATGAGCGCGATGGTGCCGTTCTTCTGGCAGATCCCCACGCTGTGGCATGGGGTGATGATGCTGGCGCTGGGCACGTGCGGGATGACCGCGCACTTGATGCTGACCCAGGCGTTCCGCTTTGCGGCGCCGGCCTTGCTGGCGCCGTTCGGCTATTGCCAGATTGTGTTCGCGGGGTTGTTGGGTTGGCTGGTGTTCAGCCATACCCCCGATATGACCACGGTGGTGGGTATCGGGGTGATCTGCATGAGCGGGTTGGCCGCTGCCTGGCAGCAGCGGCGTCGGTAAATCAGGCGTCGACGGTAGGAATCTTGCGCGGCGCCATGAAGTACATCCACGTCAGCGCTATGAAGTACATCGCCGGGATCAGGGTGAACAACACGGTGTAGTTGTTGTTGGTCACGGTGAGGATATGGCCGACGATCTGGGTCATGAACATGCCGCCGATGGCTGCGCACATGCCGCCGAAGCCGAACACGGTGCTCATCATGTGCTTGGGCGTGTAGTCCATCACCAGGCTCCAGATGTTGGCGGTCCAGGCCTGATGCGCGCCGATGGCCAGGGAGATGGCAAATACCGCGACCCACAATTGGCTGGAACCGGCCGCCATGATCACGCCGACGATGCAGCAGGCAAACAGCAGCATCGACAACAGCCGCGCCTTGATCGAGTTCATCCCACGGCCGATCAGGAATGACGACAGGATGCCTCCACCCACGCTGCCGAAGTCGGCGGTCAGGTAGATGATGATCAATGGGATGCCCATCTGGGTCACGTTGATGCCCAGGTTGTATTGCTGGTTCAGGAACGGCGGCAGCCAATACAGGTAAAACCAGAACACCGGCGCGGTCAGTGCGTAGGCAATCGCAAAGGCCCAAGTGCCGCGCATACGCAGGATACGGCTGAACGGCACGCCAGGCTGTTCCGGCTCGACTTCCCGTTGCACGTAATCCAATTCTGATTGTTTAACGTTCGGATGATCTTCCGGGTTGTAGTACTTCAACCCCCAGAACACCAGCCAGATCGCGCCCAGCGATGCCATGCACAGGAAGGCAGCCTGCCAGCCCCACACATGCAGGATCAGCGGCAGCAGCATTGGCGTCATCATCGCGCCAACGTTGGTACCGGCGTTGAAAATCCCGGTTGCCACGGCGCGCTCACCGGCGGGGAACCACAGGCGCGTGGTCTTGACGCAGGCCGGGTAGTTGGCGGCTTCGGTCAGCCCAAGGATAAAGCGACAGACCATAAAGCCGACGGCCGAGGTGGCCAGGCCGTGGGCGCCGGTGGCCAGGCTCC
Source organism: Pseudomonas sp. RIT357 (assembly GCF_000632245.1). Classification (NCBI taxonomy): domain Bacteria; kingdom Pseudomonadati; phylum Pseudomonadota; class Gammaproteobacteria; order Pseudomonadales; family Pseudomonadaceae; genus Pseudomonas; species Pseudomonas sp. RIT357. The sequence goes on from NZ_JFYX01000002.1 coordinate 158,900, forward strand.
ACAGCAGCACCGCGCAGAAGAACACGCGTTTCACGCCGACCTTGTCGATCAATCGGCCTTGCAACACAAAGCCAATCGCGTAGCCCACCTGGAACCAGAAGTTGATGTTGGCGTAGTCCATCGCCGTCCAGCTCATCTCTTTGGCGAGGATCGGTTGCATCACGCCCAAGGCAGCGCGGTCGATGTAGTTGAGGGTGGTGGCGAAGAACACCAGGGCCAACATGCCCCAGCGAGTTTTACCGACGGCCATGGCGCCGCGGATCTTGTCGCCGATGCCGGCGTGCGGGGTGCCGGGGCGCGAAGCCAGGGCGGAGTTTTGCGAAGGCATGTGGTTGTACCCGTTTTTTGAAATTTTTATGGTGTGTTCTGGGTCTTTTCTAAACGTTGGTGCGGGATCGATGGTGCGCAGCGGCTAAAAAATCGTCAATTCGCCAAAGAGGCTTAGTGTTCGATAATCGCACCAAAAACTAACCGGTTCGTACATTTTAATTGCTGTGAGTAGTTTAGCGGCCAATAATTTGCCGTAAATAAGACGAGCCTTAAATGCCGGGAGTCGCGCTATGCAACGTTCCATTGCCACTGTTTCCTTGAGCGGCACCCTGCCGGAAAAGCTTGAAGCCATCGCCGCCGCCGGGTTTGACGGGGTTGAGATCTTCGAGAACGACCTGTTGTATTACGACGGCAGCCCACGGGAAGTTAGGCAGATGTGCGCCGACCTCGGCATCGCCATTACCTTGTTCCAGCCATTTCGCGACTTTGAAGGCTGCCGACGCGACCGTCTGGCGCGCAACCTGGAACGGGCCGAGCGCAAATTCGACCTGATGCAGGAACTGGGCACGGACCTGGTGCTGGTGTGCAGCAACGCCTCGGCCGATTGCGTCGGCGATGAACGTATTCTCCTCGATGACTTGAGCCTGCTGGCCGAACATGCCGGGCGCCGTGGCTTGCGCATCGGTTATGAAGCACTGGCCTGGGGCAAGCACGTGAACACCTGGCAACAGGTGTGGAATCTGGTGCGTCAGGTTGATCACCCAAGCCTCGGCGTGCTGCTCGACAGCTTCCATACCCTGTCGCTCAAGGGCGACCCAACTGCCATCGCCGAGATCCCAGGCGACAAGATCTTCTTTGTGCAAATGGCCGACGCGCCGATCCTGGCGATGGATGTGCTGGAGTGGAGCCGCCATTTCCGCTGCTTCCCCGGTCAGGGCGAATTCGATCTGGCGGGCTTTTTGGCGCCGATCATCAAGAGCGGCTACACCGGGCCGTTGTCCCTGGAAATTTTCAACGATGGTTTCCGTGCGGCGCCGACTCGGGCCAATGCCGCCGATGGCCTGCGTTCTCTGCTGTACCTGGAGGAGAAAACCCGCCAGCGCCTGGCCGAAGAGGCGCCTGCCACGCCGGTCGATATCCTGTTTGAAACCCCGGCGGCCAGCGAATACGACGGCATTGAATTCCTTGAGTTTGCGGTCGATGAAAACCTCGGTGCCAAGCTGACGAACTGGCTGGAACGCCTGGGTTTCGTCAAGGCCGGGCAGCACCGCTCCAAGAGCGTGAGCCTGCTGCGCCAGGGCGATATCAACCTGATCCTCAACTGCGAACCCTATTCCTTCGCCCATAACTTTTTCGAAGCCCATGGACCGTCGTTGTGCGCCACGGCGATCCGGGTCAAGGACAGCGCCAAGGCTCTGGAGCGAGCGGTCGCCTATAAAGGCCCACCCTATCGCGGACTGGTCGGGCCTAACGAGCTGGAGTTGGCGGCCGTGCGCGCGCCGGACGGCAGCTTGATTTACCTGGTGGACCAGAGCGAGGGTGGTTTGTACGACACCGATTTCAATCTGCAATCCGCTGCGACCGACGCCGGTGGTTTGCTGCGTATCGACCACATGGCCATGGCCTTGCCGGCCGACAGCCTCGACAGTTGGGTGTTGTTCTATAAGAGCCTGCTGGACTTTGAAGCTGATGACGAAGTGGTGTTGCCCGACCCCTACGGCCTGGTGAAAAGCCGCGCATTGCGCAGCCGTTGCAGCTCGATTCGCCTGCCGCTGAACATCTCCGAAAACCGCAACACTGCCATTTCCCACGCGCTATCGAGCTATCGCGGTTCGGGCGTGCACCACATTGCCTTCGATTGCGCGGACATTTTCGCCGAGGTGCGCCGCGCGAAAGAGGCCGGCGTGCCGCTGTTGGATATCCCGCTCAACTATTACGACGACCTGGCTGCACGCTTTGATTTTGACGATGAGTTCCTCAGCGAGTTGGCGTACTACAACGTGTTGTACGACCGCGACGCCCAGGGCGGTGAGTTGTTTCATGTGTACACCGAACCGTTTGAAGGGCGGTTCTTCTTCGAGATCATCCAGCGCAAGAACGGTTACGCCGGCTACGGCGCGGCCAACGTGGCGGTGCGTCTGGCGGCGATGGCCAAATCCCGCAGCGGTGCAGTGCGTCAGGCACGTTTATAAGAGGGTGTCGGGTGCTTCCTTCGGGGAGCACCGGGCCCCATAATCGCGGCCTGCAAAATAAAAATGGCCGTGAGCGCACCATGACCTCAAGTCCCGAACTCCCCGAGGTGCCAGACGCACCGCGCAAGAGTCGTAAGAACAATCCGGAAAAGACCCGCGAGAACATCCTCCAGGAAGCCATTGTGGAGTTTGTCCAACAAGGCCTGTCCGGCGCTCGCGTGGACGCCATTGCCGAGCGCATCCACACCTCCAAACGCATGATCTATTACTACTTCGGCAGTAAAGAGCAGTTGTACGTTGAGGTTTTGGAGAAACTCTACGGCGATATCCGCAACACCGAAGCACGCATGAACCTTACGGCGCTGGAGCCGCGTGAGGCGATTCGGCGGCTGGTGGAATTCACCTTTGATCACCACGATCAGAACGTGGATTTTGTGCGGATCGTCAGCATCGAAAATATCCACAATGCCGAGTACGTGAAACGCACCGACACGATCAAGGCGATGAACAGCAAGATCCTTGAAGGGCTGGGCGCGACATTGCGCCGGGGCGCCGAGATGGGGGTGTTCCGTGAAGGGCTGGAGCCGCTGGATGTGCACTTGCTGATCAACTCATTCAGCTTTTACCGCGTGTCCAACCGCCATACGTTCAGTGAGCTTTTTCAGATCGAGCTGTCGGATGAAGTGGTTAAACAGCGGCATCGCGAGATGATCTGCGAGTCGGTGTTGCGTTACCTGCAGGCCTGAATACAGCGCCTAACCCAATGTGGGAGGGGGCTTGCCCCCTCCACATTTCAGGCATTCATGCTCTTGAAGTGCGCCAACATCCGCTGCGCATCCGCCGCTTGACCACTGAACAACTCAAACGCCTTTACCGCCTGAAACACCGCCATATTGCCGCCATCCAACGTGCGGCAACCCAAGGCGCGGGCGTTGCGCAGCAGTTCGGTTTCCAGCGGGAAATACACGATTTCCGCGACCCACAATTGCGCCCGCAACAGAGTCGCCGGCACCGGCATACCCGGCAGTTTGGCCATGCCCATTGGCGTGGTGTTGACCAGACCATCGGCCTCGGCCATCGCGTTGTCTAAATCAAGACCCACTTGCGCACGACCGCTGCCGAAGCGCTGGGCGAGGTTATCCACAAGGTCGCGGGCGCGGCTGGCGTCCACGTCGAAAATGCTCAAGTGCTCCACACCCTCAGCCAACAGCGCATGGGCCACCGCCGCGCCCGCACCACCGGCGCCCATCTGCACCACGCGCTGACGTGGCACATCATTAAGGTTGCGCCGGAAACCTTCGGCGAATCCCAGGCAATCGGTGTTGTGGCCGATGCGTTTGCCGTCCTTGAACACCACCGTATTCACCGCGCCGATACCCCGTGCTTCATCGGACAGTTCATCGAGCAGCGGTAGGATGGCCTGTTTGCACGGGTAGGTAATGTTCAGTCCGGTGAAGTGCATCTGCTCGGCTGCGCGCAGGAGGTCGGGCAGGGCGTTGGTGTCCAGGTGCAGCGGCTCCAGATCAATCAGGCGATACAGGTAACGCAAACCTTGGGCGTCGCCTTCCTGTTCATGCAGAGCGGGGGTACGGGAAGCCTGGATACCGGCGCCGATCAGGCCGGCGAGGATGCGCGGTTTCATTGAGCCGATCCCTTCAACAATTGGCTGAAGTGTTCCAGGGCCAGGTGGTAGCCGTGGCTGCCAAAACCGGCGAGCACCGCTTTGGCGATGGGCGACACAAAGGAGTGATGACGAAATGCTTCGCGGGCATGCACGTTGGATAAATGCACTTCGATCACCGGCACTTCACTGGCCACCAAAGCGTCACGAATCGCCACCGAGGTGTGCGTCCAGGCCGCAGGATTGATCACGATACCGGCGCAACGGCCACGGGCGCCGTGGATCCAGTCCAGCAGTTCGCCTTCGTTATTGGTCTGGCGAAATTCGATTTTCAGCCCGAGCTTATCGGCACTGCGCCCGCACAGGGCGGCGACGTCGGCCAGGGTTTCATGGCCGTAGGTGGCGGGCTCGCGGGTGCCGAGCAGGTTGAGGTTGGGGCCGTTGAGCACCAGCACGATAGGCGGCATTGGGGGGTATCTCCACAGTTCTTGTTCGTTGTGCAGATAAAATGTACTGGTTAGTTAATTTGGTCAATTGATGGCGGCGGATGTGTTCGATTACCGAACTTTTAATCAGGTGTGCCCCTAGCTGAATCGGATTAGATATCAATTGAAAATCATTCTCGATAACGCTTAATATGCCCGCCTGTTTCCTTTTCATTCCAGGGAGTCGGTTTGTCGGACGTGGATCTCAAGGGCCTGTTTCTCAAGCACGCCGATACCCTGCGCGGGTATCTGGCTCGCAAGGTACGGGACCCGCAGTTGGCGGCCGACCTGGTTCAGGAGAGCTTCCTGCGCCTGGCGGAAAAACCACCCGGCGAGCGCATCGACAATTCCCAGGGCTATCTCTATCGAACGGCGAGCAATCTGCTGATCGACCATATCCGCCAGGAAGCACGGCGCAAGACCGATTCCGTGCCTAATGAGGCGCTGGCCGAGATTGAAGATGAAGTGGCCGGGTTGGAGGCTCAGGCAATGGCGCAGCAACAGCGGCAGGCATTGAAGCAGGCATTGGCGGAGTTGCCGGAACGAACCCAGCAGATCTTCCGTCTGAATCGGATAGAGGGCATGACTTATGCCCAGGTTGCGCGGCACTTGGATATATCAGACAGCTCCGTACAAAAGCACCTGGCCAAGGCGTTGGCGTATGTCATGCAGCGCTTGCAGGACGGTCAGGTGGCGCCATCCGACGAGTGAGTTACGGAAAAACCTCCGCTCAGACGTCACAGCGTTACATAACGAAAAAATTCGAGATTCACACGTGAATAGCCAGGGTCCGCAACAGCACAGCATTACCGAGGCCGCCGCCGATTGGGCGGTGCGCCTGCACGCCGCTGCCCTGACCGACCAGGAGCAGGCCGAGCTGCGCCAATGGATTGCCTGCGACAGCCGACATGAAGCGGCGCTGCGCTTTGCAGAGCAGACCTGGGCAGCGTTGGGCGAGGTGCATAAGGACGAGCCAGTGCACCGTCAGCGTCCGGCGGCGGCGACGCTGCCGCTGCGCCGAACCCCGCGACGCAGGCCGTGGCAACGTGCTGCAGCGGTGGCGCTGGTGGTGGTGGTCGCCGGCGTGGGTTGGGTGCGCGGGCCGGATGCCTGGCTGCGCATGCAGGCCGATTACGTGACCCAGAAGGGCGAAGTGCGCACCGTGCACTTGGCCGATGGCAGCACGGTAGAACTGGATTCCGCCAGCGCCATCCGGCTGGACTACGACGGCGTGCAGCGGCGCATCAGCCTGATCCAGGGCTCGGCGATTTTTGACGTGGCGCCGATGGTGGGTAAGGAAACCCGGCCATTCGTGGTGCAGAGCGCCGGCGGGCAGACGCGGGCGCTGGGCACGCGGTTTGTGGTGCAGCGTGAGGACGACCGCCAGGGCTGGGTCGGCGTGTTGCAGCACAGCGTCGAAGTCTCCCTGCACGCTACACCGAAAAAAGGCCCGAGCGACCACGTGCTCAAGGAAGGCCAGGCCGCCCGCTACAGCCCCGCGCAGGGCATCGAGCCCTTGGATCAATTTGATATAGAGCGTGCCACCAGTTGGCGGCGTGGCGTGTTGATTTTTGATCGTCAGCCCTTGGCCAAAGTGATTGAGCAGCTCAACCGCTACCGTCCCGGTCAGGTGGTGTTGACCCATTCCGACCTGGGTGAACGTGAAGTCAGCGGCGTGTTCCGCTTAGACATGCTCGACACGGCCCTCGGCACCCTGACTCAGGAGCTCCAGGTGCAACGCTTGGACCTGGCAGGCCTCAGCCTGATCTATTAATGACCTGGCGGGAGGTCTGCTCCCGCCCGCTTAAAACCCCCCGCACGAAAAACTTTTAAAAAGTCTTACTGACTTCCTGCGCCTCGTACGTCTTGCTAGGTGAGAAGCATTCGCATAAACAAAAATACGATCAGCGCAGGGAAAACCAGAAATGTCAGCACTCACCAAGGGGCGTATCACCGGTAGCCGGTTAGCCTTGGCCATTCACTTGGGCCTGTTCGCCGCAGCGGCTCCCGTGTACGCGGCGCAGCCTCAAGCGGGAGCGGCCCAGCCCGTCGTGCTGACGTTCGATATCCCTGCGCAATCCTTGGGCAGTGCCGTGTTGGCGTTCGCCGACCAGGCCGGTTTGCAAGTGTTGTTTGACAGCCAGCGCCTGCAAGGCTTGAACAGCACCGCGCTCAAAGGCAGCTTCAGCGTGCAGGAAGGCCTGGGCCGTTTGCTCGGCGCTGCGCCGGTGGAGTATCGCTTCACCAGTGAACGCCAAGTGACCCTCAACCGCGTCAGCGATGATCACGCGGGCGCCATGACCGTAGGCACCACCACCATCACTGCCAACACCAATGGCCAGGCCAGTGATTGGGTGTACCAGACCCCAAAGTCCGTGGCGGTGATCAGCCGTGACATGATCGATAAACGCCCGCCCCGTCACGCCGCCGACATGCTCGAAGAAACCGCAGGCGTCTACACCGCCGTCAACCAGCGCGATCCTGGTTTGTCGGTGAACATTCGCGGGGTGCAAGACTACGGCCGCGTGAACATGAACATCGACGGCATGCGCCAGAACTTCAACGTCAACGGCCACCAGCAACGCAACGGCACCCTGCTGATCGACCCGGAGTTCATCTCCAGTATCGAGATCGACAAAGGCAGTCAGTCGGGGCAGGGCGGCGCAGCAGTGTTGGGCGGGATTGCCTCGTTCAAGACGTTGGATGCCAGTGAGTTCTTGAAAGACGGCAAGGAATACGGCGGACGCATCCGCGCTGGCCACGGCATTGGTGAGCTGGGCAATGGCACCAATTTTAATGGCAGCGGTGTGTTTGCCTTTGGTGATGAGCGCGGCGATGTGTTGGTGGGGTACAGCGAACGGCATTTCGGCGATTACCGCTCGGGTAACCACAATGATCAGAAATTGGGCACCAACCTGCGCGCCCGCAAGGCCATGCCGGGTGCGTTCGATGATTGGTTGAACAGCGAAGTCGGTGACATGGGCAGCGTGACCCGATCACAGATCGTCAAGCTGGGCCTTAACTTGCCCAATGACCAGCGCGTGCAACTGAGCTATCTGGAAAGTGACAGCGACAGCAACGATGCCTGGGCTTACACCAGTGACGATAACCAGAGTGTGTTTTACCAACGAGTCAGCAAAAACAACCTCAACGCCAAGAATTTTGCGTTGGACTACAGCTATACCCCGGATAACCCACTGATCGATCTGAAGGCCAAGGCGTACTACGTCACCACCCAGCTTGATCGCACCAATGCGCCGAACGGCGCGACGGTAGGCACCGGAAACTACGTGGGGACCTACACTGACCACTTCCAGACGGACACCTGGGGACTACAAGGCGACAACACCTCGCGCTTTGATTTCGGTCAGTTGGGCCATGTGAGCTGGAACTACGGTGGGGAGCTGTACCAGGACGAGTTCAAGCCACGCACCAACAAGGTCGAAGCCACCAACGACCTCGCTTTGCTGCCCTACGCCGAGGGTGGAACGCCGGGCGGCAAACGCACCATCGCGAGCCTGTTTAATAACCTGCAATACGAGTATGGCGATTGGCTGACCCTGGATGGCGGTTTGCGTTACGACCGTTATCGGCTCGAAGGCGAAACGGGCATGACGCTGTACCGCCGTGATCGCTTCTACAGCAGCCTGGTGGGGGCCAAGCGGGTCGTGGAAGTCTACGATGTCGATCGCGAGGAGGGGCAGTTCTCCCCCACCTTCGGCATCGCCGTCAAACCTGGCCTGGACTGGCTGCAGCTTTATACGCGCTGGGGCAAAGGCTGGCGCCCGCCGGCAGTGACCGAAACCTTCATGACCGGCCGCCCCCATGGCGGCGGCTCGGGTGAGCGCGTGTTCCCCAACCCCTATCTCAAGCCAGAGGAGTCGAAGGACTGGGAAGTAGGCGTGAACGTATTTAAGGAAGGGCTGTTGTTCGGTGATGATCGCTTGGGCATCAAGGTGGCCTACTTTGATACCAAGATCGAAAACTTCTCCTTTCTCAACACCAGCGTCAGCCTTCCGGAAACCACATCGGGTGGTTTTCTCGGGACCATGGCCTACGTCAACAACACCAACCCCACGCGTTTCCGTGGGCTTGAGTACCAGCTCAACTACGACATGGGCCGCGTCTACGCCAACCTGAGCTTCACCCACATGATCGGCAGTAACGAGTTCTGTTCGAAGAACTATTACATGGGCGGCGCGAAGAAAAACGGCCCAAGCACAACGCGTATCGAGCGCTATGTGGATGCAAACGGCGTTTCACGAATCCGCCTCGTGACCCGCTATGAAGTACTCGACGATGACGTCGCCAACAATCGGGAAAGCTGTGGCCGGATCATGGGCAACGCCACCTACATGCCCGCCGACCGTGGCTCCTTGACCCTGGGTGCGCGCTTCCTGGACAAGCGCCTGGATACCGGTGTGCGTGTGCGCTACAGCGCGGGCAATGGGGAAAACCTCAATCAGCAGGGTTACGACCTGATCGACCAGGCGCTCTGGCCTCAATACACCCTGTATGACCTGTACGGCAGTTACTGGATGACTGACCACCTGAACATTTCGCTGGCATTGGAAAACGCCACCAATGAAGCCTATTTCGTCGCCATGGGCGACGCCAACAACTTGAGCCTGGCGCGCGGCCGGACGTTGAGCGGGATGTTGGAATACAAGTTCTGATCTACGTGCAGCGGTACGTGATCAATGGTTTTACCCAACAGTGGGTAAAAAAGTGCGCCGCTTGTGCGTACTCATCAATAGCGTTGTTTAACGAGGTTTAGTGATGACTATTTCTGTTAGCTACGATTCGATCCTGAGTGATGTAACCGTCTCGGAATACCTGAGCGCTTGGGCCCTGGGCTTCAACACAGCCGGTCACGGCAACAGCAACACCGGTGGCTTCAGCAACGGCTCACTCGCCGGTGACCAGTACGCTACCCACGGCGCCAACAGCTCCGACTACGCCTTCATTGCCGACAGCGACACCAGCAATGGCCTGCACTATGTATTCAATCCACTGCTGCCAGCGAGCAGCAACCAAAACCACTTCCTGTGGGGCGAGCTGGATAACGTTCAACTGGGCACTGGCCTGGGCGGCGGTAGCGGCAGCGACTTCAGCCTGACCGACTTCAAGGTCGCCTTCAACGGCCTCGACCTGAGCGCAGCGTCGGATGCCGGTCGCGTCGGTAACGAGGTCCAGAGCGTGATCTACGGCCTGATGCAGGGCAACACGTCCGCGTTGGAAACCGTTCTCGCAGACCTGCTGGGCGCAATCGGCGAAGACCTCAACAGCACCTTCGACGAGATCAGCGCCGCTGTCGCCAGCCATGCCGCATCCTCGGCCACCACCGACGTTGCGCTGGTGGGTGTGCAAGACGTGGCACAGGACTGGGCACTCGCCGCCTAACGCCTTCGCCGCATGAAAAAAGCGAATGGAAGATCGCTCTCCCATTCGCCGCATGACACACCGCCGTCGCCCAAGCCTTCTAACTCTTCCGGCGACGGCGGTGCCAAATTCTGCGCAGCGTCGTATCGCCTGTCAACGCGGCGACCTTGCACGTTTAACCCCACGAGAACCTCCAGATGCGCCACGCCGGCAACGAAACCCTGGCCGCCCTCACGGCCTATAAAAGTGGCTTCTTCAACATCGGCCTGTTCTCGGCGGTGATCAACCTGCTGATGCTGGCCCCGGCGCTTTACATGTTGCAGGTGTACGACCGAGTGCTGGCTTCGGGCAATCAGATGACCCTGTTGATGCTGACGCTGATGATCCTCGGCCTGTTCGGCCTGATGGGCGCATTGGAGTGGGTGCGCAGCCAAGTGGTGATCCGCCTCGGCACGCAGATGGACATGCGCCTGAACCAGCGGGTGTACGACGCCGCGTTCGAGGCACAACTCAAGGGCGGCACCCAGGCGGCGGGGCAGGCACTGAATGACCTGACGACGCTGCGCCAGTTCGCTACCGGACAGGCGTTGTTCGCGTTCTTTGATGCGCCGTGGTTTCCGGTGTACCTACTGGTGATCTTCCTCTTCCATCCTTGGCTCGGAATGCTGGCGCTGGGCGGCGCGGTGATTTTGATCGCGCTGGCGTGGATCAACCATCATGTGAGCCAGGCGCCGATGGCCCAGGCCAGCCAACTGTCTATCAGCGCGAGCCAGCAAGCCACCGCCAACCTGCGCAATGCCGACACCATCGAAGCCATGGGCATGCTTGCCACGTTGCGCGGGCGTTGGTTCAACCAGCACCAGGCGTTTCTCGCGCAGCAGAACCTGGCGAGTGAAAAGACCGCCGCTGTCAGTGCCTGGTCCAAGGGCGTGCGCCTGGCGTTGCAGTCGCTGGTGCTGGGCCTGGGCGCGTTGCTGGCGGTGCAGGGCGACATCACGCCGGGGATGATGATTGCCGGTTCCATTCTGATGGGCCGGGTGCTCACCCCCATCGACCAACTGATCGGCGTGTGGAAGCAATGGGGCTCGGCGCGCCTGGCCTTTGATCGGCTATCGAAGATGTTGGCGGACAACCCCGCGCGCCCGGCGCGCATGAGCCTGCCGGCGCCCAAGGGGCAATTGAGCGTCGAGCAACTCAGCGCCTGCGCCCCCGGCAGCCGTCGGCCGGCGTTGGCTAATCTGGGCTTCAACCTGCCAGCGGGTGACGTGCTGGGGGTGATCGGGCCGTCAGGCTGCGGCAAGTCAACCCTGGCGCGGGTGCTGGTGGGCGCCTGGGCTCCACTGGCCGGCAAGGTGCGCCTGGACGGCGCCGACCTGACCCAATGGGACAAGCAGCAACTCGGCCCGCACATCGGCTATCTGCCCCAGGACATCCAACTGTTTGCCGGCAGCATCGCCGACAACATCGCGAGGTTTACCGAGCTGGATGCCGACAAGGTCCTCGCCGCCGCGCAGATGGCCGGCGTACACGACCTGATCCTGCAACTGCCCCAAGGCTATGACACGCAGTTGGGTGAGGGCGGCGCAGGCTTGTCCGGCGGCCAGAAACAACGGGTGGCCCTGGCGCGTGCGCTGTACGGTTTGCCCGCGCTGATCGTGCTGGATGAACCCAACGCCAACCTCGATGAAGTGGGCGAGCAGGCCCTGCTCCAGGCCATCGCCCAGCTCAAGCAGCAGCGTCGCACCGTGATCCTGATTACCCACAAAGCCAATGTGCTGAGCCTCACTGACCAATTGCTGATCCTCAAGGACGGCCAGTTGCAGGCCTTCGGTCCAACGGCGCGGGTGTTGGAGGCGCGGCAGAAACCGGCAGTCAGCAAACCGGTGTCGACCATGAGCATGAGTTACCGCCTCGGCGAAGGAAAACAGGCATGAGCATGAGCAAACCGATGCTGATCAGCGACGCATCCCATAACGTGCTGGCGCTGGATGACAAAAAATATTCGCGCCTGGGCTGGCTGCTGGTGCTCGGCGGATTTGTCGGGTTTATCGGCTGGGCTGCGCTGGCCCCCCTGGACAAGGGCGTCGCGGTGTCGGGTAAGGTGATGGTTTCGGGCCATCGAAAAACCGTTCAGCACCCTACCGGCGGCATCGTCGAGCGTATCGAAGTGCGCGACGGTGAGGTGGTCAACGCCGGCCAAGTGTTGCTGCGCTTGAAAGAAACCCCGTTGCGCGGGCAGATGCAGTCGCTGCGCAGCCAGTACCTCGCGTCCTTGGCCACCGAGGCGCGGTTGAATGCCGAAAGCGAAGGGTTGTCTGCGATCACCTTCGGCCCTGAACTGCTGAATGAGCCGCAGGCGACCAACACCCTGAATCTGCAACGGCAACTGTTCAACAGCCGCGCCCAGTCGCTGGCCACCGAGCAACAAGGCCTGCGCGAAACCATCGCCGGGGCCGAAGCGCAGTTGCGCGGCACGCGGGATTCCCAAGCGAGCAAACTGCAGCAACGGGCGGCGCTCAATGAGCAACTGCAAGGCCTGCGCGAACTGGCGCGGGACGGTTATATCCCGCGCAATCGCCTGCTCGACAGCGAGCGCCTTTACTCGCAGATCGACGGCACCATCGCCGAGGACTATGGCCGCATCGGCCAGTTGCAGCGTCAGGTTTTGGAGCTGCGCCTGCGTATCCGCCAGCTCGGCGAAGACTTCCAGAAAGACCTGCGCAGCCAGTTGGCCGAAACCCGCACCCGCAGCGACGACCTGCGTAATCGCCTGGCGTCGGCCGAGTTCGAACTGGCCAACAGCGTGGTCCGCGCCCCGGCGTCCGGCGTGGTGGTGGGGTTGGACGTGTATACCGAAGGCGGCGTGATCAAGCCCGGTCAGGCGCTGATGGACATCGTGCCCCAGGGCGAGCCGCTGTTGGTGGAAGCGCGGGTGCCGGTGCAGATGGTCGACAAAGTGCACCCCGGTTTACCGGTGGAACTGCTGTTCTCGGCCTTCAACCAGGCCACCACGCCGCGGGTGGCGGGTGAGGTGACATTGGTATCCGCCGACCGCCAGGTCGATGAACGCACCGACGAGCCTTATTACACGTTGCGTGCCCAAGTCAGCACGGCGGGTATGCAGCAACTCGCCGGCGCACAGATCCGCCCCGGCATGCCGGTGGAAACGTTCATAAAGACCGGTGAGCGGTCGATGCTCAACTACCTGTTCAAACCTTTGCTGGACCGCACCCATATGGCCTTGGTGGAAGAATGAAGGCGCTGCTGTTTACCTTGTGCGTGAGCTTTACACCGGCTGCGCAGGCCCTGGGGTTGTTGGATGCGTACGACCTGGCGCTGCGCAATGACCCGACTTTTCAGGCCGCCATCCAGGCGCGTGAGGCCGGTGAAGAGAATCGCGTGATAGGTCGGGCGGCGTTGCTGCCGAATCTGTCGTGGAGCTACAACAATTCGCGCAACGAGTCGCAGGTGACCGCAGGTGATGTCACCAGCGACCGCGACTACCGCAGCTATGCCTCGACCCTGACCTTGCAGCAACCACTGCTGGACTACGAAGCCTACGCGCGGTTTCGCCAAGGCACGGCCCAGGCGCTGATGGCCGATGAGCGCTTTCGCGGCAAAAGCCAGGAACTTGCGGTGCGGGTACTCAGCGCTTATAGCCAGGCGTTGCTGGCCCAGGAACGCATCGAGTTGAGCCGCGCGCAGAAACGCGCATTTGCCGAACGCCTGCAACTCAACGATCGCCTGCTCAAAGGTGGCGAGGGGACACGTACCGATGTGCTGGAAACCCAAGCGCGCCTAAGCCTGGCCCAGGCTGAAGAAATCGAATCCCTGGATGCCCAGGACAGCGCCCTGCGAGAGTTGGAAGCCATCGTCGGCCAACCGCTGCAGATCGAAGAGCTGGCGCCGCTGACCCGTCAATTCGATATCCCGCCCCTGGAGCCGAACCGTTTCGAGACCTGGCGGGAAATGGCAATGGCCAACAATCCGGAGCTTAAATCCCAGCATCACGCGTTGGACGTGGCGTCCTACGAAGTGGAGCGCAAACGCGCCGGGCACATGCCCAAGGTCAGCCTGTACGCCAGCAGCCGCCAGACCCGTTCCGATTCGGAAAGCAGCTACAACCAGCAGTACGACACCAACAGCGTCGGCATTCAGGTCAGCTTGCCATTGTTTGCCGGCGGTTCGGTGTCGGCTTCTACTCGTCAGGCGGGCAATCAGTTGAGCCAGGCCCAGTACGAACTGGACGCGCAAACCTCGGCCACGCTGGTGGAGTTGCGCAAGCAGTTCAACCTCAATACCAGCGGCGCGGCAAAAGTGCGGGCTTATGAAATGGCCGTCAGCTCCGCCACGGCACTGGTCACCGCGACGAAGAAAAGCGTCAGCGGTGGCGAGCGCGTTAACCTCGACGTGCTCGACGCCGAACAGCAACTGTTCACCGCCCGCCGCGACCTGGCGAACGCTCGACATGCGTATTTGCTGGCCAGGATTCAGTTGAAGTATTACGCGGGACTGCTCAGCGAGCAGGACTTGCGGGCGTTGGCGGGGTATTTCCAACCGTCGGCCTGACAACGCTATTTGCCAATACACCAAGCCAATGTGGGAGGGGGCTTGCCCCCGATAGCAGTGCGTCAATCAGCAAACCTTCAACTGACCCACCGCCATCGGGAGCAAGCCCCCTCCCACATGTTGAACTGCTACCAGCCTTGGAATTACCGACGAGTCAGCAACACCCCGGATTCCATATGGTGCGTCCACGGGAACTGGTCAAACATCGCGCATTGCGTAATGCGGTGCGTGTCATGCAACTGCGCAATGTTCGCCGCCAACGTCTCCGGGTTGCAGGAGATGTAGAGAATGTTGTCGAAGCGACGGGTCAATTCGCAAGTGTCCGGGTCCATGCCGGCCCGGGGCGGGTCGACGAAGACGCTGCCGAATTCGTAGCTCTTCAGATCGATGCCCTGCAGGCGACGGAACGGGCGCACTTCATTCAGCGCTTGGGTGAGTTCTTCGGCAGAGAGTCGCACCAGCGTGACGTTATCTACCGCGTTTTCATCGAGGTTGCTCAGGGCCGCATTCACCGAGGTCTTGCTGATTTCGGTGGCCAGCACTTTGCGTACGCGGGTGGCGAGCGGCAGGGTGAAGTTGCCGTTGCCGCAGTACAGCTCCAGCAAGTCATCCGGGCGATCGCCCAAGGCTTCGTATGCCCAGTTGAGCATCTTCTGGTTCACCGTGCCGTTGGGCTGGGTGAACGCGCCTTCGGGTTGGCGGTAGCTGAAGGTGCGCCCGCCCACATCGAGTTTTTCCACCACGTAGTCGTGGCCGATCACATCGCGCTTGCCCTTGGAGCGGCCGATGATGCTGACATTCAAATCAGCTGCCAGCTTGTTCGCCGCCGTGTGCCAATGCTCGTCCAGCGGGCGGTGATAACACAGGGTAATCATCGCATCGCCGGCGAGGGTGGTGAGGAACTCCACTTGGAACAGCTTGTGGCTCAGGGCGGCGCTGGCTTGCCAGGCGGCCTTGAGTTGCGGCATCAACTGATTGATGCGTTGGCTGGCAATCGGGAATTCTTCGATCAGGATCGGCGTGCGCTTGTCGTCCTGGGAGAACATGGCGTAGTGGCGATCTCCGCCTTCGCGCCACAGGCGGAACTCCGCCCGCAGGCGGAAGTTCTGCAGCGGTGAGTCGAATACCTGTGGCTCGGGCGCGTCGAACGGCGCCAGCAGGTCACGCAAGCGCGTGACCTTGTCTTGCAGTTGAACGGTGTAGCTTGTGGCGTCAAAAGTCATGCGTTGAACCAGCCCAGCTTGATCACGAACAGAATCGACAGAATCACCAGCGCTGGGTTCAGCTCACGGTAGCGGCCCGAAAGCAGCTTGATGGCGGTCCAGGCGATGAAACCGAAGGCGATGCCGTTGGCAATGGAGTATGTGAAGGGCATCGCCAGGGCGGTGACCACCACCGGCGCTGCAACAGTAATGTCATCCCAGTCGATTTCTGCCAGGCCCTGGGTCATCAGCACCGCCACGAACAGCAGTGCCGGCGCCGTGGCAAACGCCGGTACGCTGGCGGCCAGCGGCGAGAAGAACAGCGCCAGCAGGAACAGGATCGCCACCACGATGGCGGTCAAACCGGTACGGCCACCGGCGCTCACGCCCGCGGCGGATTCGATGTAGCTGGTGGTGGTCGACGTGCCCAGCAGCGAACCGGCCATGGCGGCGGTGCTGTCGGCGATCAGGGCGCGGCCCATTTTCGGCATGTGGCCGTCCTTGCTCATCAGGCCGGCGCGCTTGGCGACGCCGATCAGGGTGCCGGAGTTGTCGAACAGGTCAACGAACAGGAACGCGAAGATCACACTGACCAGGCCGATGTCCAGTGCGCCTTTGATATCCAGCTGCAGGAAGGTTGGGGCCAGCGAAGGGGGCATCGAGGTCACGCCGCCAAACGGGGTCACGCCCAGGACGATGGACGCGATAGTGACCGCAAGAATGCCGATCAGCACCGCGCCGCGCACGGCCAGGGCTTCCAGTGCCACGATCAGCACAAACCCGAGGGTGGCGAGGATCGGGGCCGCTTTTGTCAGGTCGCCCAGGCCTACCATGGTGGCCGGGTTGCTCACCACGATTCCGGCGTTGTGCAGGGCGATCAACGCCAGGAACAGGCCGATACCGGCGGCAATCGCCGAACGCAGGGGAAGCGGGATGGCGTTGATGATCCACTCACGGATGCGGAAGATCGACAGCAGGAAGAACAGCACCGCCGAAATAAACACCGCACCCAGCGCCACTTGCCAGGTGTGGCCCATGTGCAGCACCACGGTGTAGGTAAAGAAGGCGTTGAGGCCCATGCCCGGCGCGAGTGCGATCGGGTAGTTGGCGATCAGGCCCATCACGGTCGAGCCGATGGCCGCCGCGAGGCAGGTCGCGACAAATACCGCGCCCTTATCCATGCCGGTTTCGCCGAGGATGCTCGGGTTCACGAACAGGATGTAGGCCATGGCCAGGAATGTCGTGATGCCCGCGAGAATCTCGGTGCGCACGTTCGTGTTGTGTGCCTTGAGTTGAAACAGCTTTTCCAGCATGCCTGCTCCCTGTGACGCTATCTTGCGTCGTGATTTGTTGACCTCTAAGTCAAAGCACAAACTGCGCCAAACGCCTGTGGTTTCAGAGAGGATCGGAAAAAGCGGCGCATCATACCAGCAGCCGAGGCTGTATGGCGCATGGCCTTGAGGCATACTGCGCCGACGTTCAATACCGGGTCACCGACAGCATGAAAAAAGCCAACGCGTGGAGTCTAGCCCTGATCCCTTGTCTCGGCCTGTGGCTGGGTGCGGCACCGGTCTGGGGCGCGACTGCACCGGCCTTGAGCGAAGTGCGCGTGTTCAGGGTCGAATCGGCCAAGTGCACCGAAACCATTCCAGAGCGCACCAGCACCACGCAGATGTGCACGCACCGAGGGCCGACCAAGGTGTCGGTGATGGAAGTGGGCCTGGGTAACAACCCGGTCGGCCTCTTCAACGGCGCGGTGCTCAACGGTCAGCGCACGCCGGTGTGCCAGGTCGGCAACGTCAGCCAGGCCTGCGCTGGCGGGGGCACCTTGATGGGCTACATCTATGTGTTTGACCTGAATGTGGAAGCCCAGGGCTGGTTCGAATACAGCAACTCATCGATCAATCCCCCGCGAAACACCTTGAAGACCCTGCTCAATATCCGCTGATCAATCATCTTGAACGCTCAAAACCCCGGGAAGTCGTACCCCTGAGACGGCGACTTTCCTGAACGCCGCGGATGTACACCAACCCGTGAGGTGTTTATGAGCGCGACCCCCAATGGCGCGGCGGCCCAACCGTTCGTCGCCCACTCCATACGCTTGACCCTCAATGGCCAGGATCGTCAGTTGGACGTATTGCCCTGGACCACGTTGTTGGACTTGCTACGGGAACAACTCGACCTGGTCGGCAGTAAAAAAGGCTGCGACCACGGCCAATGTGGTGCCTGCACCGTCCTGCGCGATGGCAAGCGCATAAACGCCTGCCTGACCCTGGCCGTGATGTGCGATGGCGCCGAGCTGACCACCATCGAAGGCTTGGCAACGGGCGACCAGTTGCACCCCATGCAGCAAGCCTTCATCAAACACGACGCCTTCCAGTGCGGCTACTGCACGCCGGGCCAGATCTGCTCCGCCGTCGGCCTGGCCAATGAAGGCCGTGCCCACGACACTGCACAAATCCAGGAATTGATGAGCGGCAACCTGTGCCGCTGCGGTGCCTATACCAATATCCGCGATGCCATCAAAGACGGCCTGGGAGGTGAGCAATGAATCCCTTCCACTACAGCAAACCTGTCGACGTACAGGAGGCCGTGCACCTGACCAGCGGCGCATCGCGTTTTATTGCCGGTGGTACGAACCTGTTGGACCTGATGAAAGAAAACATCAGCCGTCCCGAACACCTGATCGATATCACCGGCCTGCCACTGCATGGAATTGAAGAAACCGCCGATGGCGGCCTGCGGATCGGCGCGCTGGTGAGCAACGCCGATCTGGCCTGGCACCCGTTGATTGAAGAGCGTTACCCGCTGCTGTCCCAAGCCATCCTCGCAGGTGCTTCGCCGCAACTGCGCAACATGGCCAGTACCGGCGGTAACTTGCTACAGCGCACCCGTTGCTACTACTTCTACGACGCCACGGTGCCGTGCAATAAACGCGAACCCGGCAGTGGTTGCCCGGCCCGCAGCGGGTTGAACCGTATCCATGCGATTCTTGGCGCCAGCGCGCAGTGCGTGGCCACTCATCCGTCGGACATGTGCGTCGCCTTGGCTGCGTTGGAGGCGCGGGTGCATGTGGAGGGACGCGGCGGCGCACGGGTCATCGAGTTCGCCGACTTCCATCGTCTTCCTGGCGATACGCCGCAGCGCGACAATCTGCTGGCCGACGATGAGCTGATCACTGCAATTGAATTGCCCGCCGACCATCTGGCACGTCACAGCCACTATTTGAAGATTCGCGATCGCGCGTCTTACGCGTTTGCCTTGGTCTCAGTCGCCGCCGCCCTTGAACTGGACGGCGACACTATCGTTGACGCTCGCCTGGCCCTCGGCGGCGTGGCCCACAAACCCTGGCGTGACCGCGCGGTAGAGGCCGCGCTGATTGGTCAGACCGTCAGCCGCGAAACCTTCAGCAACGCCGCCGACGTGCTGCTGCAAGACGCCGAGCCGCTGGAACATAACGGCTTCAAGATCAAGCTCGCGCGCCGCGCAATTATCCGCGCGCTGAGCGACGCCGCCGTTGCAGGAGAACAGCCATGACCGCTATCGGTAAACCCTTGAACCGTGTCGACGGTCTGCTCAAGGTCACAGGCCAGGCGCGGTACGCCGGTGAGTTTCCTGAGGCTGGCCTGCTTCATGGCAGCGTGGTGTCCAGCACCATCGCCAAAGGCCGTGTTATCAACATCGACGCGTCCAAAGCGTTAGCGCTGCCGGGTGTGGTGGATGTTATCCATCATCTCAACCGCCCGAAAATCGCCAGCTATGACGACGCCTTCGCCGATGACGATGCGGCGGATGGCTCGCCGTTTCGGCCGCTCTACAACGACCGCGTGCTCTACAGCGGCCAGCCCCTGGCATTGGTCATCGCCGATAACCTGGAGTTGGCGCGACACGCCGGCTCGCTGGTGCATATCGACTATGAGTGCGAGGACTTCGAGACCGATCTGCTCGCCCAGCAGGAACTGGCCTATCCCTCGCCGCAAACCCCGCCCAAGCCGCGCGGCAACTTCCAGGCTGAATGGTCCGGCGCGGCCATCAGCCTCGATCTGCACTACAGCACCCCCATCGAACACCACAACCCCATGGAACCCCACGCCAGCACCGTGCTGTTTCAGCCGGATGGCACCCTGCATATCCACGACAAGACTCAGGGCCCGCAGAACTGCCAGGCCTATGTGCAAAAAGTCTTCGGCCTGGATAAAAGTCAGGTGCGCATCTTTGCTGCGTTCGTCGGGGGCGCCTTCGGCTCTGGTCTGCGCCCGCAGTACCAATTGCCTTTGGCGGTGATGGCTTCTCTGGCGCTCGAGCGTTCGGTGCGGGTCACCCTGACGCGCCAGCAGATGTTCACCTTTGGCTACCGGCCGCGCACCCTGCAGCGTTTGCAGATGGGCGCCGCCGCCAACGGCCGTTTGCTGGCGCTGGGGCATACCGCGATTGGCCAGACCTCGCGCTTTGAGGACTTCAGTGAACACGTGGTGGAATGGAGCGGCATGCTCTATCACTGCGACAACGTGCAGCTTACTTATAAGTTGGTGCCGCTGGATGTCTTCACGCCCCTGGACATGCGCGCGCCAGGCGCCGCGTTGGGCGTGATTGGCCTGGAATGCGCCATGGATGAACTGGCCTGCGCCCTGGGCATGGACCCGGTGCAACTGCGGCTGATCAACTACGCCGAACGCAACCAGAACGAAGATAAACCCTGGTCGAGCAAAGCCCTGCGCGAGTGTTACCGCGAAGGCGCCGAGCGTTTCGGCTGGAAGCAGCGCAACCCGGAGCCGCGCAGCATGCGCGACGGCCGCCAGTTGATCGGTTGGGGCATGGCCGGCGGGGTGTGGGAGGCCATGCAAATGAAGGCCAGCGCCAAGGCGCGTATCGATTCGCTGGGCAAATTGACGGTCAGTAGCGCCACCACCGACATCGGCACCGGTACGTACACGGTGATGACCCAGATCGCGGCCCAGGCCAGTGGCGTGGCTGTCGACGATGTCAATTTTCTACTCGGTGACTCGTCTTTACCCACCGCGCCGTTGCAGGGTGGATCGTTTACCGTGTCCTCAGTGGGCACTGCCGTGCAGCAAGCCTGCGAAGCGTTGACGGCCAAACTGCTGAGCATTGCCCGCCAGACTTACCCGGTGTTCAAGGACGCCGAGTCCGTTCGCTTTGAAGACGGCCAACTGCACACCGGTGACGTGAGTGTGTCGCTGGCGCAGTTGGTCAAGGACAGTGGCGAAGACGCATTGGAAGTGCAGGTCGACAGCGAGCCGGACAAAAAACGCGAGGGTTACGCCACCGCCACCCACTCGGCGGTGTTCGTCGAGGTCCAGGTGGACGAAGACCTGGGAACAATCAAAGTGCGGCGTGTGGTCAGCGCGATTGCGGCCGGGCGTGTGGTCAATCCGAAGATGGCCCGCAGCCAGATTCTCGGCGGGGTGGTGTGGGGAATCGGCATGGCATTGCACGAAGAAACCCAGATCGACCATCAACTGGGGCGCTACATGAACCACAGCCTGGCCGAGTACCACATCCCGGTGAATGCCGATATCGGCGAGATTGACGTGGTATTTGTCGAAGAGCACGACGAGATCGTCAATGCACTGGGTTCCAAGGGTGTTGGCGAGATCGGCATTGTCGGGGTAGCGGCGGCGGTAGCCAACGCGATTTACCATGCCACCGGCAAGCGGGTGCGGGAGTTTCCGATCACCCTGGATAAGGTGCTCTGACGCGGTCCAGCAAACATTGAAGATCCAAACGTGGGAGGGAGCTTGCTCCCGATGGCGGAGTTTCAGTCCAAGCATAAGTTGGCTGATCCACCGCTATCGGGAGCAAGCCCCCTCCCACATTGACCTTATTGCCACATTGAATCACGCAGCGGGCTTGATGCTTTCCTCCACCGGCACATGCATACGATCCCGATTCGCCAGTGTCGGGAACAATTTTATCCACACTCCGGTTACCACCAGCGTACCGATTCCGCCCATGACCACGGCGGGCACGGTGCCGAACCAGTGCGCAGTGATACCGGACTCGAACTCGCCTAACCACCGGCAAGCGGGTGCGGGAGTTTCCGATCACCCTGGATAAGGTGCTCTGACGCGGTCCAGCAAACATTGAAGATCCAAACGTGGGAGGGGGCTTGCTCCCGATGGCGGAGTTTCAGTCTAAGCATAAGTTGGCTGATCCACCGCTATCGGGAGCAAGCCCCCTCCCACATTGACCTTATTGCCACATTGAATCATGCAGCGGGCTTGATGCTTTCCTCCACCGGCACATGCATACGATCCCGATTCGCCAGTGTCGGGAACAGTTTTATCCACACTCCGGTTACCACCAGCGTACCGATTCCGCCCATGACCACGGCGGGCACGGTGCCGAACCAGTGCGCAGTGATACCGGACTCGAACTCGCCTAACTGGTTGGACGCGCCGATAAACAGCCCGTTGACCGCACTGACCCGGCCGCGCATTTCATCCGGCGTCTCCAACTGCACGAAGGAGGCGCGAATGACCATGCTGATCATGTCCGCCGCGCCCAGCACCACCAGCACTGCCAGGGAAAACCAGAACGAGGTGGACAGGCCGAAAGCAATGGTCGCCACGCCGAACACGCCGACAGCGGTGAACATTACCCTGCCAACTTTGCGGTCCACCGAAAAGCGCGCCAGCCACAACGACATCAACAGTGCGCCCACCGCCGGTGCCGAACGCAACAGGCCCAGGCCCCAGGCGCCGGTCAGCAGGATGTCCTTGGCGAACACCGGCAGCAACGCGGTGGCGCCGCCCAGCAGCACGGCGAACAGGTCCAGGGAAATAGCGCCGAGGATGTCCGGGCGGCTGCGGATAAAACGGATGCCGGCCAGCAGCGAATCCAGGGTGGCCTTGCCTTTGTTCAGCGGGGTCTGGCGGGCGGGCAGGTTGAGGGTCAGCACGCAGGCGATGATGTACAGCACCACCGTGGGGCCATACACCCAGACGCTGCCGAACGCATAAAGCAAACCGCCGAGCGCCGGGGCGACGATGGTGGCCAGTTGCTGGGCCGACTGTGAAGACGCCACCGCACGCGGGAACAGCGCACTGGGCACGATGCTCGGCAGCAGCGCCTGGGTGGTGGGCAATTCAAACGAGCGCGCGGCACCGAGCAGGAAGGCGAGGATAAAAATCATCTCGCGGGTCACGTTGCCGGTCAGGCCGCCGATGGCCAGGGACAGGGCAATCAGCGCCTGTACGGTCTGGCAGATGGCTGCGACTTTGCGCCGCTCGTAGCGGTCGGCCACGTGTCCGGTGTGCAGCATGAACAGCACCCGTGGCACGAACTCCACCAACCCGACCAGACCCAAGTCCAGCACATTGCCGGTCAGTTGGTACAGGTTCCAGCCGATGGCCACGGTGAGCATCTGGAAGCCGCTGGCGGTGAAAATCCGTGCCAGCCAGAACGCGATGAAAGGGCGGTGATGACGCAACAGCAACACGGGTTCACTAGGCATCGGGAATTCGGGTCGAGGCGAGAGGGAGCCGCGAGATTAGCATTAAGTTGTAACAGATAGTTGCTAGAGCTGGGCTGAGGCAGTCTGTCACGCGGCAAAAGACCACATAACTGGACACAGAAAATGGGACTACTCTTTCAGTAATGCTTGATCCAGATCAAAACCTCCGTGGGGATTGATCTGGCGGCCGCAAGGCCAGAATCCCTACGTGGCTGGTAAAAAAAGAAACGAATTGAAATTCGCCACACTCCATATCCGTGGGGGCAGTGGGTGCAGGCTTCCGCCAGCAGCCGGTATTACCTGACAGAGGAAGACTTATGTTCGGTTTGGAGGCGCTAGATCTCGCCCGAATTCAATTCGCGTTCACCATCTCGTTCCACATCCTGTTCCCGGCGATCACCATCGGCCTGGCCAGTTACCTCGCGGTGCTGGAAGGCTTGTGGCTCAAGACCCACAACGACACCTACCGTGACCTCTACCATTTCTGGTCGAAGATCTTTGCGGTCAACTTCGGCATGGGCGTGGTCTCGGGCCTGGTCATGGCGTATCAGTTCGGCACCAACTGGAGTCGCTTCTCGGACTTTGCCGGCGCCGTCACCGGGCCGCTTCTTACCTACGAAGTGCTCACCGCCTTCTTCCTTGAGGCCGGTTTCCTTGGGGTGATGCTGTTCGGCTGGAACAAGGTCGGGCGCAAGCTGCACTTCTTCTCCACCGTGATGGTGGCCGTGGGCACGTTGATCTCGACCTTCTGGATTCTGTCGTCCAACAGCTGGATGCAGACGCCACAAGGCTTTGAAATCATCGATGGCCGGGTGATTCCAACCGACTGGTTCGCCGTTGTCTTCAACCCATCGTTCCCTTACCGCTTGGCGCACATGGCCACAGCGGCCTTTGTTGCCACGGCCTTCTTTGTCGGCTCCTCGGCGGCGTGGCACCTGCTGCGCGGCAAGGACAACCCGGCGATCCGCACAATGCTCTCGATGGCGATGTGGATGGCGCTGATCGTGGCGCCTATCCAGGCGGTGATCGGTGACTTCCACGGCCTCAACACCCTGAAGCATCAGCCGGCAAAAATCGCGGCGATTGAGGGCCACTGGGAAAACAAAGGCAATGAGCCGACCCCGCTGATTCTGTTTGGCTGGCCCGACATGAAGGCCGAAAAAACCAAATACGCGGTGGAAATTCCTTACCTGGGCAGCCTGATCCTGACCCACTCCCTGGACAAACAAGTGCCAGCGCTCAAGGAGTTTCCGCCTGAGGACCGTCCCAATTCGACCATCGTGTTCTGGTCGTTCCGGGTCATGGTCGGCCTGGGTTTCCTGATGATCTTCACCGGTCTGTTCAGCCTGTGGCTGCGTCGCGGCGACAAGATGTATACGTCCAAACCGTTCCTGTACCTGGCGCTGTGGATGGGCCCGTCCGGCCTGATCGCGATTCTTGCCGGTTGGTTCACCACCGAAATCGGCCGCCAGCCGTGGGTGGTCTACGGGTTGATGCGCACGGCGGACGCTTCATCCGGGCATAGCCTGGCGCAGATGACGATTACCCTGGTGTTGTTCGTGGTGGTGTACTTCGCGCTGTTCGGCGCCGGGTTGGGCTACATGATGCGCCTGGTACGCAAAGGCCCTGTGACCCACGAAAGTACTGAACCGACCCACGGTGGCCCTGGCCAGAAACGCACACCGGCCCGTCCGTTGTCGGCTGCCGATGACGGCAACGATGACGACCACGTCGACATCCAGCACAAGGGGCATTGAGATGGGTATTGATCTTCCGCTGATCTGGGCCGTGATCATCATCTTCGGCATCATGATGTACGTCGTGATGGACGGCTTCGACCTCGGCATTGGCATCCTCTTCCCGTTTATTCCGGGCAAAGTCGACCGCGACGTGATGATGAACACCGTCGCCCCGGTTTGGGACGGTAACGAAACCTGGCTGGTACTCGGTGGCGCAGCGTTGTTTGGCGCCTTCCCGCTGGCCTATTCGGTGGTGTTGTCGGCGCTATACCTGCCGCTGATCCTGATGCTGATCGGGCTGATCTTCCGTGGCGTGGCCTTCGAGTTCCGTTTCAAGGCCAAGGACCACAAGCGCCACCTGTGGGACAAGGCGTTTATCGGCGGTTCGCTGACGGCCACGTTCTTCCAGGGCGTAGCGTTGGGGGCGTTTATCGACGGGATTCCGGTGGTGGACCGCCAGTTTGCCGGTGGCTCACTGGACTGGCTCACACCGTTCACGATGTTCTGCGGCGTGGCGTTGATCGTGGCCTATGCCTTGCTCGGCTGCACCTGGTTGATCATGAAAACCGAAGGCCCGTTGCAGGAGAAGATGCACAACCTGGCGCGGCCCTTGGCATTCGTTGTGTTGGCGGTAATTGGCATCGTCAGTATCTGGACGCCGCTGGCGCACCCGGAAATCGCGACGCGCTGGTTCACCCTGCCGAACCTGTTCTGGTTCCTGCCGGTGCCGATCCTGGTGCTGGTGACCATGTACGGGTTGATCCGCGCGGTGGCGCGTAATGCCCACTACACGCCGTTCCTGTTGACGCTGGTGTTGATTTTCCTCGGCTACAGCGGCCTTGGGATCAGCCTGTGGCCGAACATCATTCCGCCTTCCGTATCGATCTGGGACGCGGCCGCACCGCCGCAAAGCCAGGGTTTCATGCTGGTGGGTACGCTGTTCATTATCCCGTTCATCCTGGGCTACACCTTCTGGAGCTACTACGTGTTCCGCGGCAAGGTCACCCACGAAGACGGCTATCACTAGGAGGGTTGTGGCATGTCCGGCAAACCTACGTTGCACGAGATTGAAGAGGGCGAGAAACAGCCGTTGTGGCGGCGTCTGGGGTGGCTGGCGATGATCTGGACCGGCAGTGTGCTGGCACTGTTCGTCGTGGCCAGCCTGATGCGCATGTTCATGAATGCGGCCGGCCTGACCACCCACTGACATCCCGATCCGGGCTTTGCGGCCCGGTTTTCAAGCCCTGCTTTTTCCTTTGGAAAGGCAGGGCTTTTTTTATTTGCGCGCTTTGAGGATGACGAATTTCGGCGTGGCGGCCACTTGCTCGACACCGCGGAACAGTCGCGCCAATTTGCTGTGATAACCCAGGTGGCGGTTGCCGACTATATAAAGCGCGCCGCCCACCACCAGCGCTTCCCGCGCTTGCTGGAACATGCGCCAGGCGAGGAAGTCGCCGACCACTTGTTGTTGGTGGAACGGTGGGTTGCACAGCACCACATCCAGAGAGTCCGAGGCCTGGCCGGCCAGGCCATCGGCAGCACGCACGGTCACCTCCCGTTCGCCGAGGGCGGCTTGCCAGTTCTCAAGGGCTGATTGCACGGCCATGTACGACTCGTCGAGCAAGGTGTAATGGGCGTCCGGGTTTTGCAGCGCGCTGGCAATCGCCAGCACGCCGTTGCCGCAGCCCAGGTCCGCGACGCGCGCACTGCCCAGGCCTTTGGGCAGGTGCGGCAGGAAGGCGCGGGTGCCGATGTCCAGGCCTTCACGGCAGAACACGTTGGCGTGGTTGAGCAGTTCGATAGCGGGAGTTTCAAGCTGATAGCGCGTTGGGTAGGGCGAGACTGCCGCGGGGCGATCTTCTAGAGTGGCAATCAGCAACCGTGCCTTCTTTACCGCAAGGGAGGCGTGCATCGGCCCGATGTAACGCTCCAGCAACTCACCGGCCGCACGGGGCAGGTGCTTGACCATCGCCCCGGCGATGACCTCTGCGCCCGGTGCCAGTTGGCCTTGCAGGCGGATCAGCTGTTCTTCCAACAGTGCCAGGGTTTTGGGGACGCGGATCAGGACTCGGTCGAAAGGGCCGGTCGGCACTTGGTGGGCAGGCACGAAAGTCACGCCATCAAACGCCTTGCCATTGCGTACCAGGTTTTTCTCCAGGCCCTGGGCGGCGAGAAACGAGTCGCCGCTGGAGGTGACCTGCATCTGGCCTTCAAGACTGGCCGCCAAGGCACCGAAACTATCATTGAGTACCAGCACGCGCGTCGCTGCACTCGGCTGTTGTCCGGCCAGGTGGCTGAGCAGGTATTCGTCGGCCGCATCGAAGGCTTGCAGCGGATCGTTATGTTGCTCTGGCTGGCGGATCAGATCGAGCTGGGCGAAGGGGCTGTCGAGCAGGGGCATGGCGGGGGAGGCTCTGGGTAATCGATGGGCGGCGGCAGTGACCTGCGCAACCGTCTGAGTGAACTACAGGCGGGCCCCCAAGGGGCCCTGCACTCAGAATTGGGCGTAAATGTTACTTTTTTTCTACGGGGATTACATGCGGTGTTTCAAGGGCGGTTAAAACAGCCCTGCTTTCGAGGCACAGAGCACGGCGGCGATCTTGTTGTTGACCCCCAGCTTTTTGAAGCAACTGCAGATGTGAAAGCCCACGGTACGTTCGGAAAGGCACAGGATGGTGGCAATGTCTGCGGCAGTTTTGCCCATGGCTGACCATTTGAGGATTTCGGTCTCGCGCGAGGTCAATTTTTTCGCAGGGTTGATGCTGGGGCTGGCCGCGTAAGTCTGCGCCACGGCCGCATGCATCGCATGGCAAAGCCACAGGACCTGGCCAGCTTTTTCGTAGAGCTCTTCCGGAGTCACCGCACCTTTACTGCGACCCAGGGTAAGCATGCTGAACACACCCTGGAAATCATGCACTGCCTGGGTCCAACCCAGATGCACACCATACGACTGAGCCAAAGACCACAAGTTGGGTGAGTCTTTAAACGTTTTTTCCTCCCAGACGATGGGTAACACAGAGCTTTTGCAATGTTTCACCACGGGATCAACGTCAAAAAAGTGCGCCTGGTTGTAAAGGTTGTTCCACTCATCTGGATAGTTATTGAAGCGAACGGGCTTTGTTCGATTGTTGGGTAGGTGTGAACTCATCGTAAAGGAACAGTATTGAAAGCCGAGTGCGAAGGTGTGGTTGAGGGCTATCTCGAAAAGAGTGGTGGCCTCGCTTTCGCCTTCCAGTTTGGGAAGACGTGTGTTACGCCAGTTAACCATTGTTAACTCTCCATGTGGGGTCTACATGACATGGGATACCTCCTGAACTCCCAAATGCACGGAAAGGAGTGTAGGACAATACTTACGGTGCAAGAGGAAAATTTCGCTCTTGAACGCAGGGGGTTTAAGAAGATTTTTTAAGGACAGCAAAAGGGGTGTAACGGCGCTTAGTTGGTTTTTTTCGATTTTTTAGTGAGTTGAATGATCAACTTAGAGTGGGCTTGTAGCTAGAGCAGAGGGACTAATAGCCAATGGGTTTGATTGCCACCAAATTGCCACTACTTAGGGGCTGCGCGATGCCACTACAAACCACCGGTGTTTCCGTGCGCGACTTTGAGGGACACTAGGGCACCTGTAGAACGGAGCCCCCCATGACGGCCAGTGCTGAGAAATTTACCCGCCAGACCTTGCTCGATGTGCAATCGCTGACCCCCAGCCTGTTTACGCTGCGAACCACTCGCGACCCTGGGTTCCGTTTTACTGCGGGTCAGTTCGTGCGTCTGGGCGTGACCAAGGCGGACGGCACTATGGTGTGGCGTGCTTACTCGATAGTTTCCTCGCCGTTTGATGAGCACTTGGACTTCTTCTCGATTGTGGTCCCTGGAGGCGAGTTCACCAGCGAGCTGAGCCGCCTGCGCGTGGGCGATACCTTGATGGTGGAACGCCAGGCTACGGGGTTCCTGACCTTGAACCGGTTCGTCGATGGCCGTGACTTGTGGATGTTGGCGACAGGGACCGGAGTCGCGCCGTTTTTGTCGATCCTGCAGGACTTCGAAGTGTGGGAGAAATTCGAGCGGATCGTGCTGGTGTACAGCGCGCGGGAAGCCAAGGAACTGGCCTATCAATCGCTGATCAAGGAGCTGGGTGAGCGTGAGTACCTTGCCGAGTCCGCGCACAAACTGACCTACATTCCACTCGTTACCCGCGAGCACCATCCAGGCGCATTGAGTGGGCGCATTACTACCTCGATTGAAAACGGTGAGCTGGAGCGCGCAGCGGGTGTAGAGCTGAGCCCGGAGCATTCCCGCGTGCTGATTTGCGGCAACCCGCAGATGGTTGATGACACCCGCCAGTTGCTCAAGCAGCGTGACATGCAACTGAGCCTGAGCCGCAGGCCTGGGCAGGTGGCGGTGGAAAACTACTGGTAATAAAAAAGGCGCCTCAAGCAGGCGCCTTTTTTTAAGCCGATCCGGGTTAAAGCGGCTTGTCGTTCTGTGCCTTGAGCAGATCGCGGATCTCCCCCAGCAGCAGTTCTTCCTTGGTCGGCGTCGGCGGCAGGCTAGGTGCTACGGCCTCTTCGCGCTTGAGGCGGTTGATGGCCTTCACGCCCATGAAGATCGCAAAGGCGACGATGACAAAATCGATCACGCTCTGGATGAACTTGCCGTAGGCCAGCACGACGGCGGGAACATCGCCTTGGGCCGCCTTGAGGGTGACCGCCAGGTCACCAAAGTCCACACCACCGATCAACAGACCAATGGGCGGCATCACCACGTCGCCGACAAACGAGGAAACAATTTTGCCGAAGGCTGCGCCGATGATGATACCGACGGCCATGTCGACCACATTACCTTTGACCGCGAAGGCCTTGAACTCACTGATCACGCTCATAGGTTATTCCTTGTTACAGATGAGAAGGGTGAAGCACAGTGTAAGTCAGTCGTATAGGGCTTGTGCGACACAACTGTTAATACTGTTAATTTTAATCGACACATTAAAACGCAAATAGTTTGCAAAGTGCCACCAATCGCGCGCGAAATACTCGCTGTTTCAGTGGGTTACCACATTAATTTCTTAATCGCCCTGGTGGGGTTTTTCTATTTATCTTCTGACTCCCAGGTCACTAGCCTCTGGCAAGCACAACTGAATGTGCACTAAAAAAACCAGAGGAAACCTCGATGAACAACCCAATGAGCCGCAGTCCAGTGCTGGCGCGACATGCGCTGTTGCTGGCGACTGCCAGTCTGCTTTCTCTTTCGGTGCAAGCCGCCAACCTGACGCGAGATAACGGCGCGGCCGTCGGCGACAACCAGAATTCGCAAACCGCCGGCGCCAATGGCCCGGTGCTGCTGCAAGACGTGCAGCTCATTCAGAAGTTGCAGCGCTTCGACCGCGAACGCATTCCGGAGCGCGTGGTGCACGCCCGGGGCACCGGCGCCCACGGCACGTTTACGGTGACTGATAACCTGAGCGACCTGACCAAGGCCAAAGTTTTCGCCGCTGGCGAAGCCACCCCGGTATTTGTGCGATTCTCGGCCGTCGTTCACGGCAACCACTCCCCGGAAACCCTGCGTGACCCGCGCGGTTTCGCCACCAAGTTCTACACCGCTGACGGTAACTGGGACTTGGTCGGCAATAACTTCCCAACTTTCTTTATTCGTGACGCCATCAAGTTCCCGGACATGGTGCATGCGTTCAAGCCTGACCCGCGCACGAACTTGGATGATGACTCCCGTCGCTTTGACTTCTTCTCACATGTACCCGAGGCCACGCGCACGCTGACCGAGTTGTATTCGGACTCTGGCACGCCCGCCAGTTATCGGGAAATGGACGGTAATGGCGTACATGCCTACAAATTGATTAATACCAAAGGCGAAGTGCATTACGTCAAGTTCCACTGGAAGAGCCTGCAAGGCATTAAGAACCTTGATCCAAAGCAAGTCACCGAAGTGCAAGGTCGTGATTACAGCCATATGACTAATGACTTGGTCACCCATATCAACAAGGGCGACTTCCCCAAGTGGGACTTGTATGTGCAAGTGCTCAAGCCGGAAGACTTGGCCAAGTTTGAGTTCGACCCGTTGGACGCCACCAAGATCTGGCCGAACGTGCCTGAACGCAAAGTCGGGCAGATGGTGCTGAACCGCAATCCGGCGAACGTGTTCCAGGAAACCGAGCAAGTCGCCATGGCCCCGGCCAACCTTGTGCCCGGCATCGAACCGTCGGAAGACCGCCTGCTGCAAGGCCGGGTGTTTTCCTACGCCGACACCCAAATGTACCGCCTGGGTGCCAATGCACTGCAACTGCCGATCAATGCCCCACGGGTCACCGTCAACAACGGTAACCAGGACGGCGCGATGAACTTCGGCAAGACCACCAGCGGCGTGAACTACCAGCCAAGCCGCCTGGAAAACCGCGAAGAGCCGCAAACCGCGCGCTACAGCCAGACGGCACTGTCTGGTAGCACCCAGCAGGCGAAGATTCAGCGCGAGCAGAACTTCAAGCAGGCCGGTGATCTGTATCGCTCATACACCAAAAAAGAGCAGCAGGACTTGATCGACAACTTCGGCGGCTCACTGGCCACCACGGATGACGAGAGCAAGCACATCATCCTGTCGTTCCTCTACAAAGCGGACCCGGCATACGGCACCGGCGTGGCCAAGGTCGCGAAGGGTGACCTGGCCCGCGTCAAGGCGCTGGCTGAAAAATTGACTGACTGACATTGGTGACGGTCGACGCGCCGGTTCGGGCGTCGACCCATGGCAGGAGAAACCCATGCGTATTTCTATCGGTTTGCTGATGGCCATGCTGGCCTTTGTCGCCCATGCCGAATCCCCCGAACCGGCAGCACTCAAGGCACAGTTGCAGGATTATTACTTCGACGCCGCCCGCCGTGGCGACCTCGATATGCTCAACACCTTTATTGAGTCTGGCTACAGCCTCAACACCCAGGACGAAAAGGGCTACACCGCGTTGATCCTCGCCGCCTATCACGGCCAGGGCCGGTTTGTGGAGCGTTTGCTCAGTGCCGGTGCCGACGCCTGTGTACAGGACAAACGTGGCAACACCGCGCTGATGGGCGCGATCTTCAAAGGCGAGCTGAACATTGCCCAGCGCCTGCTGGCCACCGATTGCAACCCCGACCAACGCAACGGCGCCGGGCAGACGGCCGCGATGTATGCAGGCCTGTTCAAGCGCGTCGAATTGCTTGATGAATTGAAAGCCAAAGGCGCTGACCTCAACGCCGAAGACCCGATCGGCAACAGTGCTTCGCGATTGGCCAGCGGTGAAATCCGGACCCCGGCGCCGCGCTGAGCTATCATCGCGGTTTTTCGGTTGGAGGTTCTCAAATGGCAAAGGCCAAGCGCATGTACGGCTGCACGGAGTGCGGCGCGACCTTTCCCAAGTGGGCCGGCCAGTGCGGCGAATGCGGTGCGTGGAACACCCTGACCGAAACCATGATCGAAAGCGGCGGCGCTGCGGCGCCCACGGGCCGCGCCGGCTGGACTGGGCAGCAGGCGCAGATCAAGACCCTGGCCGAAGTCAGCGTCGAAGAAATCCCGCGTTTCTCCACCGCCTCAGGTGAACTGGACCGTGTGCTGGGCGGCGGCCTGGTGGACGGCTCGGTGGTGCTGATCGGCGGCGACCCTGGCATCGGTAAATCGACCATCCTCCTGCAAACCCTGTGCAGCATCGCCAGCCGCATGCCGGCGTTATATGTCACCGGTGAAGAATCCCAGCAACAAGTGGCCATGCGCGCACGCCGTCTTGGCTTGCCTCAGGATCAGTTGCGGGTCATGACCGAGACTTGCATCGAAAGCATCATCGCCACGGCCCGTATCGAAAAGCCAAAGGTGATGGTGATCGACTCGATCCAGACGATTTTCACCGAGCAGTTGCAATCGGCGCCGGGTGGTGTGTCCCAGGTGCGCGAAAGTGCAGCGCTACTGGTGCGGTATGCCAAGCAGAGCGGCACGGCGATCTTCCTGGTCGGCCACGTGACCAAAGAAGGCGCGCTGGCCGGGCCGCGAGTGTTGGAGCATATGGTCGACACCGTGCTGTATTTCGAAGGCGAGTCCGATGGTCGACTGCGCTTGCTGCGGGCGGTGAAAAACCGTTTCGGCGCAGTGAACGAACTGGGTGTATTCGCCATGACTGACCGGGGACTGAAAGAAGTCTCCAACCCTTCGGCGATTTTTCTGACCCGTGCCCAGGAAGAAGTCCCAGGCAGTGTGGTGATGGCGACGTGGGAAGGCACCCGACCGATGTTGGTGGAAGTCCAGGCATTGGTGGATGACAGCCATCTGGCGAACCCGCGCCGGGTCACGTTGGGGCTGGATCAGAACCGCCTGGCGATGTTGCTGGCGGTGTTACACCGCCATGGCGGCATTCCGACCCACGATCAGGATGTGTTCCTCAACGTGGTGGGTGGGGTCAAGGTGCTGGAGACCGCATCCGACCTGGCCTTGATGGCGGCGGTGATGTCCAGCTTGCGTAACCGGCCTCTGCCGCACGACCTCTTGGTATTTGGGGAGGTCGGCCTGTCCGGCGAAGTGCGTCCGGTGCCGAGCGGTCAGGAGCGCTTGAAGGAAGCGGCCAAGCACGGCTTCAAACGCGCGATTGTGCCCAAGGGCAACGCGCCGAAGGAAATGCCGCCAGGATTGCAGGTGATTGGGGTCACGCGCCTGGAACAGGCATTGGATGCACTTTTCGAATAATTCAGGGATGGACGCGATGCAACGATCGAATCACTGGGGTGTAGTCGCCCTGTTTATCGCCTTGGCCAGCTTGCCCGCCATGGCCTGGGCGGAGCTGCCAACGGGCTATCGCCTGGCGCAAACGCTGGCGACGCCAGACGGCAGTGTGCTGCAGGTGCTCGAAGACCAGCGCATCAGCCCCCAACTGCACAAGGACAGTTGGGGCAGTGGACTGGATGAAGACTCGTTCGACGAGCCCGGCGATTTGGTCGAAAACCCGCTGCTCGAAGCCCAGGTGCGGTGGGTATCGGCCTCTGGCGAGGTGATAGCTCACGAAGACCTCGGCTACCCCTTGGCCGAGGTCAAGAAAGCCCCGCTCAAAGGGCTGCCCGAGCCTGTGTATTTTTTGACCATCGATCAGACCGCCCCCATGGGCAGCTACAGCGGGCCTGCCACGCAGTTACTGCTGCCCGGCAAGCAGCAACTCAAGCCGTTGAGTTACCAGGGCGCCGACGGCAAAGTCCAGGCGCTGACCCTGGCTCATACCGGCAAGGCTGCGTGGATGATCGCAACGCCAGCCAACGGCGGCGCGGATGAACTGCTGCAGGTGTCATCATTTATGGACGGCGACGGTGAGGATGACTTTGCCACCCGTTATCAGACCTATCGGTTTGTCGACGGGCAGTGGCACGGCGCCTCAAGTCAGAAGAAGGGTTACTGGGACATGGAAAGTGATTTTCCCGCACGTAGTGCGTTCCCCTGAGCCATCACACTTCCAGCAGCGCGCCCAGCTCTCGCTCCAGTTCCTCCTGATCGCCCAGGTTCAACTCGATCAGCCGCCGCAAGTGGCTGATCGAGTCCAGGTCGATGTCTGTGCACACAAACCCCAGTTGACCCACTGCTTCGTGGGTTAGCCGTACTTGCATCTTTATATGCGCCTTGGGATCCAGGCGTATGTCGACCGCGAACGGCAGCGCCTTATTTCCCTTCCACTCTTCAGGCCGTTGCACCAACAGCCCCTTAAGCGATAAATCCACCAGTTGCACTGGCCATTCGTTGCCGTTTTGCCGAAGTTCGGTCTTGGCATCAAAGGCAATCCGGCGAAAACGGCGACGATCAGACGCTTGCTCGGTCATGGTGAAACCCTCTGTGGATAAAAGGATTGTAGCCCTGCGCCATCATTGGGCCGTTTTTTCTGGTTTTTTCTTCGTTGCAAGGCTCTAGACCAACGTAGGGGGGTGGCCTTTAAGGCCAACAGCGCTAAACTCCGAACGGCTGTCCTTTCTGTCCACCCTGGCTGGAATATAAAAATGAAAAATAATAATAGCCTGCTACGCCATCTACCCTGGCTGGTGCTGGCAATCGTAGGAGCGTGCGCCCTGGGCGTAGTGGCCTTGCGCCGAGGCGAGGCGATCAACGCCTTGTGGATTGTGGTCGCTGCTGTGGCCATCTACCTGGTTGCTTATCGCTACTACAGCCTGTTCATCGCTAACAACGTGATGCAACTCGATCCACGGCGGGCTACCCCCGCAGTGATCAACAACGACGGTCTGGACTATGTGCCGACCAACAAACACATCCTTTTCGGTCACCACTTTGCGGCCATTGCCGGTGCGGGCCCGCTGGTCGGTCCGGTACTGGCGGCGCAAATGGGCTACCTGCCCGGCACGCTCTGGCTGATTGCCGGCGTGGTGCTGGCCGGCGCGGTCCAGGACTTCATGGTTCTGTTCCTGTCGACCCGTCGCAACGGCCGTTCCCTGGGGGACATGGTTCGTGAAGAGATGGGCCGTATTCCGGGGACCATCGCGCTGTTCGGCTGCTTCCTGATCATGATCATCATCCTCGCGGTGCTGGCGCTGATCGTGGTCAAGGCCCTGGCCGAGAGCCCTTGGGGCATATTCACGGTGATGGCGACCATCCCGATCGCGATGTTCATGGGCATCTACATGCGCTACATCCGCCCGGGCCGCATTGGTGAAATTTCGATCATCGGCGTGTTGTTGCTGCTCGGCTCGATCTGGCTGGGCGGGCAAATTGCCGCTGATCCGGTCTGGGCCAAGGCCTTCACGTTCACTGGGATCCAGATCACCTGGATGCTGATCGGTTACGGTTTTGTCGCGGCGGTACTGCCGGTGTGGCTGATCCTGGCGCCGCGTGACTACCTCTCAACCTTCCTGAAAATCGGCACCATCATCGCCTTGGCAATCGGCATCCTGGTCACCATGCCAGACCTGAAAATGCCGGCCCTGACCCAGTTCATCGACGGCACCGGCCCAGTGTGGAAGGGCGGCCTGTTCCCGTTCCTGTTCATCACCATCGCCTGTGGCGCGGTCTCGGGTTTCCATGCGCTGATCTCCTCGGGCACCACGCCCAAGTTGCTGGCCAATGAAAGCCACGCCCGCTACATCGGTTACGGCGGCATGTTGATGGAGTCGTTCGTTGCCATCATGGCCATGGTTGCCGCTTCGGTGATCGAGCCTGGCGTCTACTTCGCTATGAACAGCCCAGCCGCCGTAGTCGGCAGCGATGTGGTTACCGTGGCACAAACCGTCAGCAGCTGGGGTTTTGCAATTACTCCTGAGGCGCTGTCGGCCGTGGCCCATGACATCGGTGAAACCACCATCCTGGCCCGTGCCGGCGGTGCACCGACGTTGGCGGTGGGTATCGCGCAGATCCTGCACAGCGTACTGCCGGGTGAAAACACCATGGCGTTCTGGTACCACTTTGCGATCCTTTTCGAAGCGCTGTTCATCCTGACGGCTGTTGACGCAGGTACCCGAGCTGGTCGCTTCATGCTGCAAGACTTGCTTGGCTCCTTCGTGCCGGCGCTCAAACGCACCGAATCCTGGACCGCCAACCTGATCGCTACCGCCGGTTGCGTGGCGATGTGGGGTTATCTGCTGTACCAAGGTGTGATCGACCCACTGGGCGGTATCAACACCTTGTGGCCGCTGTTCGGTATCTCCAACCAGATGCTGGCCGGTATCGCGCTGATGCTGGCGACGGTTGTGCTGATCAAAATGAAACGCCAACGCTACATCTGGGTGACCATGCTGCCGGCGGTATGGCTGCTGATCTGCACCACCACCGCAGGCTTCATCAAGCTGTTCGACGCCAACCCGGCGATTGGTTTCCTGTCGCTGGCTAAGAAGTACAGTGACGCGCTGGCTAACGGTCAGATCCTGGCCCCGGCCAAGAGTATCGACCAGATGCAGCACGTGATCTGGAACGCCTACACCAACGCAACGCTGACGGCGCTGTTCCTGTTCGTGGTGTTCAGCATCCTGTTCTATGCGCTCAAGGTTGGCGTCGCCGCCTGGGGCAACAAAGAGCGTACGGATAAAGAAGCCCCGTTCCAGGCAGTACCTGACGCATAACCGAGGATTGCAAACATGTTCAATGACATCAGTCGCCTCGGTAAATACCTCGGTCAGGCCGCGCGCTTGATGGTCGGCATGCCCGACTACGACACGTACGTCGAGCATATGCAAACCAAGCACCCAGACAAGCCGATGATGGACTACAAGGCGTTCTTCCGGGAACGTCAGGAGGCCCGATACGGCGGCAAGGGTGGGCCCAAGTGCTGCTGACCCGTTAGTTCGGGCTGGTGGTGATCTACTGTGGGAGGGGGCTTGCTCCCGATAGCGGTGTGTCAGTGACAGATAAGTGCCTGACACACTGCTATCGGGGGCAAGCCCCCTCCCACATTTGTTTCAGTGTTCCTTCAAGGAGAATTTTTTGTCCTCTCCCATTCCAGTGACCGTACTCAGCGGCTTTCTCGGCGCCGGCAAGACCACCTTGCTGCGCCATCTGCTCAAGGCCGAACACGGCTTGAAAATCGCCGTGATCGAAAACGAATTCAGCGATGCCGGTATCGACACCCAGTTGTTGGGCGAAGAACCGGTGCAA
Source organism: Pseudomonas sp. RIT357 (assembly GCF_000632245.1). Classification (NCBI taxonomy): domain Bacteria; kingdom Pseudomonadati; phylum Pseudomonadota; class Gammaproteobacteria; order Pseudomonadales; family Pseudomonadaceae; genus Pseudomonas; species Pseudomonas sp. RIT357. The sequence continues at coordinate 196,431 of NZ_JFYX01000002.1, forward strand.
GTCATGACCCTGTCCAACGGCTGCGTGTGTTGCACCATCCACACCGACCTCACCAAGGCTCTCTATCTGCTGCTTGAGCGCCTGGACAGCGGCGAGATCGCCTTCGATCGCCTGGTGATCGAGTGCACAGGCCTGGCCGATCCGGCGCCGGTGGCCCAAACCTTTTTCATCGATGAAGAACTGCGCGAGCGCTACATCCTCGACGGCATCATCACCCTGGTGGACGCGGCCCACGCCGAGCACCACCTGACGCAGACCATCGCCCAGGCCCAGATCGGTTTTGCCGATCGCCTGCTGGTGAGCAAACGTGATCTGGTGGACGACGCCACCTTCGAGGCGCTCAGTGATCGCCTCACCCGCATCAACCGCCGCGCGCCGATTCGCGTGGTCGAGCACGGCAAGATTGATTTGGCTGAACTGCTCGATGTCCGCGGCTTCAACCTAAACGCCGGCATGAGCCTGCGCCCGGTGAGCAAGGCGCCGTCCATCGACCGTATTTCCAGCCTGGTGCTGCGCACCGACCAGCCGCTGGATATCGACCGCCTCAGCGAGTTTATGAATGAGCTGTTGGAAGACCACGGCAAGCAACTGCTGCGCTACAAGGGCGTGCTGAACATTGCCGGCGAAGACCGCCGCATGGTGTTTCAGGGCGTGCTGAAGCTCTACGGGTTCGATTGGGACACCGAATGGGCCGAGGGGGAAACGCGGGAGAGTGTGATCGTGTTTATTGCCGATGAATTGCCGGAAGACAAAATCCGCGAAGGCTTTGCCAAAGTCTACCAACCCTGATGTGTAATGCAGTCAACTGTGGGAGGGGGCTTGCTCCCGATGGCGGTGGGTCAGTAAACCTATATGTGACTGACACACTGCTATCGGGGGCAAGCCCCCTCCCACACTTGGGCGCATTTCAAACTGGACAATTGGTATAAAAAAGCCCGGCTTAAGAGCCGGGCTTTTTATTCAAGCAACTGCAATCAAGCGCCGTATACCGGCAGTTTTTTGCAGATGGCCTTGACCTTCTCACGGACCGCGTCGATCACGGCTTCGTTGTTCAGGTCTGCCAGGATGTCGCAGATCCAGCCGGCCAGTTCCTTGCACTCTGCTTCTTTAAAGCCACGAGTGGTCACAGCCGGGGTGCCGAAGCGCAGGCCCGAGGTGACGAACGGAGAACGTGGGTCGTTCGGTACCGAGTTCTTGTTCACGGTGATGAAGGCTTTGCCCAGGGCAGCGTCAGCATCTTTGCCGGAAATGTCCTGCTTGATCAGCGACAGCAGGAACAGGTGGTTTTCAGTACCGCCGGACACTACGTCAAAGCCGCGCTCGATAAACACGCTGGCCATGGTCTGGGCGTTCTTGACCACTTGTTGCTGGTAGGTCTTGAACTCAGGCTGCAGTGCTTCCTTGAAGCAGATCGCTTTGGCGGCGATCACGTGCTCCAGCGGGCCACCCTGGGCGCCTGGGAATACAGCGGAGTTCAGCTTCTTCTCGATCTCGGCGTTGGCGCGAGCCAGGATCAGGCCGCCACGTGGACCGCGCAGGGTCTTGTGGGTGGTGGTGGTTACCACATCAGCGAATGGAACCGGGTTCGGGTAGACGCCCGCGGCGACCAGACCGGCCACGTGAGCCATGTCCACGAACAGGTAGGCGCCAACCTTGTCGGCGATTTCACGGAAGCGTGGGAAGTCCAGGATCTGCGAGTAGGCAGAGAAACCGGCCACGATCATTTTTGGCTTGTGTTCAACCGCCAGGCGCTCAACTTCGTCGTAGTCGATCAGGCCGTTGGCATCGATACCGTATTGAACGGCGTTGTACAGCTTGCCGGAGGAGGAAACGCTGGCGCCGTGGGTCAGGTGACCGCCGTGTGCCAGGCTCATGCCCAGAATGGTGTCGCCGCCTTGCAGCAGGGCCAGGTACACGGCGCTGTTGGCTTGGGAGCCGGCGTGTGGCTGGACGTTGGCGTAATCGGCGCCGAACAGTTCTTTTGCACGGTCGATGGCCAGTTGCTCAACCACGTCGACGTACTCGCAACCGCCGTAGTAGCGCTTGCCTGGGTAGCCTTCGGCGTACTTGTTGGTCAGAACCGAACCTTGAGCCTCCATGACCGCAGGGCTGGTGTAGTTTTCCGAAGCGATCAGCTCGATGTGCTCTTCCTGGCGCACGGCTTCTTGCTCCATGGCGGCGAAGAGATCGGCGTCGTACTTGGCAATGGTCAAATCACGGCTGAACATGGCGGTCCTCAAGGATCGGGGGCAGAAAAGGAGGGCATTCTAACCCAATGGGTTTTAGATGGCATATGAAAGGACATCAAGTCGCGGACAAGTGGGATTCACTTAGGGATGAGCGGTGTCATTGCCGGCCTCATCGGGGGTAAGTCCCCCCACATTTGAAACGCATTCCCCTGTGGGAGGGGGCTTGCCCCCGATGAGGCCAGTGGCTTCACCACAAACCATCAGTCGAACATGAAGAGGGCATCATTGCTGAACTGCGCCTCGAACCGATTCGCCGGCATCGGTCGTCCGAACAGATAACCCTGCACCTCATCGCAGCCATGCTCGCGCAGGAAATCCAACTGCTCATGGGTTTCCACGCCCTCGGCGATTACCGCCAGGTTGAGGCTGTGGGCCATGGCAATAATCGCCCGGGCGATCTGCGCGTCCTGTTCGCCGGACGGCAGGCCATCGACGAAGGTGCGGTCGATTTTCAACACATCGATGGGGAACTGCTTGAGGTAGTTGAGCGATGAATAGCCCGTGCCAAAATCGTCCACCGCAATGCTCAGGCCCAGGTTTTTCAGGCTGTCGAGGATGTGCAGGGCTTCGTTGACTTCGCGCATCAGGATACTTTCGGTCAGCTCCAGCTCCAGGCACGCCGGCGGCAGCCCTGTGTCTTTGAGGATGGTGGCAATGCGGGTGCCCAGTTGGCCGTCGGAGAACTGCCGCGCCGAGATGTTCACCGAGACTTTCGGCACGCGCACCTTGTTTTGATGCCAGGTCTTGAGCTGGCGGCAGGCTTCGCTGATCACCCAGTCGCCGACGTCCACCACCAGGCCCAACTCTTCCAGCACCGGAATAAAGTCCCCCGGCGGCACCAGCCCGCGACGCGGATGGCGCCAGCGCAGCAGGGCTTCGGCGCCGGTCAGGCGTTTGCCATCACCGCTGAACTGCGGCTGGTAATAAAGCACGAATTCGTTCTGCTCCAGGGCGTGGCGCAGGTCGCTTTCCAGCTCCAGGCGTTCCAGGGCGCTGGCGTTCATGTCGGCCTGGTAGAACTGGAAGTTGTTCTTGCCGCGTTCCTTGGCGTGATACATGGCGGTGTCGGCGTTTTTCATCAGTTGGCTCAGCTCGTTGCCGTCCTGAGGGCTGAGGGCGATGCCGATACTGGCGGTCACAAAGAACTCGCGGCCTTCCAGCACAAAGGGTTTCACCAGGCTGGCGAGGATCTGTTCGGCCACGTGAATCGCGCGGTTCAGCGCCATTTCACGGCTGACCCGTGGTTGCAGGAGCAAGGTGAATTCGTCACCGCCCATGCGCGCGACAGTGTCGTCTTCGGCCACGCAGCCGAGCAGGCGAGTGGCCATTTCCTTGAGCATGCGGTCGCCGGCGGCGTGGCCAAGGGAGTCGTTGATCGGCTTGAAGCGGTCAAGGTCGAGGAACATCAGCACCACCCACGACTTCTGCCGCTCGGCAGACTGCAACGCGGTGTGCAGGCGGTCTTGGAACAGTGTGCGGTTGGGCAGGTGGGTCAGGGCGTCGTAATACGCCAGGCGGTGAATACGCTGCTCGCTGGCCTTGCGCTCGCTGATATCACTGAAGAAGCATACGTAACTGGCGAGGTCGCCTTCGTCGTCGAATACGGCGGTAATGCCGACCCACGCCGGGTAGTGCTCGCCGTTGCGGCGCTTGAGCCACACTTCGCCTTCCCAGGTGCTGTGCTGGTGCAATTGCTTGAGTACGTAGCGCAGGTGGGCTTCCTGCTGTTCATCCACGGTCAGCATGTTCGGCAACTGGTCGAGTACGTCCGCCACTTCGTAGCCGCTGACTCGGCTGAATGCCTCGTTGGCCTGCACGATATAGCCCGCCGGGTCAGTGATCAGGATCGCCGAGGTGGAATGCTCAAATACCGTGGCCGCCATGCGCAGGTCTTTCTCGGCGCGGCGTTGTTGGCTGATATCGCGGCCGACGCCCAGAATGCCCTCGAAGGCGCCATGCTCGTCCCACACCAGTACCAGGCGCAGTTCGATCGGCACTTTACGCCCGTCGGCGCGCAGGCAGTCAAACAGGAACAGCTGGGTCTGCACTTCATCGCGCAGCTTATTGAGCGCATCGGTGTCGCCCAGCGCACGGCTGACCTGTTCCATCAGGCTGTAAATACCCGCCAATTGCGCAGGGTTGGCGATGATCGACTGCCAGCCATTCTTGAACACCCAGTCCACTTCATACCCCAGCACCGCACTGACCGACGGGCTGATGTAGTTGAGGGCCAGTTTGCTGTCGGTGGAGCAGATCACGTCACTGATGCTTTCGGCGAGCATGCGATAGCGCTGTTCGCTGTCGCGCAGGGATTCGCTGGCTTCGATCTGGTCGGTGATGTCCTTGGCGACGCCAATGATGCGGGTGACTTGGCTCGTTTTATCACGGGCCAGGGCCTGCTCACGAATATCAAAGCGCCGCCATTGGTTATTGCGATGGCGGAAGCGCAACTGGCAGTGCAACTGCGTCGCGTAGCCGGCCTGGCGCTGTTGCTGGCGCAAATCGTGGTAATACTCGGCGTCTTCAGGGTGAAGCAGGATTTCCCAGAAGTACTCGCCCATTTGCTGCAGTTCGGCCTTTACGTAGCCGAGGGTTTGCCCCAAATGGTGGTTGCTGAAAATCATGCGCTGGCTGACCACGTCCTGCACATACAGGTGATCAGGCACGGTGCGCACCACGTCCGACCAGAAACTCTCACGCTCCACCAGCGACAGTTCGATCAGCTTGCGGCTGGTGATGTCGCTGATGCTGAGGATCACCGCCTTGAAATCGTCCTGCTGCTCCGGCAGGCGCATCACCAGCCACAGGTATTGCTCGTTGCCGACCACATCATTGAGCTGGATCTCCAGTTCAAGCTGGCTCTGCTGGGTCAGGACCGCTTCGAGTATTTGATGGCCGATGGACGTGCTGTTGCGTGGGCAATCATCGATCAGCCGCTCCCAAGCCTTCTCGCACGAGTCCACGTTGAGCAGGCGCACCGCCACTTGGTTGATCTCGGTGATGCGCAGCTCGGCGAGCAGTTGCCTGCATTCTTCAGGTTTGTTTTGCAGCCAGGCGTGAAGGTGTTCGCGGGTCTGCAAGTGCGTCTTGGCAAAAAACGCATTCAGGCCTGACAGGTCCAGGACGCACAGGGCGACGCCGGTACCTTCGAAAATATCCTGATAACGCCGCCGGCCTTCATGCACCTGGCGCTGGCGGCGACGCATATTCAGCAGCACGATTACGGGGATCAGCGAGAAGGCCAGGCCCAACAGGCATTTGCCGATAAACGCCGGCAGCAGTTGTTCCAGCACGGCTGCGCGGTCGAACATGCCGCGCAACTGCCAGTCGCTTTTGCTCAGGGGGGTGACCAGCACGCTTTTATTCAAGTCATCCGGGGTCAGGGCACTGGACCATTGCGCCGGCATGCCACTGTCACGGCTGACGACGCGGTGGTTCAGGCTGTTCTCGATGGCCCACATGGGGCGCTGGCCCTGACTGTCCTGGCGGGTCAGGTTGACCAAGTAGTTAGGTGCCAGGCGCAGCGCCCAGTACATTCTTGAGCCGCCGCTGGGCTGGTGCAGCAGCAGATAGATGATGGTGCCGTCTTCGTTATTGCTCAGGTAATACGGTTGGCCGTGGCTGCGCTGCACCAGTTCTTCCAGCCAGGCGCTGTCCTGGCTGTCGTTGGCGCTGTCACTGATCATCGCGCCGCTGGGCGCGAGCAGGGCGATACTGCGCAGCTCCGGCAGCGAGCGCTGCAGCGTGCGCGTCAGGGCCTGTTGCTGTTCAATGTCGCGCGGCGGCTCCACCATCGGTAGCAGGTTCAAGGCGATTTTTGCGCTCAGGGCCATGTTCAGGCTGATCTGCTCAGCCAGGTCGGCGCTGTAGTCGATGGTGTATTGCTGCTGGTTTTTCTGGTTTTGCTGCAGTTGGTCCAGCAGTTGCCAGAACAATAAGGCGAGCAGCATGAGGACGAGCGTCGCCAATGCGCCTTTGAGGGTGCCGTGCAGGGGCGCTCCCGGCGCTATATGAGCGGCGCGCAAGGGAGTTGGCGGCGTGACTTTGGACAAGCTGTGATCCTGCGGTTTGGCTGGACTGGCGCGCGACGTGCACTATAAGCCGGACGCCCGGAGGGCGGCTAGCATGCCTTGACTTGTGGCAAAGTGCCAGCCCTGCTTGGCTGGACTGACCAAGCGCATTGAGGTAGCTTTGCCGGTTACGCGGGGGCGTTCCAGCCCCAGATACTCAGGCTTTTTTCGCTCGCTGGCATTGATGATAGTCAACGGCCCGCGCGGCGCATGGCTTGGCACGGGCTTCGCCCGCTTAATTCATCAGTCACTGACGCTAGGTTCACCATGGCTCAATACGTCTTCACCATGCATCGGCTGGGAAAAGTTGTTCCGCCGAAGCGGGAAATCCTGAAAAATATTTCGCTGTCCTTCTTCCCCGGCGCCAAAATCGGCGTGCTCGGCCTCAACGGTTCGGGTAAGTCCACGCTGCTGAAAATCATGGCCGGCGTCGACACCGAGTTCGAAGGCGAAGCCCGCCCGATGCCGGAACTGAACATCGGTTACCTGCCGCAGGAACCAATCCTGGACCCAACCAAGACTGTGCGTGAAGTGGTCGAGGAAGCGGTCAGCGTGATCAAAAACGCCCAGGCGCGCCTGGACGAAGTCTACGCCGCCTACGCCGAGCCGGATGCCGACTTCGACAAGCTGGCCGCCGAACAGGCCAAGCTCGAAGCCATTCTGCAGGCCAGTGACGGTCATAACCTGGAACGCCAACTGGAAGTCGCCGCTGATGCGCTGCGCTTGCCTGCTTGGGACGCCAAGGTCGAATTCCTGTCCGGTGGTGAAAAGCGTCGTGTGGCCCTGTGCCGCCTGCTGCTGTCGGCCCCCGACATGCTGCTGCTCGACGAACCAACCAACCACTTGGACGCCGACTCCGTCGCCTGGCTGGAACATTTCCTTCACGATTTCCCGGGCACCGTGGTTGCGATCACGCACGACCGGTACTTCCTGGACAACGTGGCCGGCTGGATTCTTGAGCTCGACCGTGGCGCCGGTATCCCGTACGAGGGCAACTACTCCGGTTGGCTGGAAGCCAAGTCCGATCGTCTGGCCGCCGAATCCAAGCAGCAATCGGCCCATGAAAAAGCCATGAAGGAAGAACTGGAGTGGGTGCGCAAAGGCGCCAAGGCCCGCCAGTCCAAATCCAAGGCACGTCTGCAACGCTTCGAAGAAATGCAGTCCCAGGAATTCCAAAAGCGCAGCGAAACCAACGAGATCTATATCCCGGCCGGTCCGCGCCTGGGTGACAAGGTCATCGAATTCAAGAACGTTTCCAAAGGCTATGGCGACCGCGTGTTGATCGACAACCTGTCGTTCTCCATGCCAAAAGGCGCGATCGTCGGCGTTATCGGCGGTAACGGTGCGGGTAAATCCACGCTGTTCCGCATGCTGATGGGCAAGGAAACGCCGGATTCGGGCAGCATCGAGATCGGCGAAACCGTGCAACTGGCCTGTGTGGACCAGAGCCGTGATGACCTCGACGGCAGCAAGACCGTGTTCCAGCAAATCTCCGACGGCTCTGACCAGATCCGCATCGGCAACTATGAAATTCCGTCGCGCACCTATGTTGGCCGCTTCAACTTCAAGGGCGGCGATCAGCAGAAGTTCGTCAAGGACTTGTCCGGCGGTGAGCGCGGTCGCTTGCACCTGGCCCTGACCTTGAAAGAGGGCGGCAACGTGCTGCTGCTCGACGAACCGTCCAACGACCTCGACGTTGAAACCCTGCGTTCCCTGGAAGAAGCCCTGCTGGACTTCCCTGGCGCCGCCATTGTGATCTCTCACGATCGGTGGTTCCTTGACCGCGTCGCGACCCACATCCTGGCGTACGAAGACGACTCCCAAGCGGTGTTCTTCGAAGGTAACTACACCGAGTACGAAGCGGACCGTAAAAAGCGTTTGGGCGAAGCTGCTGCCCAGCCGCACCGTGTACGGCACAAAAAACTGGCCTGATCCGGCTGGTTGAAAAAAGCGGGGCCCTCGGGCTCCGCTTTTTTTTGCGCTGGGGTTTTGCAGTGTTTTTGATGGCCCTATCGGGAGCAAGCCCCCTCCCACATTTGATTTGTGAACACATTCAAAATGTGGGAGGGGGCTTGCCCCCGATAGCTATTTCCCGACTGGTGCGTAACCCGCCTTGGCAATCCCCTTTTAGGTGCGAAAAACCCCTGTTTCCTGTGTTTATTTATATCCAATGCACCATTTAAATTCACAAAAGCGACATTTTGCCCTGTCGCGGTGCGACATGAATTGATAAAGTCCGGCTCAATCTCCCTTAAAAACAATCAATTTGCCGAGACTTTTCATGATCGAATCCGTCGAATCCTTCCTTGCCCGCCTCAAAAAACGCGACCCAGACCAGCCAGAATTCCACCAGGCTGTAGAAGAAGTCCTACGCAGTCTGTGGCCGTTTCTTGAAGCCAATCCCCATTACCTGACCTCGGGTATTTTGGAGCGCATCTGCGAGCCGGAACGAGCGATAACGTTCCGGGTTTCGTGGGTCGATGATCACGGCAAGGTCCAGGTCAATCGCGGTTTCCGTATCCAGATGAACAGCGCCATCGGTCCCTACAAAGGTGGCCTGCGTTTCCACCCGTCGGTGAACCTGGGCGTGCTGAAATTCCTCGCCTTCGAACAGACCTTCAAGAACTCCCTGACTTCGTTGCCAATGGGCGGCGGCAAAGGCGGCTCGGACTTTGATCCAAAAGGTAAGAGCGACGCCGAAGTCATGCGTTTTTGCCAGGCATTCATGAGCGAGCTGTACCGCCATATCGGTGCGGATGTGGATGTGCCGGCTGGCGATATCGGCGTGGGTGCACGTGAGATCGGCTTCCTGTTTGGCCAGTACAAGCGCCTGAGCAACCAGTTCACCTCCGTGTTGACCGGCAAAGGCATGACCTACGGCGGCAGTCTGATCCGTCCGGAAGCGACCGGTTTTGGTTGCGTGTACTTCGCCGAAGAGATGCTCAAGCGCGACGGTAAACGGGTCGAGGGCAAGCGTGTGGCGGTCTCCGGCTCAGGCAACGTCGCCCAATACGCGGCGCGCAAGGTGATGGACCTGGGCGGCAAGGTGATTTCCTTGTCTGACTCCGAAGGCACCCTGTACGCCGAAAGTGGTTTGACCGAAGAACAGTGGTCGGCGCTGCTGGAGCTTAAAAACGTTCAGCGTGGGCGCATCAGCGAACTGGCCGAGCGTTTCGGCCTGGAGTTCCGCAAGGGGCAAACGCCGTGGGACCTGGCCTGCGATATCGCCCTGCCATGCGCCACCCAGAATGAACTCGGCGCCGACGCCGCCCGCACCTTGCTGCGCAACGGCTGTATTTGCGTGGCCGAAGGCGCCAACATGCCTACAACGCTTGAGGCTGTGGATATCTTTATCGAGGCGGGCATTCTGTTCGCACCGGGCAAGGCATCCAATGCCGGCGGCGTGGCGGTGAGTGGCCTGGAAATGTCGCAGAACGCCATGCGCTTGCTGTGGACCGCTGGTGAAGTGGACAGCAAGCTGCACAACATCATGCAGTCGATCCACCACGCTTGCGTGCACTACGGCGAAGAAAACGGCCGCATCAACTACGTGAAGGGCGCGAACATCGCAGGCTTCGTGAAAGTCGCCGACGCGATGCTGGCCCAAGGCATCGTCTAGGTCTCGGCTTCGATACGCAGCACTTCGATCAGCTGATCGCCGACGGGGCGCTTCCACAGCACCTCATCACCCACCTGGGCGCCCAGCAACGCGCGGCCCAGGGGTGAACCCCAGTTGATCAGGCCTGTGCTGGCGTCGGCCTGGTCTTCACCGACCAACTGGATGCGCTGTTGCTCGTCATGCTCATTGGCGAAGGTCACCCAGCTGCCGATCTGCACCTTGTCGGTGCCGGTGGCCAGCGCCACGACCTGGGCGCTCTGGACGCGTTGGTTGAAGTAGCGTAAATCCCGCTCAAGATCGGCCTGGCGCTGCTTATCGGCCTGCTCACCCTTGGCAGATTCGGCACTGTGCTCAGCCTTCAACTGCGCAACCTTGGCCTGTAACTGCGCCAACCCTTGCGCGGTCAAGTGATTGGGTTGCTCACTGACCTGACGCTCCACTGGCTGATCAGCCTGGGCGGCGGCGTTATCCTCATTTACAAAAGCTCGGCTCATGACGTTCTCCCTCTATGGAGCTTGGGCCATGTTCGCTGCGCTTTAGTTTCGATGGATGTCTGAAAGCGACCTATTGCGAGCGATAGGCCCGAGCGGCATCGCGATCCTTCTCGTGCTGCCAGGCGCGCTCACGGTCGTCCCAGTGATTGTCCTTGTAGTCGCGCAGTTCTTCGTTTTCACGCATGGCCTTGCACTGGCGAAAGCCGTCCTCCCAGCCTTCGGCGTATGTCCGGTCTTTCAGGTAGCGCGGGACATTTTTGCGAAACTCCCCGGAAATCACCCCGGCGGCCTGGCGACCGCTGCTGCAGCCATCGTCAAATCCATCGGCGAAGGCCGGTGGATAACCTCTGGCCAGCAATTCCTGATGAGTCGATTGACAACCCGCCAGCCACACCATCGCACACAGTATTACTGCATACCGCCACATTGCTTGCTCCCTGGCCGTTTAACGGCTGATAGGGCAAGTCTAGATAGGGATTTGTCGGGGAGGTGTGAAAGGGGTGTGAGAAAGGTGTGGAGCACGATGAGATCGGTCGGTGACTGCCGAACCGGTGATGAGGAAGCTGGGCTCCCTCACCACAAGAGCCTATGTGGCCTGGCTGTTCGCCAAAGCCCTGTGTTCCGCCAATTCCTGCTCAATGAATGCCGCAATCATTGCGCGATAGACCTGCTCGGTTACCTCGGGGTTTGCGCCCACGGTCTCCGATAATTCCCGCACCTTGGTGATCACCTGCTCAACCCGCTGTGGGGCTTTGACGCCATCGGTGTCTTTTTTGAAGCGTGCTGCCTGTGATACGTAGCGGCCGCGTTCGGCCAGCAGGGTGACGATTTGCTGGTCGAGGCGGTCGATGTTGTTTCGAACGTCTTCAAGGGTGGTGCAGGTAACGGCCATGTCGAGTGAACTCCTGATTGTGCGGGCAATGCTAACAAAATATGGGAGGTGGCTTGCTCCCGATAGCAGAGTGTCAGTCAATGCTTAACTGAAAGACCGCCATTGGGGGCAAGCCCGCTCCCACATTTTTGATTTTCACCAGGCTTTGGTCAGTAGTGATACCACTTCACTTCAAGCATCACTTCATTCACTGGCGTCGACAGGTGGCTGTACTCGCGCTGCGCGCTCAGGCGCAGGCCCAGGTTACGGGACAGTTCCCACTGTTGGTTGAGGCTGATGCTGCGCCGCACCTCACCATTGGTGAAGAAATCGCCCTTGGCTTCCAGGCTCAAGTTGCCCAGCGGGTTTTTCCACAGCACGCCGGTGTTGAAGCCGGCTGCGGGGGAGATGGCTTCGTTGAAGTCGTTGTTGTGTTCCACGCGCACGGTACCGAGGGCGAAGCCGAGCATGTCGTCGCGTAGTTGCCAGGTGCCGCCAGCGCCGCCGTTGACGTGGGCGACCAGGGTTTCGTCGTCGTGTTTGCCCGGCACGCGTTCCAGGCCGCCCGTGACTTGCCAGGACCAGGGTTGCAGCAGGGCGTTGCGTGGGGTCAGGGAGCGGATGGTAGCCAGGTCCAGTTGCTGCAATTGCCAGTGGTTACCTTCGTACTGGCGCAGTTTCATTTGCAGGATTTCAATCTGGGCGCCGAGGGGGAAGCCTTCGGCGTTGTCGTTGAGGTCGTGGTAGGCCATGCGCAGGCCGTATTCACCGAAGGCTTTGTCGCCCCGGGTGCCGATGCCAGCTTGCCAGGTACGCGACTCATGGCCGTTTTCCGGCAGGCCGGGAGGCGTGATCTTTAGATCGGGCGCGGGGTTCTGGTTGATCGCGCGCAGCAGTTCGAAGCTGCGTTGGGAGCGTGCGGTGTCCCGTTCAAGGCCATTGGCACGGTAGCGGCCCAGGCGATAGGCGGCGTCGATGATCAGGGCCTGACGTTCGCGGGGTAAGGCTTTAAAAGCAGGCTCTTGTAGTTGCTGCTGGTCATCGCTGACCTTGAGCACCCATTGCTGCTCGTCGCTGTCCAGCGGCTTTGCGCGCTCCAGCAACTCTCGCTCGCGGGACGGTCGGTAGTCGATCTTCTCGACCAGGCCCGCGTCCTTCACCGCCTTGACGGTGTCGGTGGGAATGGCGGTCAGCGGGAATTGCTCGGTCAGGCGCAGGCCGGGGCGGGCCACTTGCAGCAGTTCCAGCAGGCGATAGGAGCAGTTTTCGTCGAAGAAGAAATAGTCGAACTGGATCTGCTTGAGCTCCCACACGTGCTCGACCATGCGCTCGGTCTCGACCTGGGTGAGGTTAAGGCGATATTCCCACAGGTCGCGGTTTTCGAGGCTGCGGTACTCGGAGAGTTTTTCTTGGTAAGGCACCAGCGCGAACAGACCGGGGTAGCCGCCCATCAGGCCTTTCCAGGCGTAGAGAATGCTGTTGTCCGAGCCTTCTATATAGGCGCCGAAGTTGATCGCGTAGCTGAGCAGCGCGGTCTTGTTGCTCTGCACGTCGGCCTGGTCGATACGCAGCAGGGTGTGGCCGAACATCGAGGACGGGCTGTTGAGGTAGGCCGCCGGGAAGATCATCACCGCGCTATGGGGCGAGACGTCCTTGAACCATTGCTTGAATTCGGTGCAGTCCACGGCGGGCAGGTCAGTCAGGTGCAACTGATCCTTTAACCAGCGGGTACGTGCGGGGTAGACACATTGGGCGTGTTTTTCACCCAGGCTGGCCGGAGCATAGAGTGCTTCAACGGTGGCCTTGAGTTCGGCATCCGGGTGATGGGCACCATCGGGGGCGAGGAAAAATTTCTGCTCGCTGACATAACTGCGCCAGCCACTGATTTTGCCGGCTTCGTAATGGCCCAGCGAAAGCCAGAACGGATCGTTGGCCAATTGCTGCAAACGTTGATCATCAAGGTGCGGTGCTGCGTACAGCGGGGCGCAGGCGAAGAGTGCCATCCAGGCAAAGCGTTTGAGCATAGGGGCAACTTAAGTCGGAAATTAGAGAGACCCAAAGGGGAAGCGGGTCCAAAAATAAAACCCGCGCCTGGGGAGGCGCGGGCAGGTCGAGCTTAAGCCTGGGTAGCGTATTTCGCCAGACGGGCATCGCCTTTCAGTACAGCCAGAGTGTTGTTGTGCACGTCTTCAGCGGTCACATCGGCCTTGCTGAAGATTTGCTGGAAGTGTTCGTGAGCCACTGCAGCGAAGTGTTCGCGATCTTCCGGAGCAACGCCCAGTACCACCGCGTAAGTGGTCAGTGCTTCGCCATTACCCTTGGCCATGTCTTCGGACAGCTCGTTCATCATGCCATTCATGGCAATCCAGGACTTGCCGCCGTAGGTCAGCGCGCTGTTGGTGCTGCAACCGTTGGTGCCCGAGGTCATGCCGAATGTGGCGTTACCCGAAGTACCGTTGGTGGTGGAAGCCAGGAAGTGAGCCGGAGTGCCGCGCTGGCCTTCGAACAACATGTTGCCCCAACCGCAGTTCGGGCCACCTGGTGCTTCAGCCATTGCATTGAGGGAGACGACGGTGAAGAGAGTACCGAGAAGGATCCGTTTCATAGCTTTGTTCTCTTTGTGTGCAAACCAATGGACAAGGGTTCAGGCACTTCATAGCGCCCTAGGGATCGGTTATTAGTCCAACCCGCGCAGTTTGGAGTTTAGGCACGTTCCAAGGGTTCCGTGTGTTTTTATAAAACAATCAGAGATGTCGCGATTTTTTTGTAGGACTCATTCGGTGTCTACGCTTTCACAAAGGCTCGCCTTGCCAGAGCGCGCAACGGGGAGCCAGAATGCCGTCATCTGCCCCGCCTGATGTAAGGAAGCCCGATGCCTGATCCTGTTGCTGCCAGCCTGCGTCTAGCGCCCGAAGCGCTGACTCGTCCTTTTTCCGCTGAACAGTTCAGCTTCTCGACCACCAATGATTTGGAGCCCTTTCGCGGTGTGCTTGGCCAGGAACGCGCAGTTGAAGCGTTGCAGTTCGGTGTGGCCATGCCACGCCCCGGTTACAACGTGTTTGTCATGGGCGAGCCGGGCACCGGTCGCTTCTCGTTCGTCAAACGCTACCTGAAGGCCGAAGGCAAGCGCCTGCAGACCCCGGCGGACTGGGTCTATGTGAATAATTTCGATGAACCCCGCGAACCACGCGCCCTGGAATTGCCAGGCGGTGCTGCGGCGGCGTTCATTGCCGATATCAACGGCTTGGTCGACAACCTGGTGGCCACCTTCCCGGCGGTCTTTGAGCACCCGACTTATCAACAGCGCAAAAGCGCCATCGACCGCGCGTTCAACCAGCGTTACGACAAGGCCCTCGATGTGATCGAACGCCTGGCTTTGGAAAAGGACGTGGCGCTGTACCGCGACAGTTCCAACATCGCGTTCACGCCGATGCTCGACGGTAAGGCGCTGGACGAAGCCGAGTTTTCGCAACTGCCGGAAGTAGATCGCGAGCGTTTCCACACAGATATTTCCGAGCTGGAAGAGCGCCTCAACGAGGAGTTGGCCAGCCTGCCGCAGTGGAAGCGTGAGTCCAACAACCAACTGCGCCAGTTCAACGAAGAAACCATCACCTTGGCCCTGCAACCTTTGCTTGCGCCACTGTCGGAAAAATACGCCGAGAACGCAGCTGTCTGCGGTTACTTGCAGGCGATGCAGGTGTACCTGCTGAAAACTGTGGTCGAGCAATTGGTCGACGACGCCAAGACCGACGCCCAGGCCCGCAAGCTGCTCGAAGAGCAATACTGCCCGAGCCTGGTGGTTGGGCACCCGGTCAACGGCGGCGCCCCAGTGGTGTTTGAACCGCACCCGACGTACGACAACCTGTTTGGCCGTATCGAGTACAGCACCGATCAGGGCGCGCTCTACACCACCTATCGCCAACTGCGACCGGGTGCCTTGCACCGTGCCAATGGCGGGTTCCTGATCCTCGAAGCCGAAAAAATGCTCAGCGAGCCGTTCGTGTGGGACGCCCTCAAGCGCTCCCTGCAATCGCGCAAGTTGAAGATGGAATCGCCTCTGGGCGAGCTGGGCCGTCTGGCTACCGTGACCCTCAACCCGCAAATGATTCCGTTGCAGGTCAAGGTGATCATTATCGGTTCGCGCCAGCTTTACTACGCGTTGCAGGACGCCGATCCGGACTTCCAGGAGATGTTCCGGGTGCTGGTGGATTTCGACGAAGACATCCCGATGGTCGACGAAAGCCTGGAGCAGTTCGCCCAGTTGCTCAAAACCCGAACATCGGAAGAGGGCATGGCGCCGTTGACGTCGGACGCGGTGGCGCGGCTGGCGACTTACAGCGCGCGGCTGGCGGAGCATCAGGGCCGTTTGTCGGCGCGTATTGGTGACTTGTTTCAACTGGTGAGCGAGGCGGACTTTATCCGCCACCTGGCCGGCGATGAGATGACCGATGCCGGCCATATCGAGCGCGCCCTCAAAGCCAAGGCCACCCGTACCGGCCGCGTGTCGGCACGGATCCTGGATGACATGCTCGCCGGGGTGATCCTGATCGACACCGCCGGTGCGGCCGTGGGCAAGTGCAACGGGCTGACGGTGCTGGAAGTCGGTGACTCGGCATTCGGCGTACCGGCGCGGATTTCCGCCACGGTGTACCCGGGCGGCAGCGGCATTGTCGACATCGAACGTGAGGTTAACCTCGGTCAGCCGATTCACTCCAAGGGCGTGATGATCCTCACGGGTTACCTGGGCAGCCGTTATGCCCAGGAATTCCCGCTGGCGATCTCGGCGAGCATCGCGCTGGAGCAATCCTACGGTTATGTGGACGGCGACAGTGCGTCCCTGGGCGAGGCGTGCACCTTGATCTCGGCCCTGTCGAAAACCCCGCTCAAGCAATGTTTTGCCATCACCGGTTCGATCAACCAGTTTGGTGAAGTGCAGGCGGTAGGTGGGGTCAACGAGAAGATTGAAGGCTTCTTCCGTCTCTGTGAAGCGCGCGGTTTGACCGGTGAGCAAGGGGCGATCATTCCTCAGGCCAACGTGGCCACGTTGATGCTTGATGAGAAGGTCTTGCAGGCTGTGCGCGCCGGGCAGTTCCATATCTACGCTGTGCGCCAGGCCGATGAGGCGTTGAGCCTGTTGGTGGGTGAAGACGCGGGTGAGCCGGACGCCGAGGGGCAGTTCCCGGAAGGGACCGTCAATGCGCGAGTGGTCGAGCGTTTGCGTGCGATTGCCGAGATGATCAGCGAGGAAGACTTGAAAGAGGCGGAGAAGGAGTTGGCGCAGCAGGCGCTGGCCGAAGCCAAGCCCACCTGAGTTCTGAGGCCAGGCCGGGTCAAACATGTGGGAGGGGGCTTGTTCCCGATTGCGATAGGTCAGTCATGTAGATGTCGACTGACACACTGCATCGGGAGCAAGCCCCCTTCCACATTTGGAACTGGTTGCGTCACTAAATTGACTTCCATCTGAGGGACTAATGTCCGTTGGTCCCTACGGCCTTGGTTTGTCGGGTTTTTCTTCTATTCTCTGCTTTAGGGATATTCACAGGAGTCGCTGGATAGAAACAGCCTTGCCCCAGGCCGGGCTGAACACCGATCTGCCGAGGGTCGCCGCCATGCCGCGCAACCTTTGTCTTACCCGCCAGTGCTTTGGCCTGGTCACCCGTATCGAATGCTCCATTCGCCCTCTCGCGGGGGATAACGGGATGTGGACCTTGTTATTTGCCGCCGGAATGTCCGGTGAACAGCCGTCCACCATCAAGTCCCAAGGCCCGTTTCATGGGCCTTTTGCGGCGCAAACCATCCTGGAATCGATTGTGGATAGCCTGACCATGCACGGCTATGAAGTGGCGGGCGACCCACAGATTTGGTGCCTGCATATGCAAGCCCATCTGCGGCAGCTCAATGGCAACCATGAGCCGCTTGCGCTGTAGTGGCGGTCACTTGCTGTCGGGCTTGTCCAGCTTGACCTCGAAGCCGTACTGCACGGTGTTCAGGTCGGTGCGCTGGTAGCTTTCCAGTGCGGTCGGTCGGCCGTAGAAATAATGCACGTCAAACATCGCCGTGCCGTATTCCTCGGCGCGGTGGCTCACCCCAAGGATTTCCTTGAGGTACTGGCCACTGGCGTCCTTGGCATAGAAGCGCCAGCTGTCGGCCGGGAATTCTTTCTGATCGACGATCAGCGCATTGTCCTTGAGCGACAAGCCCTTGGGCAGCTTGGCCACGTCTAACTCACCTTTCTCGATAGTCGCCAAAAACAGCGGGATTGAGCCCACCACAAACGCCGGGTTTTCCGGGAACAGGGTGAGGTCGTAGGTGAGAGTGCCACGGGCCGGATTCAGCTCGAACGCTTCGGTCGGCAGCTCGATGGGGTCGCCGCGCTCACCTTTTTCGTCCGCCGTAAAAAAGGTAATCGGCGATTCGCTGCTGTTGCGCTCTGCACCGACCAGGTCGTCATTAAAGGTGAACGGGTGGTCGAACACGATATGCGCGGCACTGGCGTCTTCGACAGACTGGCTGATGCTGACGCTGTTTTTCAGTTGTTCTTCGGTCATTGCCGAGTCTTTGAGCCAGCTGGCAGCGCTGTCGTCGTAGACGGTGACCGGCATCGGCAAGGCTTGTACGGTCTTTTCCAGGCTGTTTTTGTCGAAGCGTAACACCGGCAAGTCGAGGTCCTTGCGGGTAACGGATGCCGTGGAAAAGTCCATCACGTTGACCTGCAGGGTATCGATCAGGCC
The DNA here is from genome assembly GCF_000632245.1 of Pseudomonas sp. RIT357. Lineage (NCBI taxonomy): Bacteria > Pseudomonadati > Pseudomonadota > Gammaproteobacteria > Pseudomonadales > Pseudomonadaceae > Pseudomonas > Pseudomonas sp. RIT357. The sequence goes on from NZ_JFYX01000002.1 coordinate 214,465, forward strand.
GTTGAAATACACCTTGGCGTAATGACTGCCCTGCTTATGCTCGAAAGCTTTCTGTTCATCCGTCAGTTGTTTTTCGAACCCCTCCGACCAGGCCTTCTGCTTTTGCATCTCGGCCAACTGTTTCTCGTAGAAGGCCACTTGCGCGGCACTTTCGTTGATCGAACCTGAGCGTGTGAGGAATTGCCCGGTAGTGTCGCGCGCCTGCACCAGCAGAGGGTTTGGCGACTCGTCGCCGACTTGCGGGGCCAGTGGCTCGCTGTTGGTCAGCTCGATTTCGGCGTAGTTCTTCTCCAGCAGCAGCAAATTGAGGGTGATATTGCCCTCAGTGCGTTTGTGACCCACGTCCTTTTTCGACAGGTCGAACGTCAGCACCTTGCCCGGCGCGATGACTTCGACCGCGCCTTTTAGGGTGACAGGCTGGGGTTGGCTCTTGTTTTCCGTCTCGATGCCGTCGATGAAGGGGTAGGTCACCGTCAGGTCATCGGGGTTGGTCAGGTTGGAGCTGCTGGGGCTTAACTGAATGCCGGGGTCTGTCTCCGACCATTCCGGCTGGAAGGGGATGACTTTGTTGTTGCTCAAGGTGACCGACTGCCATTCCAGGCCATGGGGGAAGGGGAATTGGTCGGGCATGTTGAAACTGAACGGGAAGACCGGCTGCAAATCCGTCAGGTAGTCGGAGTGTGAAGTCTTGCGCAGTACGAACAGGCCATTGATATAGGTATCCACCAGCGCCTGGGGCGTGGGGTAGTGCTTGAGCAGGGCCAGGTTGTCTTCGCCGTACTCGGCCTCGATGGGCTTGGTGGCCAGTTTGACCCGCGCCCGTTCCAGCAATAGCAGCGAACCGCCGAGGTCGGCGACGGCGTCACGCAGTTTGGGGTCTTGGATGCTGTCGAGGGACTGTTCGAATTTGGCGGTTTTCTCTTCGAGGGTCGTCTGCTTCTGCTCGTCGCTGGGGGAGCAGCCGCTGGCCAGCAGCAATGCCGCGCACAGGCCAATGCTGGCCAAAGGGGATCGCACATCCATCATCTGAGTTTTTCCTGTCCGACGTCATCGAGCCGAGTTGAGATGGGCTCGACACTAGCAGAAAAATTCTCTTACAGATGCCGCCTGGGTCAGTTTTCTCGCGCTTACAGGTGTCTTGTAGCGGCTGGTATACTCGCCGCCATTTTTAGCCAAGCTGTGTGAGACCCCATGGAACGCTTTATCGAAAACACTATGTACGCTTCACGCTGGCTGCTGGCGCCGATCTACCTGGGGTTATCCCTGGGTTTATTGATCCTGGCGCTGAAATTCTTCCAGGAAATCATTCACGTGATTCCCAACATTTTCACCATGCTGGAAGCGGAAGTGATCCTGCTGCTGCTGTCGTTGATCGACATGGCGCTGGTGGGTGGCTTGCTGGTGATGGTGATGATTTCCGGCTACGAGAACTTCGTGTCGCAGCTGGATATCGATGAAAACAAGGAAAAGCTCAACTGGCTGGGCACCATGGACTCTTCGTCGCTGAAGATGAAAGTGGCGGCGTCCATCGTGGCGATTTCCTCGATCCACCTGCTGCGCATCTTCATGGACGCCAAGAACGTCGATCCCCAGCACCTGATGTGGTACGTGATCATCCACATGACCTTCGTGGTCTCGGCCTTTGCCATGGGCTACTTGGACAAGCTCACCAAGCACTGATGCCCTGCGTGCGCTGGCCTTACTGCTCGATGAAGTAGTAAGGCTGGCGACCGATCTTCATCTCCTTGATCACGGTGATCTTCCCGCTCAGTTGGCGGGTGTTGTCCAGCAATGCAATGTTGCCGGGCTTGGCCGTGAGAAAACTGTGTAATTCAGCTTCGGTCTGCAGGATCGGCAAGTAGGCCTGCAGATAGAACACGCTCGCCCCGGCGATGCGCTCATTGGGCTGGAACATCACCACATTCTTACCTTCAGTTTGAAACGCCCTGGCCTGACTGATCACGGGTACGAAAGACTCGCGCTTGTCTGCTTTGGGTGCGAACCAGAACGCAGCCGTCAGGTAGCTGACCATTGCCAGGCTGAACACGCCGATGATCACCCCCCGGTGGTAGCGGTACAGCGCCGGCTTGCGCACCTTGAGCCATTCCAACAGCACACCTGCATATTCTGCTGCGAGCACGGCGGCGGCTGGCGTGAGTGCCATCAGGTAAACGGTGCGCTTGCTGGACGCCAGAGTCAGCAGAGTGAATTGCGCCACCAGCCAGACACTGAAAAACAGGCGGTAGCGATCGCGCACCAGGCTTTTTCGAAAGTGCCACAGGCCCAGGTACACGAGGATATTCCAGGGCAGGAACGCTTGCGGCAGCTTCGCGAAGTAGTAGTAAAACGGCTCGTAATGCCCAGCCTCGACGAACGACCCGCTGAACCGCCCGACGCTGTTGGTCCACAGCACTTCGCCCACGGCCTGCATCCCGCCGCGCTGGAACAGGAAGCCCAGCCAGATCATCAACGGCACCAACGCCAGCACGGTGAACACGCCCGGTTTGAGCCACTCGCCGATACGCAGGCGCTTGTCCATCAGGCTGATGCTGGTCAGGTACACAAAGATCACGATGCCCGGCAACGCGAGGCCCAGCACGCCTTTGCTCAGGGTGGCGATCACCATGCCGGCGGTAAACAGCATCCATGCCCACGCACTGGAACCCTCACGTCCGGGTCGCACGGCTTGGTAGAACGCCAGCAGCGCGGTGGTCACGCCCAGGCTGAGCAGTGAGTCTTCACCCACGCCGCGCACATTGCCCCAGTAACTGGCCATGGTCGCCAGGATCAGCGCTGCGCAAAACGCCAGTGCCTTTGGGCGTCCGAACCTGCGCAGCATTCCATAGAGCAGCATCACGCTGAACAGACCGGCAAATGCCGAAGCCAGCCGTACCGCCCCAGGTGTGCCGCCAAACAGGCGAATCGCTCCGGCGTCCAGCCACAGGCTTAGGGGCGGCTTTTCCAGGAAGGGCTCACGAAACAGTTGCGGTACGACCCAGTCATTGTCCAAGTGCATGGCCATGGCAATGCCCGAGACACGGGCCTCGGTGGAGCCTTGCAGTTCATGGTTACCCAGGGCCAAGAAGAACAGCAGACCAGCAAGCAGGAGCAGCAGAGGAGCGGGACGCGTCATGGAGTCTGGCTACCGAGAGAAGGGGGATCGTTTGAGGGAACGGCTCACAATCGATGAGTATAGGGAGGTGATTCTTAATATTTCATGAATGGGCGTGGGTTATGTCGCTGGGCCAGGAGGTTGACGACCCCCTGGCTTCGCGTGAGGCATTACGAGGCTTTGACTTTGAAGCGGCTCAGGCCCTGTTGCATGGAGTTGGCCCGTTCCGACAGGTTCTTGGCTGCCACTGCACATTGCTGGGAGTTTGCCTGGTTCTGCTGAGTGACTTCGTCGATCTGCTCCAGGCCGATGCTCGCCTGTTGCAGGCCGGAAGCCTGTTCGCTGGAGGCTTGGTAGATCAACGACACCAGGCTGGAAACCGTGCTGGTGCCAGTAACGATATTTCTCAACGAGTCGGCGGTGCGCCCGGCGATGATCATGCCGCGTTGCGTTTTGGTCGAGGAGTCGGCAATCAACGCGGCGGTTTGCTGGGCGGCTTCGGCGCTGCGGGCGGCGAGGCTCCTGACTTCGTCGGCGACCACCGCAAAACCACGCCCCAGTTCGCCGGCACGTGCGGCCTCGATAGCTGCGTTCAACGCCAGCAGGTTGGTTTGAGCGGCGATGTTGTCGATGGTGGTGATAATCGCGGTGATGTCTTTGCCCGAATTGTCGATTTCCGCCATGGCCGCGATCAATTCACTCATCAACTTGTCACTTTCCCCGGCGTCGGCGCGCGAGGCCTGGGATTGCTCGTCCGCCTTCTTCGCATTGGCGGCGTTGTCGGTAGTCTGCGCTGCCATCTGGGTCATAACGGCACTGATTTCGGTGATGGACGATGCAGAATTGGACGCGCCGTCGGACAGCGACTGGCTCAACTCGGTGACCTGCGCGGAACTGCCGGTGATTTGCGTGGCGCTGGCCTGCACTTGGGAAATGAGGGTGTTCAGGTTACCGACCATTTTTTCCAACGATTTGCCGAGGGTGTCGTTGGGCGAGGACAGGCGTACTTCCAAATCCAGGTCCCCTTCGGAAATACGCTCGGCCACACGCACCTGGCGTTGCAGGCTTTCCGACATATCGTTCAAGGCAAAGGACAATTGGCCGACTTCGTCATCAGATTTCTGCACCAGCCGGCGAGAGAAATCACCCAGACTGATATTCGCGGCCAGAGCCGCAGCTTCACGAATCGGGCCGACGATTTTCGCAGTGGCAAACCACAGCGCCAGCAATGCCAGCAAGGAGACACCTACGCCGACCGAGACCTGCCAGATGCTGCTCTTGACGCCGCGTGACTGCAGTTCCTGCTCCAGGGCCAAGGCCTGGCTCATGACCACCGCCTTGGGCAGATGGATCAAAATCGCCCACGGCTTGCCGGTGCGCCCCAGATTGATCGGCATCTGTACTTCGATTTCCTGGGAGTCCTGATTGAGCCGGCTGTCTCCCTGGCCTTTTTGCACATTCGCCAACACCTTTTCCCAAGTGCCTGGCAACAAGCCTTTCAGTGACTGGCCAATGAATTCCGGGCGTTTACTGTCAGCCACCACGAGCCCTTGATTGCTCAGGATCGACACGGAGCCTTTGCCGCCATACAGATCTGCGGACATTTGCTCGCTGAGTTTCTGGATAAACGAGATATCGAAGTCAGCCCCGACCACGCCGTAGAACTTGCCATTGGCAGTGATAGGTACCGATAGCGTGGTCAGCCACACATTTTTGCCTTGCACCACGTAGGGAAGTGGGTCCAGCACGCTTTCTTTCTGGGTGTCCCGTGGGCCTGAGTACCAGCCGCCCTTCAACACGCCATTGGGGTGGCGGGCATCGGAGTCGTACTCAACCAGCGGTTGCACGGCGATATGGCCATCTGAACTGCGTGTCCAGTAGGGGGTGAAGCGACCGGTCAACGGGTTGTTACCGCCCTCATTGATACGAAAGGCTTGGTCCTGGCCGTCCAGCGCATCCGGTTCCCAGCATGAATACGTGCCGTTGAAGTCGGGGTTGTCCTTGAGCACGCTGAGCAGCATCGTATTGATCTGCTCACGGCTGAGGGTCAGTGGGCTCTGCGCACTTTTACTCGCTCCCAGCGTATTGGCCATTGTGCGTGCTGAATCCAAGGCGTTCTGCAGTTTTGCCTGGATGGCATTGGCACGCGACTCAGCCAGGTTTTGCACTTCGCGGATAGTGGCGCTTTCAATCAGGGCTGAAACTTCAGTGCCGACATACGCTTGATTGGCGCTTGAAGAATAAAGGCCATATGAGACCAGGCTCGCACACGAGATAAACAGGCAGAGTCCGGCGGTGAAGCAAATTCGAGTCTGCAATGAGTTGAATTTCATGATATTTCCTGCCCATGCTAATAGTCGTCAACATCATCGAATGTCGACATTTCGGTACTTCTTTTGCACAAGGCACAGTGTTTTATCATTGGCTGCTTAGGCATGGACATGCTGTACAGCGCTTGGAGTTACTTAATGCTCTTTGGGCATCTCTTCGTCGAGCCATAAACGTTCGGTGTTTTTAAAACCGTAACGCTGGGGCGGTACCCGCGCGACAATTCGATCGGGTTGTTCGGGATCACTCAGGTCTATTATTTTCGGCGTTACATAAATATTTAGAACGGGCAGAAAGAACACTTTGATTTTTGGTGTCAGTAACGACTCGGGATGTTGTTCTATCACTACACCGATACTGCCACTTTTCAATTGAACGATAGAACCGACCGGGTAAATACCCACGGACTTTAAAAACGCGCGGAATACCTCGTCATCAAAATGCCCTTCCCATGTGGACATTTGCTGGATGGCGACGGCGGGGTCCCAGCCCTGGTTGTAGGAGCGGTCCGAGGTGATTGCGTCGTAGACATCGCACACCGCAGCCATCCGAGCCACCAGACTGATCTGGTCCCCTACCAACTGATGGGGGTAGCCGGTGCCGTCGACTTTTTCGTGGTGATGCAGGCACACATCCACGACCATTTCGCACATCTGCGAGGTCGCTTGCAGGGTTTTTTCCCCTTCCAGTGGATGGGTACGCACCAACTGCAATTCGTCAGTGCTCAACCGGCCAGGCTTGTTGAGAATGGCGCCCGGTATGGCCATTTTGCCGATGTCGTGCAACAGCCCGGCCATGCCGACGCGACGAATCAGTGCGGTAGAGAGGCCCAATTGATTGCCGAGGGCAATCATCAACGCACACACGGCGACTGAATGCATGTAGGTGTAGTCGTCGATGCTTTTCAGGCGTGCCAGGCTGATAAAGGCATTAGGGTGGCGGGCGATAGAGCTCGAAATGTCTTCCACCAATGCACTGATGTGCTCAAGCTCCAGTGCCCGGCCCATGCGGGCATGGCCGAACATCTCGACAACGGCGGTTTTAGCGCGACTACAGATTTCCTGTGCGGCGACTAATTCGTTTTGCATCGATGTGGGGATGGCTGGGACTGCTGGCGCAGCCGCTGGGGCCGTAGCGACCGGTTTAGCGCCGCAGCCCAAGGCGCACGGCGCCTGCGACGGCTCACCGCCCCGCCAGAATGGCTTTGCCTCGCCATCAGGCGCCTGAAGATCGAGTTCATTGCACTTCAACATGGTATGCCCTCTGTTGATGGTCTTTTTATACGTTGTTCATCAGCCTCCTTGGCTTGAGCAGTGTCGTTTTGCCTTTCAGGTAGGGCTCACGGCCTTGATTCGTGCGACTACGCGACCTGCCAGGTCATCCGGGCGAAACTTCGCGAGGAAGTCATCGGCCCCGACTTTCTTGACCATGGCCTGGTTGAAACCGCCCGATAGGGACGTGTGCAGCACGATATGCAACTTGGCCATGCGTGGGTCGCTGCGGATTTCGGCGGTCAGCGTATAACCGTCCATTTCCGGCATTTCGATATCTGAAATCATCATCAGAAACTCCTCATCCGGGTTGCGCCCCTCGTCAAGCATGGCCCGAAGGTAATCCAGCGCCTGGCGACCATCGTTCAAGGCGACGACCTCGACACCCACTGTCTCCAGGCAGCGGGTCACCTGTTTACGCGCAACCATCGAGTCATCCACGGTCAGCACTCGCAGGTGTCGAGCCTGTTGATTGACCGCGTCATCCACCACACCAATCGAAATTTCCTCGGACGAGGGCGAGATTTCCGTCAGCACCTTTTCTACATCGATGATTTCAACCAGACGATCATCGGTACGGGTAACCGCCGTCAGGTAATTGTTGTCACCGCTGCCCTTGGGAGGCGGATGAATGTCTTCCCAGTTCAAGTTAACGATGTGTTCAACTGCATACACCAAGAAACCTTGAACTCGGTTGTTGTACTCCGTAAGTATGATAAAAGCGCTTTCTTTATCTGTGATGCCGGGCAGCCCGGTAGCCATTGCAAGGTCTAGAATGGGGATGCAAGCACCACGGATATTCGCAACGCCACAAATGTTGTTATTAGACTTTGGTAGTAGAGATAGCTTAGGGCAGCGAATAACTTCTCTGACTTTAAAGACGTTAATGCCATACAGCTGTTGGTCGTTAAAGCGGAATAGCAATAATTCCAGTCTGTTCTGACCGACCAGTTGTGTACGGCTGTTAACGGATGCCATTACACCTGCCATACACACCCCTTTGATTCTGGTTGGAACAGCGTTGATGTCGTAATGACATTATCATATGTAGGGGAATGTAAAATATATGTGAAAGCGAAATACTTTTTAGGTTAATCGTTAAAGCGATAGCCAAGCGGATGATGAGCAATTCAAGTGGATGTTTGAATTAGTTAGTTGGCTAACTTGCTAGTTTAAGTGTTGAGAATGATTAAGATTGGAAGCCAGGATTCAGCAAAGTTATGGCGCCTCATGTGTTCCACGTCCAGCTTTCGGCTAGCGGCGTGTGGCGGTGAGTACTGTCGAGTTCGAAGGGCTGGCTGGTGGTCATGGTTTCAGTGAGGGGAGGGGGGGAGGTAGGACTGAGACGATCAGTCGTTTTAGAAAACCCGCTACTCAAATGGCTAGGCGGGCTGATCCATTTCTTGTCGGCTAAGCCAACATAGATTGCTAATCCCGATTTTGAGAACGCGTTGCAGCAGACGTATCGTTGCTGGCCATACGTTTGAGTACGGCCGTAGCACCTTTAAGTCATGGGAACCGAGTGAAAATAGGCCATCGCCTCTGTGACCGGCCGCGAGCTCTACGGGGTAAACTTGCAGCTGTGCGTGTACGCCAAGCATCTGTACCCGTTGCTGCGCGTAGATCGCCTGCTAGAGGACGACGTGGATGTGGGTGAGTTGCAACTGAGCCACTACCGTCTGAGTAAGCGCGCCGAACACCTGCTTCGCCTGAACGAAGAGACGGGCAAATACACCGTCAAACCCGGCAGTGACGTGGGGAGCGGTAAGCCGCATGAGCCGGAGAAGAAGCGCTTATCCGAAATCATTGAGGCGCTTAACGATATCTTTGGTGCCGAAGTGAGGGACGACGACCAGCTGCAGTTCCTTACTGGCATCGCCCAGCGTATCAGCCGTCAGGAAGATGTGATGGCCCAGGTGAACAACCATTCGGTGGATCAAGTGATGCACGGCCTTTTTCCCAAACGCGTCCTCGATACAGTGTTAGATGCTATGACTGAACACGAGAAACTCTCGCTGGAAGTACTGGATAACGAAACGAAGAGCCGCGCGTTTGCGCTGGTGATTTTGAAGATGCTCAAGACCGCGGCTTCCTTCGATGAGGCTCGCGTGGGCGGCGCCTAAAGCAGCCGCTAAAATTAAGGAGAAACAGTGGCAATTCCGGATTTTCAAAGTGTGATGCGCCCAGTGTTGAGCACCGTGCAGAGCGGTGCGCCGCTGCCGCTCAATGAGTTGCGCGAGAGGGTCGCTGATCAATTCCAATTGACCGAGGACGAACGCAAGGAGCGCCTACCCTCTGGTCAGCAGACGGTGATCAACAACCGAGTGGGCTGGGCTCGTACCTATTTGAATAAGGCCGGGCTGCTATGCATTCCGGCCAAAGGCATGGTGCAAATTACCCCTCGTGGCCTTGATGCTTTGACCAATGGTCCGCAGCGCATCACTGTGAGCTGGTTGAAGCAGTTTCCTGAGTTTGCGGACTTCCATACGGCCAAACCGCAATCAGTTGACGCTCCCTCCCTGCTGAACGTGGGTATTTCCGAAACCACGCCAGACGAACAGTTGGCCGAGGCGCATCAGACCCTCATGCAGTCCCTGGCAGACGAGTTGCTGACGCAAGTCCGGTTGGCCACCCCCAGCTTCTTTGAACAGTTGGTAGTCGATCTTATGATCGCAATGGGTTACGGCGGTTCGCGTAAAGAGGCTGGTAAGGCTACCCAAGCGACCAATGATGACGGTATCGACGGCATCATCAAAGAAGACAAGCTTGGCCTCGATGTTATCTATCTGCAGGCCAAGCGCTGGGCCAATACGGTGCATCGCCCGGAGATTGACAAGTTTATCGGCGCACTGACTCGCCAGCGTGCGCGTAAGGGCGTGTTCATCACTACCTCTGAGTTCTCTGAAGGGGCTCGCATTGCGGCGCTGGGGCTGGACATCAAAGTGGTATTGATCGACGGTGTTGAGCTGGCGCGATTGATGGTAGATAACAACCTAGGCGTGAGCGTTAAGGATGTTTACGAGGTGAAGCAACTCGACAGTGATTACTTCTCGGGCGAGTGACTTGGAACCTGGCCTGCAGGAGCAGTCAAGGCAACTCGGTGGTGTTGCTGTATGTGAAGTGCTTCAATTGCTCGCCTTACCTGTAGGCGGTCTTGATCATTCGGAGCCGGGTGCACACGCTTCACAGGCTTTGAGCTGGCGGTCGGAAATACGTGTAATTTGAGTGCGCACGAGAAGAACTCCATTCCACATTTGGTATTCCCAAGATTAGCTTCGGGAAGCTGGGAAGACCAAAACCGGTGAAGCTCAAAAGTCGTCTACGGAAGGTAATGGCGGCGAAAGCCCTGATTTCACTGGATTTCAGGCACAAAAAAAGACGTCCGTGGACGTCTTTAGATGTTGAAGTGGTGGAGCCGGGGTAATTTGAATCCGATCACTAACTGTATGATTTGTAGATATATTTATATTTTGTAGATGGCGCTTGGAATGCATTTTGGAATACATCCGGCCTAGTGACCAATAGATGGACGACACTCAACCCCATCCTTTGACGCTTTCTAAACTGCGCATAGGAAGCAAGGACCAAGGAGAAAATGCGGTAGGCTCCGCATCGTAGTTATTCGACGAGGACGCCCGACGTGCGGAAAGATCTGATTGGTTTGCAGTGGCTGAGTGTAGATCAAGCACTGCTTTGGTTAAAGGATGAGGCCGGCGTTCAGCTTTCGGACAAAGACTTGCTGGCGCAATGCGATGCTGGCCGGTGCGCCGCATATCTGAACGTTGATGGTTTGAAGGGCGAGTGCGCTGAAGGTCTCATAGATGAGCTGGGTCAGCGGTTCTTTACTGTCTATGGCGTCGGTAAAGGTCAGATCATCAATCCGAGAGGGATAATAGAGGCGGCTGGCAATCGCGAGATAGCACTTGAAATCTCGGGTGAGGTGCGCCAAATCGAGCGCGCCGAGGCAGAGGCTTACCATAGCGTCGACTGGGCTACCAAATTTTCTCCTGCCAATTGCCATTTGCTTTTCAAAACTTCGGACATTGAAGAGCTGGTCCAATCGTTCGCCGGCGGCGTTGTAACACCAGCCGATGTGAAGCCTTCCCAATACCTGACAATAGCCGCTCTTCTTGATCTGGTGCTCAAGCCGGGACGTCCTGTCTACGATCAGGCGGATGTCATCGCAGAGATACTTGATCGTTATCCTGCCACTCGTGGGCTGAGTGAAAGCAACCTTCAGAAGATATTTGCCGATTCCAACACGGCAGCGTTGGACGCAAAAATGCGGTAACCGATAATTTCAATTGCAACTGTTGCAGTTGCAGTTGAAATGACTTCCATGGCGCTGGCGGATTGAATGGCCCCACCAGTCCACAACGCACCACAAGGTGCCAAGGAAGTCCACGATGCAACCATCATTGATCAACAATCCCAACCCAGCTAGCTCCGGCTACGCGGGACGCCGGATTTTACGTTTACCTGAAGTGCTACTCAGGACCGGATTCAAGCGGGCCCACATCTACAACCTCATCAATCAAGGCCGGTTCCCTCAGTCGGTTCAGCTAGGCACCAGGGCCGTTGGATGGGATTCCGTGGCAGTGGATATATGGGTTGAGGAGCGCCTCGCTGGTGAGCCCGGCTTTCGCTCTCCAGCGGGAGGTGCATTCTAATGGCGACTTACGCCTATTCCCTCATCGGAAAAAATCCCGACAATAATTACTGCCAAGTATGTGATATCGGTAAGCCCGATCAAGCATTCGTGGAAAAGGGGTCGTACGGGTCAGTCCCGGTTCTCAAGAGACCGAAATTTTTAGAGGCTTTGAAGGTTCTTCGGAAAGGGGACACCTTTACAATCTCCTCGTTAAGTGTCTTGAGCATTGACCCGGAGCCGAGACCGGGCGAAATGCTGGCGACCTTGCGGACGCTACAAGCAACAGGCGCTTATGTTGTCTTCGTCCAGGAAGGGTGGGCACTCTCCAGTAGCCTAGGAAAGCAGTTTCTCTTAACGCTTCGAGCATTGGCGCAGCTTGAGAATACGGTTCGGCGTATCCGTCTGTGAGCTTGCCTCCGCGTTACGCTCTCTTTGTGGTCCAAGGCTCGCTCGGACCACAAAGTGCTGGCTCAGAGAGTGTACTTTTTGAGCCAAAAATTCGCTCTGTGGCTATCGCCGCAATTGCTGGTCCTGTCCGTGGCTCAAATGTGTTGTTTTGATCTGAGCTATCAAGTATATTCTGAGCCATACTTTTGAGCCATTAAGTGGTGCGCCCTGATGACAGTTCTAGCCTACGCCCGAGTCAGCACAGACGATCAAAGCACTGACGCACAGTGCCACTCGATTGCTGAACTGCACAATGTCGAACATTGGTATACAGACGAAGCCACCAGTGGGACAACCAAAGCGTTGAGACGCCCCGGCTTTGCAGAGCTTTTCAAGTTCGCTCGCAAGGGCGATACCTTGATCGTATCTGCGATTGATCGTCTGGGGCGTGACACGATTGATGTGCTTGAAACCGTTGAGGCACTCAAGTCAAAGGGGGTATCAGTCATTTCCATGCGAGAAGGCTTTGACCTCTCATTACCGGTCGGGAAGATGGTGCTTACCATGTTGTCAGCTGTTGCTGAGCTGGAAAGATCAAATATCAAAGCCCGCCAGATGGCCGGTATCGCCCGCGCCCGCGCTATGGGTCAAAAGCTCGGCGCCCCCAAGAAAATAGATGACGGCGCAGTTAGTGAGTGGCGCAGAGCCCAAAAAGCGACCATCCAAGAAACGGCGCACCAGTTCGGGATTTCAATTGCCGCAGTCAAACGTGCCTGCGCCAGCAAATCATTGAACCCCGTAGAGGAAGCGTGATCATGTCAGGCAAACAGAAAACCCCAGATCAAGCCGCGCAGGCAGTGATACTCAGGGAAGCAGGTTGGACTATCTCGGCCATTGCTGGTCAATTGAAAATCAGCATCAGCACCGCCCAACGGTTGTTGAGAAAGCACGGCGCAGTATCAGGCGCCAGCACCCAGGCACTGATAGAAAGAGCCAGAGAGGGAATGCTGGACATGGCTTTCTCGTTGGAGAACGTTCAGCAGAAAGCGGCCTCACTTGTTCTCGACGATCTGGCGCTGAGTGAGAAGATCCGGACAAAGCTCGCGTCCGCTCTAGACGTTCTCGATGTAAGCAATCCAATAGTCTTCCGATCTCTCGCTGCTAGCGCAACAGCACTGAAATTGACACAGGACATCACTCGTCGGGCATTGCCTTTAGACAAGCTTGATCAGTCGCTCGAAAGAGAGGAGCTCCCAGTGCTCCAGATACACATTATGAATGAGCATGATGTGGCCGAAATGCGAGCGCAACAGCGCCGCGAAGATGCGGAGATCAACGGAGATAGCGAAGGCGTAGACGATGCTATTGAGACGTTGAGCTGGTTGGCAGAGAGGCGGTTAGCCCAAGCTCAGCAGTTAGACGATGACATCGTCAGCGAAGAGTGAGCACATCTTGACCTTAGGTTGACCGGGCAAAGTGTCAAACCCTTAGAACCATAGAAAAGTGCCGAACACCCTGGCGACAACCAGGGAACCACGAAAATGAAAATCTGCCCCGGATCTATTCCGGCAATGAGACCGCCATGACCATCAGACATCAGAGCCCATTCAAGGAGGGGGAGGTTTCACAGATTCAAAAGCGCCTGCTCGATAGTGCTCGTACCCGCCACGCAGAAAATTTGGTGAAGCGAGAAGCCTACAGAGCTCTTTTTGGAGATGAATGGTTTGAGGGAGAAACGGTTGATACAGACTTAGGCGATGACCAATTATCAGCGGACCTGGATGCGCTACTCGACGAGTGTCCGGTGGCGAGGTCAGCGATAACAGCCGGTGAGCCTGGAAAATGTCCGGCTATTGAGTCTGGGCTCTTTGCTGGCGCACCTTCATATCATGTTGATACTTCAGCTGTGCCTCGTCAGGAGCCAGGACAGGTAATCCTATCTCTCGATGAGCAGCGCATCCCGCGTCCGGCGATTCTTGCCGAGCTTGGAGTAAATGCAAAAAGCAGCCGCTCAAATCGCCTGGGGCAGGCCCTCTCAACTCCAGGCAGGGCAGGGCTTATAGCTAGTTTCAGCCTGAGTCACGCGGCGCACGTTGGAGCTATTAAGAAACTGCATCCAGACGTTGATCATGATCAGCTAGAGTCGCTCCTCAGAATAGATGCCTTTATCCAAAAGCTGGTGCGTGATTATCAGGGAGCAGGAGAGCTGCCAGATTGGGCAAAATTTGTAAGCCCAGAAATCAAACAGTTTTTCCGTATCTTCCATCAGTGCGGGAAGCCTGACTCAAAAACCCTCACCATCCGGCTCGATCACAAAACGGCTGAGGCTGCTCTGGTTGCTCCACGTGGCCCAGCGAACTACCTCGCTGCGATCATAAAGCGAACCTTGGCGAGGGTAGGCATTGAAACTGATCTGACCTTCAATCTTGAATTCAATCACACCGGCCGCACAGAGAATCACCCTGCGCACATCCATGGCACGCTATGCATCCCGGACGACAGAGTAAATGAGGTTACAGACGCGCTCAGGAATGCGCTGGCTGAGGGCTACAGGCAACGCTACAAGAACCTTGCCGTGCATATCGAAAAGCCCCGGAGCGCTCACTGGTGGGCTGCTTACTGCGTGAAGGAGTACATCATCACCGCTAGTAGACTTGAAGCTGGACGAGGGCGGAAAAATCGTCCGGACTATGCCACTCAGAATTTGACAAGGGAGGCGAAAGCTTTCTATGAGGGCATGAGCGCTTGGCTCAATGCTTGATAGTTAATGAACCCGTGATGTCCGGCTGCTTTTTGCATGGGAGGTGAGCATCGTATGCAAAACTGACGGCCAGCAGAGAATGGCAAATGCTGCCGTTCGAACCATACATCAGTCCCCTTCTTCATCCCGGTTACAGGACCCGCAGCCAGTGACCAGGTTGTTTCGCCTATCGGCTCGCGTTACCCTCCACACTATCGAACACCGAACGCAAAAGGACTTTCCGTCTGGTGAAAACTGTCGTTTTCCTCCCCCCAAGCTACGTAAACACCGCACTCCTGAGCGGCGGTACATTTTTGCCCTGGAAATCTGTCCATTAAACCGACCCAAAGCGTTGTGGCTCATTTGGGCCTGTTTAGTTTTGGCTCGAGATAGAGGGCGATAGTAAACCTCCGCGTCAAAAGAAATAGAAATCTTCAAACCACTCAGAACCGCCCCTTTGACTAGAGAGTTTTTCGTGAAAATTATTGAAGACTTCGTCAGAAAAGTAGTAGCTATCTACAAAACCGGCGCAGCAACAGAACACTCCTACCGTTCCGCTTTAGAGGCCCTTTTTGGCTCTCTGGATAAAAGCGTTTCCGCCTTGAACGAACCTAAGCGCATCGCCTGCGGTGCACCTGATTTTATCATTCAGCGTGGTGAAATCGTTATCGGTCACGTTGAGGCGAAAGACATTGGCATTGGCTTACGCGGTATGAAAGATGCCAATAAGAACCAGCAAGATCGCTACCGCAAAGCCTTGCCCAATTTGATCTATACCAACTGCCTTGACTGGGATTTTTACCAACACGGTGAGCGGGTTGCATCCGTTACCATTGCTGATTTCCTGATGGGCATTCAGGCCAATCCAGACCAGTACGAGAGGCTGGACAGCCTGCTTCGCAATTTCATAGCCCAACGGCCGCAAACCATCACTTCTCCCCGCGTCCTGGCCAAAATGATGGCGGGCAAAGCGGTGCTGATTAAGGAGGTGCTGCACAATGCCTTGAAGGCAGACGGGGACAAACAAACTGAACTGTCGGGGCAGTACCATGCCTTCAGGGAGCACTTGATCCATGACATTACGCTTGAGGATTTCGCGGATATTTACGCAGAAACCATCGCCTATGGCATGTTCGCCGCACGCTTGCATGACACTTCGCTCGAAACGTTCAGTCGCCAAGAGGCACTGAAGCTTCTGCCCAAGTCCAACCCCTTCCTACGCAGTCTTTTTAGCTACTTGGCCGGCGAAGACTTGGACGAACGTATCTCTTGGATCATCGATGATCTTGCTGCTGTGTTTCAGGCCGCTGACGTCAAAAAGATTATGGGGAGCTTCGGTAACCTCACAGGACAGAGTGACCCGTTTCTGCACTTCTATGAAACGTTCCTTGCCGCCTACAATCCCGCCAAACGTAAGGCGCGTGGCGTCTGGTATACGCCTGAGCCCGTAGTTAACTTCATCGTGCGTGCAGTGGACGAAGTGCTGCGAACGGAGTTTGGCCTGCCAGATGGTTTAGCGGATACATCCAAGATAATGATCGACTGGGATACAGGCCAGACAGACAAAAAGGGAAAACGCGTCACCCTTCCTAAAGAGGTGCATCGTGTACAGATACTCGACCCCGCTACGGGCACCGGCACCTTCCTAGCTGAGGTAATCAAGCAGATCGCTCCGAAAGTGAAGGAAATGGCCGAAGGCATGTGGTCGCCATATATTGAGAACAACCTGATTCCCCGCCTGCACGGGTTTGAGTTGCTGATGGCGTCCTACGCCATGTGTCACATGAAGCTCGACATGATCCTGACCGAGTTGGGTTACAAGCCTACTGGTACGCCGCCACGACTGTCGGTCTACCTAACTAACTCGCTGGAAGAGGGCGAGTCGGCAAACCAAAGTCTGCCCTTCGCGCATTGGCTGTCGAATGAAGTAAAGCAGGCAAATGCCATCAAGCGCGACATGCCCATCATGTGTGTAATAGGTAACCCTCCCTATTCAGGAGTTTCTCAGAATATGGGGTCTTGGATTAGTGGGCTTATTGAAGATTACAAATATATAGATGGCGTGCATTTTGGCGAGCGCAAGCATTGGTTGCACGATGATTATGTAAAGTTTATTCGACTAGCAGAAAGCCTGATCAACAAAAATCACGAAGGTGTTCTAGGGTTTATTACTAATCACGGATACCTAGATAATCCGACTTTTCGGGGAATGCGCTGGCACCTCCTAAATACCTTTGACAAGATCTATGTGCTGGATCTTCATGGAAACAGCAAGAAAAAAGAGGTTACGCCAGAAGGTCTACCTGACAAAAATGTATTTGATATTCAGCCAGGTGTAGCAATCATTATCGCAGTAAAAAAGAGAGAGAGTGTCGGGGGTCTGGCTAAAGTCTACCATGGCGACCTTTGGGGGGAGCGTGCAGACAAATATGAGAAGCTGTTCGGTGGAACGCTTTCAGGAATGGTTGTTCAGCAGATTGATTGCTTGGCCCCACAATATGCATTTGTACAGCGCAACCATGAAAATAAGAAAGGTTACGATAACGGGTTCTGTATCTCTGATTTTATGCCCACGAATGCTACTGGTATCGTTAGCATGGGAGATGGTTTTGCTATTGCACAGAGCGCGGCAGAGTTGAGTTCTAGGTTAGACGAATTTATTTCCAACCAATACACGTCGAATGAGTTAAAAGTTCGGTATGGGCTTGGTAAGAACTATGGCGATTGGCTCTCAGAAAATAAGATTGGGATTTCAGGTAGAGCTCTAAAACCAGTCAGTATATGCTACCGACCATTTGATAGTCGTTGGACCTATTTTGATAATAAGATCTTGTGGCGTTGGAGGGAGAAGGTGATGAAGCATATGGTGGCCGGGGAGAATATTAGCCTCGTCACTTGTAGGCAAAGCGCTGTCAAATCGTGGGAGCATGTTTTTGTATCGAATGGTATTGTGGATGATAGCTATATCTCAAATCGAACCAAAGAGCGAGGCTACTGCTACCCGTTATATATTTATCCTGACGAACAAGAGCTCGATCAAAGTCGACGCATAAACTTCGATGAAAAATTGTTTGACCAATTGAAGGCTATCGCCATCTGCTCCGTACGCGGCGAGCCGGACGAGGTGCATGTGTTTGATTACATATATGGGGTGTTGCACTGCCCTGCTTATCGAACAGCTTATGCGGAACTCCTGAGGATCGATTTCCCCCGTATCCCATGGCCCGTAAGCTCGGATGAATTCTGGGACATCTCTGCCAAGGGCACCCAACTGCGTAAGCTCCACCTGATGGACTCAGCAGTCATCGGTAATGCCCCTTATCCACTCAACGGCGCAGGCGAGGCGAGGGTTGACGAGCCCAAGTTTCGCAACGGTCAAATCTGGATCAACAGCGAGCAGTATTTTGATGAGGTGCCCAAGGTTTCATGGGACCTCTTCATCGGTGGCTACCAACCCGCCCAGAAATGGTTGAAAGACCGCAAGGGACGGGCTCTCTCGTTCGGGGATGTGAAGCATTATCAGCGAATTTTGAAAATCCTCTCTGAAACTAATCGGATCATGGGCACGATAAATATGACCTTTGGTGATTGAGCATAAATTTTAACTATATGGTTTTCTACTGCGTGCTGTGACCAGCCCGCAGCGGGGAGCCCTACCGGCCGCCGCTGCGCTCCAACGTTGGTGCTTTCAGAAAGAAAAAGTAATTTTCATAAGTTTCGGGTGTTGCCTGCTGGTTAAAATATTCATGCATAGTAAGCTGTCGTTGGCCTCTGTTCACTATTAGCAGCGCCAAGCTTTCGGTGGGCCCTCTCCTCGCTTACATTGAGTGGCGCCTGGAATGGCTTAAGGCAGTAATCAATTCTGAACAAATCGTCGTGGTAGTCGCCGTGGGTCCTGACAGAGGGGGGGGTTATTGGGATAAAACTTCATCGGCCCTTTTGACATAATGACGTGCATAGTTGGCAAGCTTTTTTACGCCATCGGCTGACTCAGTTTCTCCAATTGAGTCAAACCCAAAGGCTATAACTTCCATTCTCACAAGCCCTTCATTCATTAGGTTTCGATAAAGCTTTAGGTGCTCTAAGAAGTAATCAACTCTGCGTAATCCAAGGTGATGAATAGTTGCCACAATATTTTTCTCGAATTTATTAAAGCTGTCCGGCTCTTTGCGCAACTCCTCCTCAAGAAAATCTCCAGCATTCAATGGGAATTGTCTGATTTTCTTTAGCATGGAAAGTCGATCATAGCGATAAGGGTTCGTGCTTCTGTCATGATTGAAGTAAGTTAAGTAGTCCGTGCTCCGCATAAATCCTGTGACGGTCTGATCAAACTCAGGATGGTTCAGGAGAAGCCGGCTAACGTCATTTTGTGCTTGAATATCGTAAGCCTGACAAAGGGCAGGTGTTGCGCTTACAAGATCTCTGACCTTGTTCAGCCACTCGTAGGTATCCCCAAGATTTTTGGTAACGGGATCCGTCGTTTGAGCAAAGGCTATCTCAGACTTTTGCGCCTCCTTCACAATGCCTTCTACCTTCTGAAATGCTTTGCAGAGCGATAGCTGCCGTGGAGAGCAGAAATTTGGATTACGTAGATTTTGGAGGTCGAACCCAGCGTACTCATATGAACAAGCTACCAATCTGGAGCAGAACTGTTTTTTGGACTCTTTCAGGTCCAATAGACGCATTGGAAGCATGAGTGCTGCTTCCGATATCGCGTACAGGCTTCCGACCTGCGACTGAGCATACTCGCATATCTTTTCCGTGATCTCCTGTGAAAGCGGGACTTTACTCCGATAGACCGCCAGATGCTCAGGGTTATCGACAAGCAGGCGTTGAGCATTCTTTGAAAATACGCCCTTCAATGTCGCCTCAATCATCGTTCCGCCTACCCAAATTGCAGCGTGCGAGTATCGCCCAAGCGTGACTACACGGATCCCTTTACTCTGTTTAGTAGGCTCTGCAGTGAGGATTAAGTCGCCCTTTTTTAGTTTTTTCCTGTCAAGCAGGTACTTATTTTTCATGAGCAGGTTCTCCTAAGAGAGTGAAGGTTTGTAAGTTTTTAGTCATATAGGGTTATGAAGTATTTGAAGGTTTCGAGTGACGACTGCTGGCCGTTCTACTTCACAGCGACAATGAGGCGATTGTAGTGGATAACGGGGAGGATGATGGCGCTTTGGTTCCAGACAGGCATGACTTCCGGCAGTGATTCGGCAGCAATACAGCAATTATCTCAACGCTCGCCGCCATGAGCGGTAAGCCCGCTGTGCCAGAAATATGAATGACTTACTGTAATTCGAATGGACAGGAGAAGGTAAGCGTTCGAGATATCAACCAGCCCACAGTAGGTGTTGGGGGTATGGGCTGATGTATGGGCTGGACCGATTCTCGACTAGAAAAGTCATATTTTACAAATGGATAAGACATTAAAAAGCCGGCTTGTGGCCAGTTTTTAGTGAAGCAATAGGTGGCGACTAGCTTCGTGAGCGAGCTAGCGTGCAGACTGAGCGCCGTGACTGTGGAGCATCCGCTTTGCATGCGAGCGAGAAACTGGTCTATGCGGCGCTCGCTGGTCAAGATTACTACCGGTACGGTAAGTCATATCTAGCGCTCAATTCCCCGCACCAATGATTGCTGACATCGAAAGACTTCCGGTAGCTGCTTCCTGGATGTGTTCGCTCCACCACTGCATCATTGGGCGCCTGCGCTCGATATAGTCAGCCCGGTTATAGGCGCTACGCACCTCGTCCTTATCGACATGAGCGAGTGCAACCTCGATTAACTCAGGGTCCCAGCCGTGCTCGTTCAGTATTGTGCTCGCCATGGAACGCATACCGTGGCTGACGAGACGCCCCTCAAATCCCATCCGCTTAAGCGCCATGTTGGCGGTCTGGCTGTTGCAATGGGTGCGCGGATTTCGATCTGCGGGGAACACATATTCACGGTGTCCACTAAAGGGCTTGATAGCTTCCAGAAGATCGAGCGCTTGCTGCGTGAGCGGGATTATATGCGTGCGACGCTTTTTCATCCGCTCCGGTGGGATCGACCAAATCTGCTTTTCGAGGTCGATGTCTGCCCACCGAGCGGTAGCGGCCTCTGCTGGACGGGTCATGGTGTGGAGCTGCCACTCGATCAAGCAACGTGTGGTCCTTTTGATGCTGGCATTGGCGACAGCTAGCATCAGTTCTTTCAGCTCATCCGGCGCCAGCGCCGCCATGTTTTGCTTCTTCGGTTTTTTAAAGACAGAGCGGATGCCAGTGAGCGGATTTGAAAAAATTAGTCCGGCATTCACCCCGTAAGTCATGATCTCGTTGAGACGTTGGCTAAGGCGCTTAACCGTCTCTAGGCTGCCCTTTGCCTCGAGAGGTCTCAGCAATTTAATCACCTCTGGCGCAGTGATTGCTGAAATCGGCGTCAGCGCCAGGTCGGGAAAGACGTGTAGCGTTAAAGAGCGCCAGATGTCTTCAGCGTACGCGGTGGTCACTGAGTCTTTCTTGAGATCAAACCAGGCGGTGGCCACGTTTTTAAATGTGTGCTCCGTGGTCGCCTTTAACGTCTGCCGATCCGTGTCACGCTTTTCCTTAGGGTCGAGACCCTGGGCAACTAGCTCCCTGGCGCCAACGGTGCGTTTCCGTGCTTGAGCCAGGCCTACCTCGGGGAAGGTACCCAAACCCATGTTGATCCGTTTCTTGGTCACCGGGTGGATGTAATTGAAGTTCCAAAGCTTCGAGCCATTGGCTCTAACTCTCATCTGAAGGCCGTCACCATCAGTGAGGATGTAGTCCTTCTCCTTTGGCTTGGCGGCCTTGACTTTGACGTCCGAAAGGCGCGCCGCTTGAGCTCCCATGGTGTATTCCAAGCTGTTTATGTATTCCAAAACTTAGCAGGTGAGCGCTTGGAATACCACTTGGAATACACGAGCTAGTAGATGCTCCTGGACGCTTAGAGACGTCTGTGGAGCCTAAGCCCCTGTATTTGCTGGATTTCAGGCACAAAAAAAGACGTCCTTGGACGTCTTTAGATGTAAAAGTGGTGGAGCCGGGGGGATTTGAACCCCCGTCCGCCAGTACTCCGCTGTCGGTACTACATGCTTAGCCGTGTCTATTAAGTTAACCCTCAGCGACCCGACTGGCAGGGTGCTTTGGGCGAGTTGTGTAAGTTTTAGCCGCTTCGTCCACAACGTACTGCACGGCGATTCTGTTCTATATGACAATCACTTTGGGTTTACAGACATCCCCTGGTGATTGCTGGACCCGAAGGTACCAGAAGCTCAGGTCTAAGGCTGCTTACGCAGCGATAGCGAATTCCTGGCCGTAGTTTTCGTCATTGGCAACTATAAGTAGTTGCAACAGTGGATTTACGAGTTCTGTTACCAACTCGGCATGCACCTAAAGTTTCGCGACCGGCGTCGAATCCTAAACGGCCCCGTGCTTGTAACTCGTTGTTTCATAGTGAGTGACAAGCCTGTGCAGTGTACGCCATACGGTCACCGAAGGCCAACCCGAAGGTTGGCCTTACTGCTTACTTGCCGCCTTTGTTGCTGTTTTGCAGGTCTTGCAGGGTTTTGTTGGTGACTTCGATGCACTGCTTATCATCGCCAGACGCGTGAAATGCCTTGGCTTGGGAGACAACCGTGTCGATTTCCCCACTCTTGCCGGTGGTGTCGGTGGCGAGTGTCGCTTTGGCGTTGTTAATTTTGTCTATATTGATCTGGCACAGGTCTTTTTCACTGTCGGCCGCGAAGACCGGGGACGCCAGCATCGCAGCGGTAACGAACAAGCCAGCAAGAGCGGAACGCTTCATAGGGTATCTCCTTGCGCAAAGGGCTCGACGCTGCTGGCGTTCAAGCGCTGCCAGCGACATCACTGATTGGCCTCGTTCGTCGAGGCCTATTCAAGTGACTACGCTGGCGTGCAGGGGTTCTGTTTTTTTTGCAGGATTATTGGGCGCGGGCCTGGGTGACGCGGTCCACGAGGTACACCAGTCCGTGATAATCAATGCCGCCATGCTGGCTCAAGCCGATTTCGCAGGTGCGGCTGGTGGAGATGCCTTCGCTGCAATATTGCACGGCATCCTTGAGGGTGCGCAGTGAGTGGGCATTGAGTTCTGGCGTGGTGAAGCCTTTGTCGCCGGCAAACCCGCAGCAGTGGATGCCTTCTGGAATCACGACGGTTTTGGCGCAGCGACGGGCTAGGTCGATCAGCGCCTGGCTTTCTCCCAGGTGTTGGGTACTGCAGGTGACGTGTACGGCGATCGGTGCTTCCTGCGGTATGAAATCAAGGCGGTCCATCAGGTGCGTGCGGATAAAGCGTACTGGGTCGTAGAGGTCCAGGCGGGTTTCGCCCAGGTCTTGCGCCAGACGTAGGGTGCACGGGCTGGTGTCGCAATAGATCGGATCGAGGCCGCCGCGGCTGGCGTGGAGCAGGGCGCCGATCAACTCCTGGCGCTTGTGCTCTGCCTGTTCGGCATAGCCTTTGGACGCGAACGGCTGGCCGCAGCACAGGCTGTCTTGGTTGTCGGGAAAGACGACTTGGTAGCCAGCCTTTTCCAGCAGGCCCCGGGTTTTGTCGTACAGCGACATCTGCTCTTTATCGCCGGACGCCGGGCCCATGGCGCGTGAGACGCACGCCGCCAGGTAGACCACTCGAGGCCGCTCATCCGTCACAGCCGGGCTGAAACGAATCGCCTTTTCCGGCTGTGGCATAGCGCTGCTCCACTGCGGAATTTGTCCCTTGGACAGCTTGGTCACGGTGGCAGACAGCTTCGCCAGGCGAGGAGCGCCGAGCAGCATGCGAGCACCATTGGCGACATGCAGGGTAAAGCGCGCACCTTGCAGAGCGGTGGCGAAATGGGTGGCAAGCCATTCGGCTGTTTTCGTACGGTCGGCGTCACGACTGCGCAGCTTTTTCACCAAGTCGCCGGTATTGATTCCCACAGGGCAGCGCTGGGCGCATAGCCCGGTGGCTGCGCAGGTGTCGATGCCTTGGTAGTGGTAGGCGGCTTCCAGTTCGGTGGTGTCGACGCCGGCGCGTTTCTTCGCCTGAATGTCGCGCCAGATCACGATGCGCTGGCGTGGGCTCAACGTCAGGCCTTTTGAGGGGCACACAGGCTCGCAGAAGCCGCACTCGATGCACTTATCCACAAGCTCGTCGGCTGCAGGCAGTGGTTTGAGGTGCTTGAGGTGAATCTGCGGGTCGTTGCTGAGCACTACGTCGGGGTTGAGAATGCCGTTGGGGTCGAGCAGGCGCTTGAGCTGCCACATCAGTTGGTAAGCATCGCTGCCCCATTCCAACTCGACGAATGGCGCCATATTGCGTCCGGTACCGTGCTCGGCTTTCAGTGAGCCGCCGAACTCGACGGCCACCAGTTGCGCCACGTCATCCATGAACGCTTGGTAGCGTGTGACTTCTTCGGCGCTGTTGAAGCCTTGGGTGAACACAAAGTGCAGATTGCCTTCCAGGGCGTGTCCGAAAAGGATGGCTTCGTCGTAGTGATGTTTGTCGAACAGTTCGATCAGACGGTTTACGCCGATGGCGAGTTGCTCGACGGGAAAGGTCACGTCTTCGATGATCACCGTGGTGCCGGTTTTGCGCACAGCGCCGACGGCAGGAAAGGTGTCCTTGCGAATCGCCCAGAGTCGGGCGTTTTCTACAGGGTCTTCGGTGAAATCGACCTGTTTCTCGACGGGGAAAACGGCCAGGGACGCCATGATCAGCGCCATTTGCTCATGCAGCAAAGAAGGTGATGCCGCGCGGGATTCGATGAGCAGCGCGCAGGCATTTTCCGACAGGTGTTGTACGAAGGCGGGCATGCCGGGTTTGTTCTGGACCGAACGCATGCTGCGTCGATCCAGCAGCTCTACGGCTGAGACCGGCTGGGTTTTCAACGCGGTTACTGCGTTGCAGCACGTCTCCACATTGGGGAACACAATCAATGCCGAGGCTTTGTTGGGATGATCGATCACGGTGTCGTAGGTCACTGCGCTTATAAAGCCCAGCGTCCCCTCGGAGCCGACCAGCAGATGGCTAAGAATATCCAGTGGTTCATCGAAATCCACCAGGGCATTGAGTGACAGTCCTGTGGTGTTTTTCAGACGATATTTGTGGCGGATTTTCGCGGCGAGTTCGGCGTTTGCCCGCGTCTCGCGACCCAGTGTCGCCAGGCGTTCAAGCAGCGCGCCGTGCCGCTCACGAAAGGCGCTGACGCTGGCCGCATCTTCGGTGTCCAGGCAACTGCCGTCGGCCAGCACCAGACGAATGCCAGCCAAGGTGTGATAGGTATTTTGCGCGGTGCCGCAGCACATGCCGCTGGCATTGTTGGCGACGATTCCGCCGATCTTGCAGGCATTGATCGATGCGGGATCCGGGCCGATCTTGCGCCCGAACGGCGCCAGCCAGGCGTTGGCCTGGGCACCGATTACGCCGGGTTGCAGGCGGATCTGAGTCCCGTGCCCGCGAATCTCGCGGCCGTTCCAATTGTCTCCCAGCACGATCAGTACGGAGTCGCTGATCGCTTGACCGGACAAACTGGTGCCGGCCGCGCGGAAGGTCACTGGCACGCGCTCACGCTGGGCCAGTTGCAGCAGAGCTACCACTTCACCTTCCGACTCCACGCGGATCACTAGTTGTGGGACCAATCTGTAAAAACTGGCGTCGGTGCCGAATGCGAGGGTGGAAAGTGGATCGTCGAAACGCCGATCTTTTGGGATCAGCTGTGCGACGTCAGCTAAGAAAGCGGCAGGCAGACTCATGGGGCCTCCAGGATCAGCACCCCCAGGGCGCCGTATTGACACGAATGCGCAATGCCGACGCCGAGGTTACCGCCCGGCGTCGGCTATTACCCTATTGCTTGTGGCTTTAGTGCACCAGCATGCCGGTAAACCAGTAGGCCTGAGCCAGCGTGATCAGCCCGACGATTGTGGCGAAGAACAGGCTGTGCTTGAGGGTGAAGCGGAACAGATCGGATTCTTTGCCCACCAGGCCGGTTGCGGCGCAGGCCACTGCAATCGATTGCGGCGAGATCATTTTGCCGGTAACGCCGCCGCTGGTGTTCGCGGCTACCAAGAGGGTGTCGTTGACGCCGATCTGGTGCGCTGTAGTGGCTTGCAGCGAGCTGAACAGGGCGTTGGACGAAGTGTCGGAGCCCGTCAGGAAAACGCCCAGCCAGCCAAGGAACGGCGAGAAGAACGGGAAGGCTGCGCCGGTACCAGCCAATACCAGCGCCATGGTCGACGACATGCCGGAGTAGTTGGTGACGAAGGCAAAGGCCAACACCATGCCGATCGACAAGATTGGCCAGCGCAGTTCGTAGAACGTCTCTTTTAAAGTGGTAAGACCAATCTTGATGTTGATCTTCAGTACTAGCATCGAAATCAGTGCGGAGAAGAAAATCGCGGTACCAGTGGCTGAAATTGGGTCCAGCTTGAATACCGCTGGAATGGCAGTCGGGTTGGTCACGATGGGTGCGACCTTGACCACCAGTTGGTCCAGGTGCGGGATCGCGAAGTTGAACACCCAGCTGTACATAGAGCCGCCGGCGGCGAACATCGCCTTGAACGGTTTGAGCGTCCAGATAGTCACCAGCACGGTGAGGATCAGGAATGGCGACCAAGCCTTGAAGATCTGCCCCAGGCTATAAGGCGAGGCGACGGTGCTGCGTGGCAAGCCGAAGCCGCCAACACTGGCGGTAATGGCTACGCCGGAGGTTGCGCCCGCAATCTGCGCGCCTGCGGTGCGCTTGGGTTGCCAGACTTTCAGGAACAGGGTCAGGGAAATCAGGCTGGCCAAAGCCGAGGTGATGTCCGGCAGTTCCGGGCCGATGAAGTTGGACGTGAAGTATTGAGTGATGGCAAAGCTCAAGCCAGCGACCAGCGCAGCCGGCCAGGTTTCGCGCACACCGCGCAGGCCATCCATCATAAATACCAGCCAGAACGGCACGAACAGCGACAAGAGGGGCAACTGGCGTCCGGTCATGGCGCCGATCTTGAAGGCATCGATACCGGTCACTTGCCCGGCAACGATGATCGGAATCCCCAGGGCGCCAAAGGCAACGGGCGCTGTGTTGGCAATCAGGCACAAGCCGGCTGCGTACAGCGGGTTGAACCCCAGGCCTACCAGCAATGCGGCGGTAATTGCCACGGGGGCACCGAAACCGGCAGCGCCCTCCAGGAAGGCGCCAAAGCAGAAACCGATCAGCAGCACCTGTAAGCGTTGGTCATCGGTGATCGACAGCACCGAGCTGCGGATGATCTCGAACTGGCCACTCTTGACCGTTAGTTTGTAGAGAAACACCGCCGCGACAATGATCCAGGCAATAGGCCAAAGACCGTAGGCGAAGCCGTAGCCAGCAGCGGCCAGCGCCATATCTACTGGCATCTGGAAGGCAAAGATTGCCACCAGTATCGACAGCGCCAACGTGATGCTGCCGGCCACGTGGCCTTTGAGGCGAAACACGGCCAGGGCCAGGAAGAAAAATACGATCGGAATAACGGCGGCCAATGCGGACAGGCCGAGGCTGCCGAGCGGGCTGTAAAGCTGTTGCCAGGTTTGCATATGGGGTGGCCCCTAATTGTTGTTGGTCAGGCACTTTTTAGTCGATCTGGATAATTGGTATTACCAATTTACAATCGCTGGAGGGTAGGTTAAAAGCCTTCAGGGGATGTGTCAATTTGCCGCTCGCGAAACTTTGGTCGTAGGTCATTGGGTAAGACCATCTGATCGGTTGAATCGAAGCTGTTCTGATAGGTGCTGGAAGGGCGGCGATAGGCCAGAATAGAGGGCCCGGCGAGTGGTCGGGATGGTGGAGGGTGAGTTATGGGGTTTGATCAGGTGCGTCAGCGCCGTTTGTCTGACGATATTGTCGAGCAGCTTGAGGGGATGATCCTTGAGGGCACGCTGAAGTCGGGTGAGCGCTTGCCGGCTGAGCGCGCTTTGGCTGAGCGGTTTGGCGTGTCGCGTCCGTCGCTGCGGGAGGCCATTCAGAAACTGGCGGCCAAGGGGTTGTTGGTGAGTCGGCAGGGCGGAGGCAATTATGTTGCCGAGTCACTGGGCTCGACGTTCAGTGATCCGTTGCTACACCTGTTGGAAAACAACCCCGAGGCGCAGCGTGACCTGCTGGAGTTCCGCCAGACCCTCGAAGCATCCTGTGCTTATTACGCTGCGTTGCGTGCCACCGAGGTCGATCGCGAGCGGCTGACCGCTGCATTCGAGGCGCTGCAGGATTGCTATGGCCGCGTTGATGAAGTGAGTCGGGTCGAGGAGGGTGCAGCGGATGCAAGATTTCATCTGGCCATTGCGGAGGCCAGTCATAACGCCGTGTTGCTGCACACCATTCGCGGCCTGTTCGACCTGCTCAAGCGTAACGTGGTGACCAATATTGGCGGCATGTATCAGCAGCGTACGGAAACCCGCGACATGCTGATCAGTCAGCATCGGGAGTTGTACCTGGCAATTATTGAGGGGCGGGCAGAGCAGGCGCGAGAAGTCTCAACGCGTCATTTGGAATACGTGCAGGAAGTGTTGGCGGAAGTGCGTCAGGAGGTTCAGCGCGTGGCGCGAGCGGAGCGTCGTAAAGGGATGTAGCCGGGGGATTTATTCCGAGGCTACATCGTCACAAGGGTTACTCTTCCTTGCCCTTGTTGCGCACAGCGCGATGCAGTTCCCGGTTGGAATCGCGTTCGCGCTCGGTATCACGCTTGTCGTATTCCTTCTTGCCCTTGCCCAGTGCGATCTCGCACTTGACCAGATGCTTGCTCCAGTACCAGGACAGGCAGATGCAGGCGTAGCCTTTCTGCTGCACGGCAGCGGCGAGCTTTTCCAGTTCGCGTGCGTTGAGCAATAGTTTGCGCGTGCGCACCGGGTCGGCAATTACGTGGGTGCTCGCAGTGGTCAACGGGGTGATATGACTGCCCAGCAGCCATGCCTCGCCATTCTTGAGCAATACGTAGCTGTCGACCAGTTGCAGCTTGCTGGCGCGCAGACTCTTTACTTCCCAGCCGGCCAGGACCAGACCAGCTTCGAACCGATGTTCGATGAAGTAATCGTGTCGCGCCTTTTTATTTTGCGCGATGGTCCCTGTGGGGTGTTTCTTTTGTTTAGCCATAGGGGCGGCATTATAGGGAGTTGCGAGCGTGTCGGCTACGGTCAACCTACGTGCTTGAGCGTGTTGGTCGAATCCCGGACAATGCTGGCAGTTCTTTGGTTTTTTTCTCTCGCGGAACGAGCTGTTCTTTCGCGATGTTTGCCGCTCAGCTGTGGAAATAACGCGCACATGACGACGCATATTCAACGTTCGGCCCTGCTGCCCTATCCGGCGCAGGCGCTCTATGACCTGGTCAACGACGTGGCGCGTTACCCGGAATTCCTGCCTTGGTGTTCAACGGCTGAGGTGCTTGAAAGCACTGATGAGCACATGGTCGCCAGTGTCGGTGTGGCGAAAGGTGGGTTGGGCCAGCACTTTGTCACGCGCAATGTGTTGGTGCCGGGCAAGTCCATTGAAATGAATCTGCAGGAAGGCCCTTTTACCCAGTTACACGGTATCTGGGTATTCAAGGCGCTGACCGACAAGGCCTGCAAGATCAGCTTGGACCTATCGTTTGATTACGCTGGCCCGCTTGTGCGGGCGACATTGGGGCCATTGTTCAATCAGGCGGCCAATACGCTGGTAGATGCGTTCTGTCAGCGGGCCAAGCAACTGCATGGTTGAGATTGAGGTGGTATACGCTGCCCTAGATCAGCAGGTCTTGCTGGCGGTAACGGTGGCTTCGGGTACCAGTCTGCGAGGGGCGGTACAGGCGTCAGGAATTGCAGTGCGGTTTCCCGAGTTGGATCTGGCTGATTGTCCTTTGGGGATATTCGGTAAGGTTGTCGCGGACGCTGAAGCGCGCGTTGTGCAATCGGGTGATCGCATTGAGATCTATCGCCCTTTGCTCGTCGACCCTAAAGAGGTGCGAAGGCTGCGTGCCGCCAAGGCGGCGTTGATCAAGCAGCAGAACTCATAAGATTGCTAATCATCAGGCAACAAAAAGCCCGGCATGCCGGGCTTTTTTGTAGGTGCCGCAATGTTACTGCGGGCTGGTGTCCAGTGGCTGAGGCGTCGGTACCGGAACGGTTTCCACTCCGTCGACGTCCTTCTGGATCTTGTCGAGCAACGAGCCTGGCTTCGCTGGTACTTCGGATTTCGGCTTCTCGCTTTCCTGCGCAGGTGCAGTCACGTTGGTGCCGTTGTCTTTACCTAGCAGGGCTTCATCTCGGCTTACGCCAGGCATGAAGTCACCCGACAGGCTGACAAGCTGGTCATTGCCATTGAAAATGACGCTGACACGTTCCTGTTGGCGTTCACCGCCACCAGGCTGCAGGCTGTAGAGATAATCCCAGCGATCGGCGTGGAAAGTGTCAGTCAGCAGGGGGTTGCCCATAATAAACCGTACTTGCCGTCGGGTCATTCCCGGGCGTAACTGGTCTATCATGTCCTGCGTGACGACATTGCCCTGCTGGATGTCGATTTTGTAAACCCCGGGGAATGAACAACCGGCGAGTGCGAGCAGTCCCACAAAGGTGAAACTGGTTAGCAAGAGCTTGGTGTTTTGCATCGGTGGGCGACTTCCACTATCTTGGCTGGGACAACGTAAACGCCGATCATACCCGTATTAAGAGAAGCTGCGAAGCAGCATCCGCGAGAAAGCTAACCATGGTTGAAAATAGCGAACTACGCAAAGCCGGTCTTAAAGTGACTCTGCCACGAGTCAAGATTCTACAAATGCTCGATTCTGCTGAGCAGCGCCACATGAGTGCCGAGGATGTTTACAAGGCGCTGATGGAGTCTAATGAGGACGTCGGCCTGGCCACGGTTTACCGTGTACTGACCCAGTTTGAAGCCGCAGGGCTGGTGGTTCGTCATAATTTCGACGGCGGTCATGCAGTGTTCGAATTGGCCGACGGTGGTCATCATGACCATATGGTTGACCTGGATACCAATGAGGTTATCGAGTTCACTAGCCCAGAGATCGAAGCGCTGCAGCATAAGATTGCTGAGGAGCATGGCTTCGATTTGGTTGACCACAATCTCGTGTTGTACATCCGTAAGAAAAAGTAAAAATCGATGCAGATTCGCTCTGCAAAACGATTGAAGGCGACCCTAGGGTCGCCTTCGTGCTTTCTACATAAGGAAAAGTCTTGGTCAGGCCTTGGTGGTTACGACCATCTTCTTAGCGTGTGCTAAAGACTCTTTAGTCAGGTCGATACCCCCGAGCATTCGGGCCACTTCTTCAACGCGTTCCGACTTGCTCAGCTTAGATACTGCCGTGTGTGTCGCATCGCTTCCTCTTACCTTGTGCACAAATAAGTGTTGATGCCCCTGGGCTGCTACTTGTGGCAAGTGAGTGACCGTCAGTACCTGCCCTCGATCTCCCAGGCGACGCAGCAACTGGCCAACAATCTCCGCGGTAGGGCCGCCGATGCCTACGTCGACTTCATCGAACACCAGCGTCGGCACCCGGGATGTTTGCGCAGTAATCACTTGGATCGCCAGGCTGATACGCGACAGCTCGCCACCGGACGCGACCTTTGCAAGTGCCTTGAGCGGTTGTCCTGGGTTGGCGCTGACCAATAGCTCAACCTGCTCCAGGCCGTGTGGCTGTAACTCAGTAGTGGTGTTGGCGCGCAATTCAATAGTGAAGCGCCCGCCCGGCATGCCCAGGCGCTGGATTTCCTGCTCAACGGCATCTGCCAGACTGCTGGCGGCCTGTTGGCGCAGCTCGCTCAGTTCGCGGGCCTTTTCCTGGTAATGGCGGGCAAAAGAGCCGAGCTCTTCGCCTAGTCGCTCGATGGATTCGTCATTCGCGTTCAGCGTCTCGATTTCATCCAGCAGCTTTTGCTGCATGGTTGCTACTTCAGTGGGTTGGATTCGATGTTTGCGCGCCAGGGTGTAGATGGTGTCAAGACGCTCTTCTATTTCCTGCAGGCGCGCCGGGTCGGCGTCGAAATGATCCAGGAAGCGGTTGAGTTCGCCCACGGCTTCTTCTACTTGGATTTGTGCACTGGTCAGTAGGGTTGTGGCTTCACTCAATGAGCCCGAAGCGCTGTTAACGCTGGACAATCTGTTTAGGCTCGCCGTGAGCGCATTGAGCACGTTGCCGGAGTCGCTCTCGCTGCACTGCTCAACCACTTGGCGGCAGATACCCAGCAGGGTTTCGGCGTTGGTGAGGTTCTTGTGTTCCTGCTCCAGTTGTTCCAGCTCCGTTTCTCCAAGACCCAGGCTTTCCAGTTCTTCAAGTTGATAGCTGAGCAGTTGGTGGCGAGCGCGCTGCTCGTCGCCGGAGTTGGACAGTCGTTCCAGCTCCTGGCGAGTCTGGCGCCAGCGCTGGGCAGCCAGTTGTACTTGCCGGGCAAGGTCGGTGGCGCCGGCGTATTCGTCGAGCAGGCGGCGGTGGGTATCGGTTTTGAGCAGGGACTGGTGCTCATGCTGGCTATGAATGTCTATCAGCAGTTCACCCAGGGCTTTCAGGTCGCCGAGGGGGCAGGGCGTTCCATTGATATAGCCGCGCGAGCGTCCTTCGGCAGTGATGACGCGGCGCAGGATACATGGGCCGTCATTATTGAGGTCGCGCTCGGCTAGCCAGACTTCGGCTTCGGGGATATCGGCGAGGTCGAAGGTGGCCAGGATGTCGGCCTTGTCAGCCCCTGGGCGCACTACGCCACTATCGGCTCGGTCGCCCAGGGTCAGGCCCAATGCGTCGAGCATGATCGACTTGCCGGCGCCGGTTTCGCCTGTGATTACGCTCATCCCGCGATCCAGTTCGAGATCCAGATGTTCAACGATGGCGTAGTTATGTACGGACAGGTGCACGAGCATGAAGGCCGCTCCCAGGCTTTAGGTCTGGTTATTTATACAGTGTTTTGTTTGGGGCTGACAATCCTGATGCTTAGCTCGATTTGCTCGGTCGAGCAGGTTTTTTAGCGCAAAGAAGAATGGTGGTGCGGGAATTGATCTGTGGCAGGCGAAAGACTTTTGGTAACGCCTGCGCCCTTGAACCTGGAAATTGTGGCCCCATATACCGGAACAGAAGCGCGAGTTGAGTTCGCGCATGATTTTGAAAGGAGAAATCTATGGCTGACGAACAGACGCAGGATACGCAAACTCCAGACGCCAATTCGGCTGCCGGTGATGAACTGGCAACTCGTGTGCAAGTGCTCGAAGAGCAGTTGGCCGCTGCGCAGGATCAGTCGTTGCGTGTTGCCGCCGATCTGCAGAACGTCCGCCGCCGTGCCGAGCAGGATGTAGAAAAGGCTCACAAATTCGCGCTGGAAAAATTCGCCAATGACTTGCTGCCGATCATCGACAGCCTGGAGCGTGGTCTTGAATTGTCTAATCCGGATGACGAAAACATCCGCCCGATGCGCGAAGGTATTGAGCTGACCTTGAAAATGTTTCAGGACACTCTGAAGCGTTATCAGCTTGAAGCCATCGATCCGCAAGGCGGCGAACCGTTCAATGCTGAGCATCACCAGGCTATGGCCATGCAGGAAAGCCATGATCTGGAACCTAATAGTGTGTTGAAAGTGTTCCAGAAGGGTTATCAGCTCAACGGCCGTCTGCTGCGTCCGGCAATGGTAGTGGTGAGCAAGGCTCCTGCACCGGTTGCACCTTCTATTGATGAGCAGGCTTGAAATCCGCCGCAAGGCCCCCATCTATAAGTCAAGCGTTTAAGTGCTACCGCAGTTAGCCACCACTGCTGCGGCAACCAAATTCAAGTTTCGGGAGAGTAAATCATGGGCAAAATTATCGGTATTGACCTGGGGACCACCAACTCCTGCGTCTCTGTGCTGGAAAACGGCGTAGCAAAAGTAATCGAAAACGCCGAAGGCGCGCGTACCACGCCGTCGATCATTGCTTACGCCAACGACGGTGAAATCCTGGTTGGTCAGTCGGCCAAGCGTCAGGCAGTGACTAACCCGCATAACACGCTGTACGCGGTAAAGCGTCTGATCGGTCGTAAGTTCGACGAAGAAGTCGTACAGAAAGACATCAAGATGGTTCCGTACAAAATCGCCAAGGCTGACAACGGTGACGCTTGGGTTGAAGTAAACGGCCAGAAAATGTCGCCGCCACAGATCTCGGCTGAAATCTTGAAAAAGATGAAGAAGACTGCCGAAGACTACCTGGGTGAGACAGTGACTGAAGCGGTGATCACCGTTCCGGCCTACTTCAACGACAGCCAGCGCCAGGCGACCAAAGACGCCGGCCGCATCGCGGGTCTGGACGTAAAACGTATCATCAACGAACCAA
The DNA here is from genome assembly GCF_000632245.1 of Pseudomonas sp. RIT357. Classification (NCBI taxonomy): domain Bacteria; kingdom Pseudomonadati; phylum Pseudomonadota; class Gammaproteobacteria; order Pseudomonadales; family Pseudomonadaceae; genus Pseudomonas; species Pseudomonas sp. RIT357. Next base: position 248,235 of record NZ_JFYX01000002.1, read on the forward strand.
CCGCAGCTGCTCTGGCTTACGGTATGGACAAGGCCAAAGGCGACCACACTGTGATCGTTTATGATCTGGGTGGCGGTACCTTTGACGTCTCCGTAATCGAAATTGCTGAAGTGGATGGCGAACACCAGTTCGAAGTGTTGGCTACTAACGGCGACACCTTCCTGGGTGGTGAGGACTTTGACATTCGTCTGATCGACTACCTCGTTGACGAATTCAAGAAAGAAAGTGGCATGAACCTCAAAGGTGACCCGCTGGCGATGCAGCGCCTGAAAGAGGCCGCTGAAAAAGCCAAGATTGAGCTGTCTTCCGCTCAGTCGACCGACGTTAACCTGCCGTACATCACGGCAGACGCTACCGGTCCTAAGCACTTGAACGTGAAGATCTCTCGCGCCAAGTTGGAAGCGCTGGTTGAAGACCTGGTTCAGCGCACTATCGAGCCTTGCCGCATCGCTCTGAAGGACTCCGGTATCGACGTTGGTGCTATCAACGATGTAATCCTGGTGGGCGGTCAGACCCGTATGCCACTGGTTCAGAAGTTGGTTACCGAGTTCTTCGGCAAAGAAGCACGTAAAGACGTAAACCCGGACGAAGCGGTTGCCATGGGTGCTGCCATCCAGGGCGCGGTATTGGCCGGTGACGTGAAAGACGTGTTGCTGCTGGACGTAAGCCCGCTGACCCTCGGTATCGAAACCATGGGTGGCGTGATGACTGCGCTGATCGAAAAAAACACTACGATTCCTACCAAGAAATCCCAAGTGTTCTCGACTGCCGATGACAACCAGGGTGCTGTGACCATTCACGTGCTGCAGGGTGAGCGTAAACAGGCTGCTCAGAACAAGTCCTTGGGCAAGTTCGATCTGGCTGAGATTCCACCAGCACCACGTGGCGTGCCACAAATTGAAGTGACCTTCGACATCGACGCCAATGGCATTCTGCACGTCGGCGCGAAAGACAAGGCTACCGGTAAAGAGCAGAAGATCACCATCAAGGCCAACTCCGGTCTGTCTGATGAAGAAATTCAACAGATGATTCGTGATGCTGAAGCCAATGCTGATGCGGATGCCAAGTTCGCAGAACTGGCTGGTGCTCGTAACCAGGGTGACGCACTGGTTCACTCGACGCGCAAAATGATCGCTGATGCTGGCGAGAAAGTGACCGCTGAAGAGAAGGCCGCAATTGAAGCCGCTGTGGTTGCGCTGGAAGCCGCTGTAAAAGGTGACGACAAGGCTGCTATCGATGCCAAGGTTGAGGAGCTGTCGAAAGTCTCCGCGCCAGTTGCTCAGAAGATGTACGCCGAACAAGGTCAGCCCGCTGACGCTGCTGCGCAACAGGCAGAGCCTGAAGCCAAGCACGACGACGTTGTCGATGCTGAGTTCGAAGAAGTTAAAGAGACCAAGTAAGTTGGTCGCCCGGTTGACCGCTATCAAGCGGTGACTGGTAGGATGTCGCCGCGCGGGAGCTTGCTCCCGCGTTGGCGTGTCTGGGGTATGTGAATTTTTACAGCATGCGACAACGTTCGGATGCTGGCGGTGTGATCGGGGATGCTCCTGCTTTCCGATCAATAAATACCGCGTTTTTGGCCGGGTCCCTGGCTAAAAAGTAGTAATGACCAGGATCGTTGAATTGACGTGAGTTGGGTCCGGGCCTGTATTGGGGCTCAACGAGTTTAGTCGGGCTCAGGAGGGTCTGGCTGAACGTCCTTAAGAGTGCAAAGACTTATGGCAAAGCGTGACTATTACGAAGTATTGGGTGTGGAGCGCGGCTCCAGCGAGGCGGACCTGAAAAAGGCTTACCGTCGCTTGGCGATGAAGCACCACCCGGACCGTAATCCGGATAGCAAAGAATCCGAAGAAATGTTCAAAGAGGCCAACGAGGCCTACGAATGTCTGTCTGATCCCAACAAGCGTGCAGCCTACGACCAATATGGTCATGCGGGTGTCGACCCAAGTATGGGGGGCGGCGGTGCTGGTTTTGGTGGTCAGAACTTCTCCGATATTTTCGGTGACGTATTCAGTGACTTCTTTGGCGGTGGCCGGGGTGGTCAGCGTGGTGGCGCCCAGCGTGGTAGCGACTTGCGTTACACCCTGGAACTGAATCTGGAAGAGGCCGTGCGCGGCACCAGCGTCAATATTCGCGTACCGACGTTGGTTAACTGCAAGCCGTGCGATGGTTCGGGGGCTAAGAAAGGCTCTTCGCCGATTACCTGCCCAACCTGCGGCGGTATCGGCCAGGTTCGTATGCAGCAGGGCTTCTTCTCGGTGCAGCAGACCTGCCCGCGCTGCCATGGCCAAGGCAAGATCATTTCCGATCCGTGTGATTCGTGCCACGGTGAGGGCCGCGTCGAAGAGTACAAGACCCTCTCGGTGAAAGTGCCGGCTGGTGTTGATACTGGTGATCGTATTCGCCTTTCTGGCGAGGGCGAGGCCGGGACGCAGGGTGGACCAACGGGTGACTTGTACGTGGTGATCAATGTGCGCGAGCACTCGATCTTCCAGCGCGATGGTAAGCACCTGTTCTGCGAAGTGCCGATCAGCTTTGTCGATGCGGCCTTGGGTGGCGAGTTGGAGATTCCGACCCTTGATGGTCGAGTCAAGCTCAAGATTCCTGAGGGGACGCAGACCGGTAAACAGTTCCGCATCCGTGGCAAGGGCGTAGCGCCGGTGCGCGGTGGCGGTGCTGGCGACCTGATGTGTCGTGTGGCGGTGGAAACTCCCGTCAATCTGGGGCGCCGTCAGCGTGAACTGCTTGAAGAGTTCCGCAGTTCGTTGGAGGGCGATGACACCCATTCGCCGAAAACCACTGGCTTCTTCGAAGGCGTGAAGCGCTTCTTCGGCGACCTGTAAGGAAGTGAGTATGCGACGTATAGCCGTAATGGGCGCTGCCGGGCGCATGGGCAAGACGCTGGTCGAAGCAGTGCAGCAGCGTTCGCCTGCCTCTGGGCTGACGGCGGCGATTGTTCGCCCTGGCAGCACGTTGATTGGTGCGGATGCGGGTGAGTTGGCTTCGCTGGGGCGTATCGGTGTGTCGTTGTCCGGCAACCTGGAGCAGGTGGCTGACGAATTCGACGTGCTGATCGATTTCACGCTGCCGGAAGTGATGCTGAAAAATCTCGCATTCTGCCGTAAGGCGGGCAAGGCGATGGTGATCGGTACCACGGGTTTGACTGCCGAGCAGAAGCAGTTGCTGGTGGAGGCGGGCAAGGATATTCCTGTCGTCTTCGCTGCCAACTTCAGTGTTGGCGTGAACCTGTCGCTCAAGTTGCTGGATATGGCGGCGCGCGTGTTGGGTGATGAGGCGGATATCGAGATTATCGAAACGCATCACCGTCACAAGATCGATGCGCCGTCGGGCACAGCGCTACGCATGGGCGAAGCTATTGCTGATGCGCTGGGGCGTGACCTGTCTAAAGTGGCCGTTTACGGTCGTGAAGGTCATACCGGTGCGCGAGCGCGTGACACCATTGGCTTTGCGACCGTTCGCGGTGGTGATGTTGTGGGTGACCACACCGTGCTGTTCGCTACCGAGGGCGAGCGCCTGGAGATCACACACAAGGCTTCCAGTCGCATGACATTCGCCAAGGGGGCGGTGCGTGCTGCGCTCTGGTTGGAAGGTCGTGAAGCAGGCCTGTACGACATGCGCGATGTACTGGATCTTCACTAATCAGTAGCTAAAACGGGGTCTCAGGATTATCCTAAGGCCCCGTTTTTACCCGCTAAGCGACGTCCTGTCGCATTCTCCTGCCTTTAAGGCTCATTAGCGGTGGACCAAAAAAGCCTTTTTCTGTAAGCTACAGCTTTAGTGTGTCCACTAAAAGCGCGCAGAATAATTCAGTGAAGAAGCGGGGTGACGTGTCCATACGTCACTCCGCTTTTTTACAACCTGCGATCGCCCTTTCAGGCTTTATTTACGGGAGGTCTTCTTGACTAAGCCAGCCATACTCGCCCTTGCTGATGGCAGCATTTTTCGCGGCGAAGCCATTGGAGCCGACGGTCAAACCGTTGGAGAGGTGGTGTTTAACACCGCCATGACCGGCTATCAGGAAATCCTTACCGATCCTTCCTACGCCCAGCAAATCGTTACCCTGACCTATCCGCACATCGGCAATACCGGTACCACACCGGAAGACGTCGAGTCTGATCGTGTATGGTCGGCCGGCCTGGTCATTCGTGACCTGCCACTGGTTGCGAGCAACTGGCGTAACACGATGTCGCTGTCGGATTACCTGAAAGCCAATAACGTTGTGGCGATCGCCGGTATCGATACGCGTCGCCTCACACGCATCCTGCGTGAAAAAGGCTCGCAGAATGGCTGCATCATGGTCGGTGACAATATTTCCGAAGAAGCGGCGATTGCCGCGGCGCAAGGCTTCCCAGGCCTGAAAGGCATGGACCTGGCGAAAGTCGTCAGCACCAAGGAGCAGTACGAGTGGCGCTCTACGGTCTGGGACTTGAAGACCGATAGCCACGAGACCATCGACGCGGCTGACCTGCCTTATCACGTGGTCGCTTACGACTACGGCGTTAAATACAACATCCTGCGCATGCTGGTTGAGCGCGGTTGCCGCGTGACCGTTGTTCCTGCGCAAACCCCGGCCAGCGATGTTCTGGCCCTGCAACCGGACGGTGTGTTCTTGTCAAACGGCCCGGGTGACCCGGAGCCTTGCGACTATGCCATCCAGGCCATCAAGGAAGTGCTGGAAACAGAGATTCCGGTATTCGGTATCTGCCTAGGCCACCAGCTGTTGGCGTTGGCCTCCGGTGCCAAGACTCTGAAAATGGGTCATGGCCATCACGGTGCCAACCACCCTGTGCAGGACTTGGATACAGGCGTTGTGATGATCACCAGTCAGAACCACGGGTTTGCGGTGGATGAAGCGACCTTGCCGGGCAACGTCCGGGCAATTCACAAGTCGCTGTTCGACGGTTCCCTTCAAGGCATCGAACGTACCGACAAAAGCGCGTTCAGCTTCCAGGGCCACCCTGAAGCCAGCCCGGGCCCGAACGACGTAGCGCCGCTGTTCGACCGTTTCATTAATGAGATGGCCAAGCGACGCTGACTGAGCGGCCTGCGGGCGGCCCCGAAACCCGGTGGCCCCCGCAGGTTCTTCAAAGATTGTTCAAGACGGCTTGCCGATTGACCTGCGGATTTGAGTGACAAACCCATGCCAAAACGTACAGACATAAAAAGCATCCTGATTCTCGGCGCTGGCCCGATCGTAATCGGCCAGGCTTGCGAATTCGACTACTCCGGCGCCCAGGCTTGCAAGGCCCTGCGCGAAGAGGGCTACCGCGTCATCCTGGTGAACTCCAACCCGGCCACGATCATGACCGACCCGGACATGGCTGACGCTACCTACATCGAGCCGATCAAATGGCAAACCGTTGCCAAGATCATCGAGAAGGAGCGTCCGGACGCCCTGTTGCCAACCATGGGTGGCCAGACCGCTCTGAACTGTGCCCTGGACCTGGAGCGCGAAGGCGTCCTGGAAAAATTCGGCGTAGAGATGATCGGCGCCAATGCCGACACCATCGACAAGGCTGAAGACCGTTCGCGTTTCGACAAGGCCATGAAATCCATCGGCCTGGCGTGCCCGCGTTCCGGCATCGCCCACAGTATGGAAGAGGCCTATGCGGTTCTGGAAACCCTCGGTTTCCCGTGCATCATTCGTCCGTCCTTTACCATGGGCGGCACCGGTGGCGGCATCGCCTACAACCGTGAAGAGTTCGAAGAAATCTGCGCCCGTGGTCTGGACCTGTCTCCGACCAAAGAGCTGCTGATCGACGAATCCCTGATCGGCTGGAAAGAATATGAGATGGAGGTTGTCCGCGATAAGAAGGACAACTGCATCATCGTCTGCTCCATCGAAAACTTCGATCCGATGGGCGTGCACACCGGTGACTCGATCACTGTTGCTCCTGCACAAACCCTGACGGACAAGGAATATCAGATCCTGCGTAATGCCTCCCTGGCGGTATTGCGTGAGATCGGTGTGGAAACCGGCGGTTCCAACGTCCAGTTCGGCATCTGCCCGGACACCGGTCGTATGGTCGTGATCGAGATGAACCCGCGTGTTTCCCGTTCGTCGGCCCTTGCCTCTAAAGCTACCGGCTTCCCGATTGCGAAGGTCGCGGCCAAGCTGGCTGTGGGTTACACCCTGGACGAGTTGTCGAACGACATCACCGGCGGCAAGACCCCTGCGTCCTTCGAACCGTCCATCGACTACGTAGTGACCAAGCTTCCACGTTTTGCCTTTGAGAAATTCGCCAAGGCTGACGCGCGTCTGACCACTCAGATGAAGTCGGTCGGCGAAGTTATGGCCATCGGCCGTACGTTCCAGGAGTCGTTGCAGAAAGCTCTGCGTGGTCTGGAAGTGGGGGTTTGCGGCCTCGACGAGAAGCTCGACCTGAGCAACCCGGAAAGCATGAGCGTGCTCAAGCGTGAGCTGACTGTGCCGGGCGCCGAGCGTATCTGGTACGTCGCTGACGCCTTCCGTGCCGGTATGACTGTCGAAGACATCTTCGGCATGAACATGATCGACCCATGGTTCTTGGTACAGATCGAAGATCTGATCAAGGAAGAAGAGAAGGTCAAGACCCTGGGGCTGGCTAGCATCGACCGCGACATGATGTTCCGCCTCAAGCGCAAAGGCTTCTCCGATCAGCGCCTGGCCAAACTGCTGGGTGTGACCGAGAAGAACCTGCGCACGCATCGCCATAAGTTGGACATCTTCCCGGTCTACAAGCGCGTTGATACCTGTGCGGCCGAGTTCTCCACCGATACCGCGTACCTTTACTCCACCTACGAGGAAGAGTGCGAGGCTGCGCCGTCGGGTCGTGACAAGATCATGATCCTGGGCGGCGGTCCTAACCGTATCGGCCAAGGCATCGAGTTCGACTACTGCTGTGTGCACGCTGCGCTCGCTCTGCGCGCCGACGGGTACGAGACCATCATGGTCAACTGCAACCCGGAAACTGTTTCCACCGACTACGACACCTCTGATCGGCTGTACTTCGAGCCAGTGACACTGGAAGACGTGCTGGAAATCGTGCGCGTTGAGAAGCCGAAAGGCGTGATCGTGCAGTATGGCGGCCAAACCCCGCTTAAACTGGCGCGTGCGCTTGAGGCTGCTGGAGTGCCGATTATCGGTACCAGCCCGGACGCTATCGACCGCGCTGAAGACCGTGAACGCTTCCAGCAAATGGTTGAGCGCCTTAACCTGCGTCAGCCGCCAAACGCTACCGTGCGCAGCGAAGATGAAGCCATCCGTGCAGCCAGCAAGATCGGCTATCCGTTGGTGGTGCGTCCTTCCTATGTGTTGGGCGGTCGGGCGATGGAAATCGTCTACGAAGAGGACGAGCTCAAGCGTTACTTGCGTGATGCGGTGAAAGTGTCCAATGACAGCCCGGTGCTGCTGGACCACTTCCTCAACTGCGCCATCGAAATGGACGTGGATGCGGTTTGTGACGGCACCGACGTGGTGATCGGCGCGATCATGCAGCACATCGAGCAGGCAGGCGTTCACTCCGGTGACTCCGCATGCTCGCTGCCGCCATATTCGTTGCCGCTGCACATCCAAGATGAGATGCGCGAGCAGGTCAAGAAAATGGCCCTTGAGTTGGGTGTTGTCGGCCTGATGAACGTTCAGTTGGCGCTGCAAGGCGAAGACATCTACGTCATTGAGGTTAACCCACGTGCTTCGCGTACCGTACCGTTTGTATCCAAGTGCATCGGTGTGTCCCTGGCCATGATCGCTGCCCGTGTGATGGCTGGTAAGACCCTGAAGGAAATCGGCTTCACCAAGGAAATCATTCCGAACTTCTATAGCGTGAAAGAGGCGGTGTTCCCATTCGCCAAATTCCCTGGTGTGGACCCAATCCTGGGCCCAGAGATGAAGTCCACCGGTGAAGTGATGGGCGTGGGCGATACCTTCGGTGAAGCATTTGCCAAAGCTCAGATGGGCGCCAGTGAAGTGCTACCGACCGGCGGAACTGCGTTTATCAGTGTGCGTGATGACGACAAACCACTGGTTGCGGGCGTTGCCCGTGATCTGATCAGCTTGGGCTTTGAAGTAGTTGCCACAGCAGGTACCGCCAAGCTGATCGAAGCGGCAGGCCTGAAGGTGCGACGCGTAAACAAGGTGACGGAAGGCCGTCCGCACGTGGTCGACATGATCAAGAATGACGAAGTTACTCTGATCATCAACACCACCGAAGGTCGTCAGTCGATCGCGGATTCCTACTCTATTCGCCGTAATGCCTTGCAGCACAAGATCTACTGCACCACCACCATTGCTGCTGGCGAAGCTATCTGTGAAGCGCTCAAGTTCGGTCCGGAAAAGACCGTGCGCCGCTTGCAGGATCTACACGCAGGATTGAAGGCATGATCAAATACCCAATGACCGTCCAGGGCGCAAAGGCCCTGGAAGAGGAGCACGCCCATCTGACCAAGGTCGTACGTCCTAAGTTGAGCCAGGACATCGGTACGGCCCGCGAGCTGGGTGACTTGAAGGAAAACGCTGAATACCACGCTGCTCGCGAGCAGCAAGGTATGGTCGAGGCGCGGATCCGTGACATCGAAGGGCGCATGCAGAATGCGGTCATCATCGATGTCACGACCATTCCGAAAACCGGCAAGGTGATTTTCGGCACGACCGTGGAAATCGCTAACGTCGAGACGGACGAAAGCGTGGTCTATCACATCGTTGGCGAAGACGAAGCTGATTTCAAACTCGGCAAGATCTCTGTCGGTTCGCCGCTGGCCCGCGCCTTGATTGCCAAGGAAGAGGGTGATGTGGTCGCTGTAAAAACACCTGGTGGCGTGATCGAGTACGAGATTGTTGAAGTTCGTCACGTCTGAAAGGCGGCGCCCGCTTCGTGCGGGCGCCATGCTTTGGCAGCTCTCCCAGATGCTTTGGGTGGGTGGCCTGTGGTTGCTGCACATTGGTGTACTCCCGGTGCTGGGCCTTATTGGCCTGGCTCCGCTGTTGATCGATGAGATCGATGGATTACTGAGTGCGTTGCTGGTGGGTTTTGCAGCGGCGTGCGTGACCCTTCAGGCATTGGTGCTGGTCAAGGCTGAGGGGTTTGTGAGTTTGTGGCGGGATATTCGCGGCCAACTGCTGTTGATGGCGCTGTATGCGTGTGCAATGTATTGCATCGTGCATGTGTGGCTGCCGGAAGCGTTGCGCTGGCAGCTATTCAGCTATCTTGTGCTAGGGTTCTCCGGCTTGGTGTTGGTAGTACAGCCCGCGCCAGGATGGAGTGGCAGGGCGCGCAAAGCACGCCCGTGACCCTTGTGTCATTTGAAGCGATGAACGTTCGACAGTTGCTTGTTGACGCTGAAGTTCTTGCGATACAGCAGCGCCATCTTGCCGATGACCTGAACCAGGTCCGCTTTGCCAACCTTGCACAGTTCTGCAATGGCGGCCAGGCGCGCTTCGCGGTCAAGGATGTTGACCTTGATCTTGATCAGTTCGTGATCGCCCAATGCGCGTTCAAGTTCGGCTAACACACCCTCAGTCAAACCGTTGTCTGCCACAATCAGAACTGGTTTCAGATGGTGGCCAATGGATTTGTACTGTTTCTTCTGCTCTTGAGTGAGCGGCATAATCTGACCCCTGCGTCTGATCTTGTAAAAAGCGGCGGCCAGTTTACCCGAGCGAGTCCGGGACCGCCCAGTTAATCACGACCCGTTTTATTTTCGAGGTGGCCCGTGGCCCGTTCCAAAACTAGCCTTAAGTGGCTGCAAGAGCATTTCAACGATCCTTACGTCAAAAAGGCGCAGAAGGACGGCTACCGTTCGCGGGCCAGTTACAAGCTCCTGGAGATTCAGGACAAGGACAAATTGATTCGTCCGGGCATGAGCGTGATTGATCTTGGCGCGGCGCCGGGTGGCTGGTCTCAAGTGACCAGTCGTCTGATTGGTGGCCAGGGAAGATTGATCGCGTCCGACATCCTTGAGATGGACAGCATCCCGGATGTGACCTTTGTGCACGGCGACTTCACCCAGGACTCGGTATTGGCCGAGATTCTGGAGGCCGTGGGAAATTCGCAGGTAGACCTTGTGATTTCCGACATGGCCCCCAATATGAGTGGATTACCGGCCGTCGATATGCCGCGGGCCATGTTCCTCTGTGAATTGGCACTGGATTTGGCGGGCCGGGTGTTGCGTCCGGGCGGTGATTTCCTTGTGAAAGTCTTCCAGGGCGAAGGTTTTGACGAGTATCACAAGAACATTCGCAAGCTGTTCGACAAGGTGCAGACGCGAAAGCCGGACTCTTCCCGTGACCGGTCTCGCGAGCAATATCTGTTGTGCCGCGGGTTCCGCGGGGTTGAAGGTGCGGCGAGCGAAGAGCGTTTTTGATTTATTCGAGGAGGGCGATAGGTTTTTTTATGTCGCTTTCGTCACGAAGCTTTACGAATATTATGTAGTCAAAGTTTCACAAAGGGTTACAGACGGCGCCTGCCAGAGTTGTAGGTAATGTAGTAAGTTAGGCCGGTGAATATCATGCGAAGCGCGCGCCAGTAGCGGAGCTTGCTTCAGAGGGTAGTTAATTGAACGATATGGCAAAGAATCTGATCCTGTGGTTGATCATCGCGGCTGTCCTCGTGACGGTGATGAACAACTTCTCCAGTCCTAACGAGCCGCAGACCCTCAACTATTCCGACTTCATCCAGCAAGTTAAGGATGGCAAGGTCGAGCGCGTAGCGGTTGATGGCTACGTGATCACCGGCAAACGCAACGATGGCGATAGCTTCAAGACCATTCGTCCGGCAATCCAGGACAACGGTCTGATCGGTGACCTGGTGGATAACCACGTGGTTGTCGAAGGCAAGCAGCCTGAGCAGCAGAGCATTTGGACTCAACTCCTGGTGGCAAGCTTCCCGATCCTGGTGATCATTGCCGTGTTCATGTTCTTCATGCGCCAGATGCAGGGCGGTGCGGGGGGCAAGGGCGGGCCGATGAGCTTCGGCAAGAGCAAGGCGCGCCTGCTCTCTGAGGATCAGGTGAAGACCACCCTGGCTGACGTAGCAGGTTGCGATGAGGCGAAGGAAGAAGTCGGCGAGTTGGTGGAGTTCTTGCGCGATCCAGGCAAATTTCAGCGCCTTGGTGGTCGTATTCCTCGCGGCGTGCTGATGGTCGGCCCTCCAGGTACCGGTAAAACCTTGCTGGCCAAGGCGATTGCTGGCGAAGCCAAGGTGCCGTTCTTCACGATTTCCGGTTCTGACTTCGTTGAAATGTTCGTTGGTGTCGGCGCCAGCCGCGTTCGCGATATGTTTGAACAGGCCAAGAAGCACGCGCCATGCATCATCTTTATCGATGAAATCGACGCCGTTGGTCGCCATCGTGGGGCCGGCATGGGTGGTGGCCACGATGAGCGTGAGCAGACTCTCAACCAGCTGCTGGTCGAGATGGATGGTTTTGAGATGAATGACGGCATTATCGTGATAGCCGCAACCAACCGTCCAGACGTGCTTGACCCTGCACTGCTTCGTCCGGGTCGCTTCGACCGTCAGGTTGTGGTTGGTCTGCCGGACATTCGTGGTCGTGAACAGATTCTGAAAGTGCACATGCGCAAAGTCCCAATGGGTGACGACGTAGCTCCGGCTGTGATTGCCCGTGGTACTCCAGGCTTCTCCGGTGCTGACTTGGCCAACCTGGTGAACGAGGCTTCGCTGTTTGCAGCCCGTACCGGCAAGCGCATTGTTGAAATGAAAGAGTTCGAACTGGCGAAAGATAAGATCATGATGGGCGCTGAGCGCAAATCCATGGTCATGTCCGAAAAAGAGAAGCAGAACACTGCTTATCACGAAGCGGGTCACGCCATTGTGGGGCGTGTCGTGCCTGAGCATGATCCAGTCTACAAAGTGTCGATCATTCCTCGTGGTCGCGCCTTGGGTGTCACCATGTTCCTGCCGGAAGAGGATCGTTACAGTCTCTCCAAGCGTGCGTTGATCAGTCAGATCTGCTCTCTGTACGGCGGTCGAATCGCTGAAGAGATGACATTGGGCTTCGACGGCGTGACCACTGGGGCTTCCAACGACATCATGCGCGCCAGTCAGATTGCGCGAAACATGGTGACCAAGTGGGGCTTGTCGGAAAAGCTCGGTCCTTTGATGTACGCCGAGGAAGAAGGTGAAGTATTCCTGGGTCGTGGCGGCGGTGGTCAAAACGCCAGTTTCTCCGGTGAGACAGCCAAGCTGATTGACTCCGAGGTGCGCAGTATCATTGACCAGTGCTATGGCACGGCCAAACAAATCCTGACCGATAATCGCGACAAGCTCGATGCAATGGCTGATGCATTGATGAAGTACGAGACCATCGATGCAGACCAGATCGACGACATTATGGCCGGTCGTGCACCTCGTGAGCCTCGTGATTGGGAAGGTGGTTCGGGTACTTCGGGCACCCCGCCTGTGGTTCAGAACGAGCGCCCTGAAACCCCAATCGGTGGCCCGGCAGCTGACCACTAAGGTTTGAAATGACTTTTGCTTCGTCCTCCCCCCGGTTGCCTTGCGGCAACCGGGTTCTTGATTTGGCCCATACACATGTTATGGGCATTCTTAATGTAACCCCTGACTCCTTTTCCGATGGTGGCCGCTTCAGCCAACTTGATGCTGCACTGCGTCACGCAGAAGCCATGGTGGCGGCCGGCGCGACCTTGATTGATGTCGGTGGTGAATCAACTCGGCCTGGTGCTCGCGTTGTTTCTCCTCTGGAAGAGTTGGAGCGCGTGGCGCCGATTGTCGAGCGCATCGCTCGAGAGTTGGATGTGATTATTTCGGTTGATACTTCCACCCCGGCCGTGATGCGTGAGACTGCGCGATTAGGTGCCGGCTTGATCAACGATGTGCGGTCCCTGCAGCGCGACGGCGCTCTGGATGCAGCTGCGGCTACCGGTTTGCCGGTGTGTTTGATGCATATGCTGGGTGAGCCCGGCAATATGCAGGACAGTCCGCACTATGATGACCTGGTTGGTGAGGTGAGTGGTTTTCTCTCAGAACGCGTTGCCCAATGCGCTGCGGTAGGTATTGCGCCGGAAAGGATCATCCTTGATCCGGGGTTTGGTTTCGCCAAGACCCTGCAACACAATTTAAGTTTGTTCAAACACATGGAGTCCTTGCATGCCCTTGGTCGGCCCCTGTTGGTCGGTGTATCGCGCAAGAGCATGATAGGGCTGGCATTGAGCCGTCCGGTGGGTGAGCGGTTGTATGGTGGCCTCGCACTGGCGGCACTTGCAGTGACCAAAGGCGCACGCATCTTGCGTGTGCATGACGTTGCAGAAACCGTGGATGTGGTGCGCATGATTGCCGCTGTAGAATCTGCCGAATAAGAATGATGGAGCACTTATGACAAAAAAATACTTTGGCACCGACGGGATCCGTGGTCGGGTCGGCGAGTTTCCGATTACTCCAGATTTCATGCTCAAGCTGGGTTGGGCGGCAGGCATGGCGTTCCGCAGCATGGGCGCATGCCGCATCCTGGTGGGCAAGGACACCCGGATTTCCGGGTACATGTTTGAGTCTGCGCTAGAGGCTGGCTTGTCCGCCGCAGGTGCTGATGTGATGTTGCTGGGCCCGATGCCGACTCCGGCGATCGCTTACCTGACGCGTACGTTTCACGCTGAAGCAGGTATTGTGATCAGCGCCTCGCACAACCCTCATGACGACAATGGCATCAAGTTTTTCTCGGGGCAGGGCACCAAATTGCCGGACGAGATTGAGTTGATGATCGAAGAGCTGTTGGATGCGCCGATGACCGTGGTCGAGTCCAGCAAGCTGGGCAAGGTGTCGCGGATCAATGACGCATCCGGTCGTTATATCGAGTTCTGCAAGAGCAGTGTGCCAACCAGTACCAACTTTGCCGGCCTGAAGGTTGTCGTCGACTGCGCCCATGGTGCGACCTACAAAGTCGCGCCAAGCGTATTTAAGGAGCTGGGCGCAGACGTGACTGTGCTGTCGGCTCAGCCCAACGGACTGAACATCAACGAGAACTGCGGCTCGACCCATATGGAGCAGCTGCAAGCTGCTGTCCTGGCCGAGCATGCCGACCTCGGTATTGCCTTCGACGGTGACGGCGACCGCGTGCTGATGGTTGACCACACGGGTGCCGTGGTCGATGGCGATGATCTGTTGTTTATCATTGCCCGCGACCTGCATGAGCGCAACAAGCTGCAAGGCGGTGTCGTCGGTACGCTGATGAGCAATCTTGGGCTTGAGCTTGCGTTGGCAGACCTGGGTATTCCTTTTGTTCGCGCCAATGTCGGTGACCGATATGTGATCGCCGAGCTGCTGGAGCGTAACTGGCAGGTAGGTGGTGAGAACTCCGGGCACGTGGTGTGCTTCCAGCACACCACCACCGGTGACGCGATTATTGCTGCGTTGCAGGTGCTATTGGCTTTGCGTCGCCGCGAAGAGAGCCTGGCTCAGGCTCGTCAGGCTTTGCGCAAATGCCCGCAAGTATTGCTTAACGTGCGTTTCGCAGGTGGAGAAAACCCGATCGACCACCCTGCTGTCAAAGAGGCTTGCGAGCGCGCGACCCTGGCAATGGCTGGTCGTGGACGGGTATTGCTACGTAAGTCCGGCACAGAGCCTTTGGTGCGCGTTATGGTCGAAGGTGACGATGAAATACAGGTTCGCGGCCACGCCGAAGACCTGGCAAAACTGGTAACTGAAGTTTGCGCCTGAATTCGGCTTGCCAGTGATGATGTGGTTGGGTAACATCTGCGCCCACTTTGACCGACGAGGTACAGCATGCGTCGCACTATGGTAGCTGGTAACTGGAAGATGCACGGTACCCGCGCCAGTGTCGCTGAGCTGATCAATGGCCTTCGTCACTTGGCCTTGCCTAGCGGTGTTGACATCGCGGTGTTCCCGCCTTGCTTGCATATCACCCAAGTGGTTGATGGCTTGAAAGGTAAGTCGATTCAGGTCGGCTCGCAGAATTCTGCGGTGGAAGCCATGCAAGGTGCGTTGACCGGTGAGATTGCACCGAGTCAGCTGGTTGATGCGGGTTGTTCCTATGTGCTTGTTGGGCACTCCGAGCGCCGTCAGATGATGGGCGAGCGTGATGGAACACTCAATCGCAAGTTCGCAGCTGCACAGGCTTGTGGCTTGATTCCGGTGCTGTGTATTGGGGAGACCCTTGAGCAGCGTGAATCTGGCAAGACTCTTGAGGTTGTCTCGCGTCAGCTTGGCAGCATCATCGAGGAGCTGGGTGTTGGTGCTTTCGCAAAGGCGGTAATTGCTTACGAGCCGGTCTGGGCCATTGGCACCGGGCTGACTGCTACACCGCAACAGGCGCAGGATGTGCACGCAGCCATCCGTGCGCAGTTAGCGGCAGAGAATTCTGAAATCGCACAAGGTGTGCGGCTTCTATACGGCGGCAGCGTGAAGGCGGCCAATGCGGTCGAACTGTTCGGCATGCCGGATATCGATGGGGGGCTCATTGGTGGAGCTTCCCTGAATGCAGATGAGTTCGGTGCGATTTGTCGCGCCGCGGGAAACTGAAAAAATGCTGGAAACAGTCGTAGTCGTTTTTCATCTGTTGGCAGCCCTGGGCGTAGTTGCCCTGGTTTTGTTGCAACAGGGTAAAGGTGCGGATGCTGGTGCGTCTTTTGGTGCAGGTGCTTCAAATACTGTATTCGGAAGCCAAGGTTCCTCTACCTTTCTTAGTAAGTTTACTGCTATACTTGCCGCCGGTTTCTTCATAACCAGCTTAGGGTTAGGTTACTTTGCTAAAGAGAAAGCTCATGTGCTGACTCAAGTAGGTTTGCCAAACCCAGCAGTGTTGGAAGTACCAAAAGCAAAACCGGCTTCTGATGATGTCCCGGTGCTTCAAGAGCAAAAGTCGGCTACTCCAGCGACTGACGTACCTCCAGCTCAAGAGCAGAAGTAAGAAGGGTTGTAAGCGCTGTATTGCCGAGGTGGTGGAATTGGTAGACACGCAACCTTGAGGTGGTTGTGCCCATAGGGTGTAGGGGTTCGAGTCCCCTTCTCGGTACCAATTATCAGGAGAGCCCGCTGTTGCGGGCTTTCTTGTAGGTGGAAGGTTACATTGACCCTGTAAGGGATCGGTCGTATACTTCCGCCCCAGCTTTGTCGCGGGGTGGAGCAGTCTGGTAGCTCGTCGGGCTCATAACCCGAAGGTCGTCGGTTCAAATCCGGCCCCCGCAACCAGTTTTAGCGGAGCCCCTTTTAAGGGGCTTTTTGTTAGCTGGACACTTTCAACGCCGCTGTTCGACGGCGTTTCAAGGATGGGCGTTTCGCCCATTTTTTTATTTTGCACAGCATGCACATACATGCACGAGGGGGTTCAGGTGTCGAGCAAGCTAGAAGAGTTGCAGGCCTTGTTGGCCCCGGTGGTCGTGGCCCTAGGCTATGAATGCTGGGGTGTTGAGTTTTCGGCTCAAGGTCGCCACTCAATGTTGCGCGTTTATATCGATAAAGAGGGCGGTGTGCTGGTGGACGATTGTGCCATTGTCAGCCGTCAGATCAGCGGTGTGCTGGATGTTGAAGATCCAATTTCCGTTGAATACACCCTCGAAGTTTCCTCGCCAGGCATGGAACGCCCACTGTTCACTATTGATCAGTTTGCAAAATTTGCCGGTGAACAAGTGAAGATCAAGCTGCGATCTCCTTTTGAAGGACGACGCAACTTTCAGGGCCTTCTGCGCGGTGTAGAAGAACAGGATGTCGTGGTGCAGGTAGAAGACCATGAGTTCCTGTTGCCGATCGATATGATCGACAAGGCCAACATTATTCCCAGTTTTGACTGAGACGCGGATCCCGCGGATCCAATGGCTTGCGAAAGGCGAGGCGTACGATGAGCAAAGAAGTACTGCTGGTTGTTGAGTCGGTATCCAATGAAAAGGGCGTACCGGCAAACGTGATTTTTGAAGCGCTGGAGTTGGCTCTGGCCACTGCTACCAAAAAGCGTTTTGAAGACGAAGTTGATCTGCGTGTGGAAATTAACCGCCACACCGGTGCCTATGAGACTTTCCGTCGCTGGACGGTCGTCGAAGAAGCCGATCTTGATGATCCGGCCATCGAAACCTGGCCAAGCAAGGTTGCCGAAACGCACCCAGGCGCCCAGGTTGGTGATGTCGTCGAAGAAAAGATCGAGTCCATCGAGTTCGGCCGCATTGCTGCACAGACCGCCAAGCAGGTCATCGTGCAGAAGGTTCGTGAAGCCGAGCGCGCTCAAGTCGTTGACGCCTATCGCGAGCGGCTGGGAGAAATTATCTCCGGCACTGTGAAAAAAGTTACCCGCGACAATGTGATCGTCGATCTGGGCAACAACGCCGAAGCGTTGCTGGCCCGCGAAGACATCATCTCTCGCGAAACCTTCCGTGTCGGCGTGCGTTTGCGTGCGCTGCTCAAGGAAATCCGCACCGAGAACCGTGGCCCTCAGTTGATCCTGTCGCGTACCGCGCCGGAAATGCTGATCGAGCTGTTCCGTATCGAAGTGCCGGAAATCGCCGAAGGCCTGATCGAAGTCATGGCTGCGTCCCGCGACCCGGGTTCGCGCGCCAAGATCGCGGTCCGTTCCAAGGACAAACGCATCGACCCGCAAGGCGCTTGCATCGGTATGCGCGGTTCGCGCGTCCAGGCAGTGTCGGGCGAATTGGGCGGTGAGCGTGTGGACATCGTCCTGTGGGACGATAACCCGGCGCAGTTCGTGATCAACGCCATGTCGCCTGCTGAAGTGGCGGCAATTATCGTTGACGAAGATGCCCATGCAATGGACATCGCCGTTGGCGCAGACAATCTGGCTCAGGCCATTGGTCGTGGTGGTCAGAACGTGCGTCTGGCCAGCCAATTGACCGGCTGGACCCTGAACGTGATGACCGAATCGGACATCCAGGCTAAGCAGCAAGCTGAAACCGGTGACATCCTGCGCAACTTCATTGACGAGTTGGAAGTCGACGAAGACCTGGCACAGGTGCTGGTAGATGAAGGCTTCACCAGCCTGGAAGAGATTGCCTACGTACCGTTGGAAGAAATGCTCAACATCGACGGCTTTGACGAAGACACCGTCAACGAGCTTCGCGCTCGGGCCAAGGATCGTTTGTTGACTAAAGCCATCGCTACTGAGGAAAAGCTGGCAGACGCCCATCCGGCCGAAGACCTACTCTCGCTTGAGGGTATGGACAAGGATTTGGCGATGGAACTGGCGGTGCGCGGCGTAATTACCCGCGAAGACCTGGCCGAGCAGTCTATTGACGATCTGCTCGACATCGACGGCATTGACGATGATCGTGCCGGCAAGTTGATCATGGCCGCCCGAGCCCATTGGTTCGAGTAATTAGGCGCGGCCTGAGGAGAGAAGTGCATGACGCAAGTCACGGTGAAACAACTGGCCGATGAGGTCAAAACACCGGTAGAGCGCCTGTTGCAGCAGATGCGTGAGGCAGGTCTGCCGCACACCGCCGCCGATGAAGGTGTGAGCGATAGTGAGAAGCAGTCTTTGCTGACTCACTTGAAGAGCAGCCACAAGGCGAAAGTGGAAGAACCGCGCAAGATTACATTGCAGCGCAAAACCACCAGCACCCTGCGTGTTGCTGGTAGCAAGAGCATCAGCGTTGAAGTACGCAAGAAGAAAGTCTTCGTACAGCGCAGCCCGGAAGAAATTGAAGCCGAGCGCAAGCGTGAACTGGATGAACGTCGCGCAGTAGATAATGCTGCTCGTCAGAAGGCTGAAGAAGAATCCAAGCGTCGCGCCGAAGAAGAAGCGCGTCGCCAGCCTGCTGCTGCGCAAACTGCTTCGGCTGATGCGGTCGCCGCGCCTAGCGCTCCTGTGGAAGCTGTGCGCGAGGCCGCTCCGGTTGCCGCTGCACCAGCACCTGCTGCTGATGCCCGTAAGCGTGAGGAACCTCGTCGTCCGGACAAACCACGTGCCGACGATAACAATCGTCGCGGTGGTGGTGGCGATGGCGAGCGCAAAAACGCTCCGCATCGTGCTTCGGTCAAAGAGAAAGCGCCTGCTCCACGCGTTGCTCCACGTACTACCGACGAAGAAAGCGATGGCTTCCGTCGCGGTGGTCGCGGCAAGGCCAAGCTGAAGAAGCGCAACGCCCACGGTTTCCAGAGCCCAACCGGTCCTGTCGTGCGTGATGTGCAGATTGGCGAGACCATCACTGTTGGCGATCTTGCCAATCAGATGTCGGTCAAGGCTGCTGAAATCATCAAGTTCATGTTCAAACTGGGTACTCCAGCGACCATCAACCAGGTGCTTGATCAGGAAACTGCTCAACTGGTAGCCGAAGAACTGGGCCACAAAGTGACCCTGGTCAGCGACACCGCCCTGGAAGATTCCCTGGCAGAATCCCTGAAGTTTGAAGGTGAGACGTTCTCCCGTGCGCCAGTCGTGACCGTAATGGGTCACGTTGACCATGGTAAGACTTCGCTACTCGACTACATTCGTCGTGCCAAGGTAGCTGCTGGCGAAGCCGGTGGTATCACTCAGCACATCGGTGCGTACCACGTTGAAACCGAGCGCGGCATGGTCACCTTCCTCGACACCCCAGGTCACGCCGCGTTTACCGCAATGCGTGCCCGTGGTGCTAAGGCGACTGACATCGTGATCCTGGTTGTTGCAGCGGACGACGGCGTGATGCCGCAGACCATTGAAGCTGTCCAGCACGCAAAAGCCGCTGGTGTTCCTCTGGTTGTTGCCGTGAACAAGATCGACAAGCCGGGCGCCGATCTCGATCGCATCCGCAGCGAACTGTCGGTTCACGGTGTGACCTCTGAAGAGTGGGGCGGTGATACGCCATTCGTTTCGGTTTCGGCGAAAGTCGGTACTGGCGTGGACGAACTGCTCGAAGCGGTCCTGCTGCAAGCTGAAGTACTCGAACTGAAAGCAACTCCATCGGCCCCAGGTCGTGGCGTTGTGGTTGAATCGCGTCTCGACAAAGGTCGTGGCCCGGTTGCGACCGTGCTGGTTCAAGACGGTACCCTGCGCCAAGGCGATATGGTGCTGGTCGGTTCGAACTATGGCCGTGTACGTGCCATGCTCGACGAGAACGGCAAGCCAATCAAAGAAGCGGGTCCTTCCATCCCTGTCGAGATCCTCGGCCTGGATGGTACCCCGGACGCTGGCGACGAGATGAGCGTGCTGTCCGACGAGAAGAAAGCCCGTGAAGTGGCTCTGTTCCGTCAAGGCAAGTTCCGTGAAGTCAAACTGGCTCGCGCTCACGCTGGCAAGCTGGAAAACATCTTCGAGAACATGGGCCAGGCAGAGAAGAAGACGCTTAATATCGTCCTTAAATCTGACGTTCGTGGTTCTCTCGAAGCGTTGAACGGCGCCTTGAATGGCCTGGGTAACGATGAAGTGCAAGTGCGTGTTGTCGGTGGCGGTGTCGGTGGTATCACCGAATCCGACGCCAACCTGGCACTGGCTTCCAACGCTGTACTGTTCGGTTTCAACGTGCGTGCTGATGCTGGCGCACGGAAGATCGTCGAGCAGGAAGGCCTGGACATGCGTTACTACAACGTCATCTACGACATCATCGAAGACGTCAAGAAAGCCCTTACCGGCATGCTTGGCAGTGACGTTCGGGAGAATATCCTGGGTATCGCCGAGGTACGTGACGTGTTCCGTTCGCCGAAATTCGGCGCGATCGCCGGTTGCATGGTTGTCGAAGGCACTGTGTACCGTAACCGTCCAATCCGTGTACTGCGTGAAGACATCGTTATCTTCGAAGGCGAGCTGGAATCCCTGCGCCGCTTCAAGGATGACGCTTCTGAAGTACGTGCCGGCATGGAATGCGGTATTGGCGTCAAGAGCTACAACGACGTCAAGGCTGGCGACAAGATCGAAGTCTACGAGAAGGTTCAGGTTGCTCGCAGCCTCTAACTCGCGCACTTCCGGAGCCACGCCGCGTGTGGGCATGCAAATGCCTCGCGCAGCGTACGGACTCTAAACGCAACGCCCGGTCTGGCTTTTGTCAGGCCGGGCGTTTGCCGCTTTCAGACCCCATGGGTTTCACCGTGTGGCAGTAACAGGTAACAAGACATGGCAAAAGAATACAGCCGTACCCAACGTATCGGCGATCAAATGCAGCGCGAGCTGGCCCAACTGATCCGTCGCGAAGTCAAAGACCCACGCGTTGGCCTGGTCACCATCACCGCTGTTGAAGTGAGCCGTGACGTGGGTCACGCCAAGATTTTCATCACCGTGATGGGCCAGGACAACAGCGAAGAAATCGCACAAAGCATCAAAGTGCTCAACTCGGCTGCCGGCTTCCTGCGCATGCAGTTGGCCCGCGAAATGAAGCTGCGCAGTGTTCCGCAGTTGCACTTCCACTACGACGAAAGCGTCGTGCGTGGCGCGCACTTGTCGGCATTGATCGAGCGCGCCGTGGCTGAAGACAGCCAGCATCCGTCCACACCTGAAGACGCCAAGGAGTAAGCGGTGGCTCAGGTCAAACGTATCCGTCGCAACGTCAGCGGCATCATTCTGCTTGATAAGCCCATTGGCTTTACGTCCAATGCGGCGTTGCAGAAGGTCCGCTGGCTGCTCAATGCCGAGAAGGCCGGGCATACCGGTAGCCTCGACCCACTGGCCACTGGCGTACTGCCGCTGTGCTTTGGCGAAGCGACCAAGTTCTCGCAATACCTGCTTGATTCCGATAAGGGTTACGAAACCCTGATGCAACTGGGCAAGACCACCACCACGGCGGATGCTGAAGGTGATGTTTTACAGGTTCGCGACGTGACCGTTGGTCGTGCTGATATCGAAGCCGCTTTGCCCGCTTTTCGTGGGCAAATCAGTCAGATACCGCCGATGTACTCGGCTCTCAAGCGTGACGGGCAGCCACTTTACAAGCTGGCACGTGCCGGCGAAGTAGTGGAGCGTGAACCGCGTTCTGTTACTATTGCGCGCTTGGAATTGCTCGCTTGTGAGGGTGAAACCGCACGACTGGCCGTGGACTGCAGCAAAGGCACCTATATCCGTACCCTGGTGGAAGATATTGGTGAACAGCTCGGTTGCGGCGCGTACGTAGCAGAACTGCGACGCACTCAGGCCGGACCTTTCAGCCTGGCCCAGACGGTTACGCTGGAAGAGTTGGAAGCGGTACACGCCGAAGGCGGCAATGAAGCGGTTGATCGCTTCCTGATGCCATCGGACAGTGGTTTGCTGGATTGGCCATTGCTGCACTTCTCGGAGCACAGCGCGTTCTACTGGCTTAACGGCCAGCCGGTACGTGCCCCGGATGCCCCTAAGTTCGGCATGGTGCGAGTACAGGATCATAACGGTCGCTTTATCGGTATCGGTGAAGTGAGCGAAGACGGGCGCATCGCGCCACGTAGACTGATTCGGTCAGAATGACCGAACGAGTGTGGCTGTTAACAGGCACGGTCAACACTCATTTTTAGATACAGGGATTTGTCCCTGGCCTGTTGAGACTGCCCTTTGGGTGGTTTCCTGAAAAAAGGATTGCCTCATGGCTCTCGACGTTCAAGAAAAAGCACAAATCGTTGCTGACTATCAGCAAGCTGTTGGTGACACTGGTTCGCCAGAAGTGCAAGTTGCACTGCTGACCCACAACATCAACAAGCTGCAAGGTCACTTCAAGGCCAACGGTAAAGATCACCACTCCCGTCGTGGTCTGATCCGCATGGTAAACCAGCGTCGTAAGCTGCTGGATTACCTGAAAGGCAAGGATCTGGGTCGTTATCAGACTCTGATCGGTCGCCTGGGTCTGCGTCGCTAATAAGCGATTGCGCTAGAGGTTGGTTGTCTGCCGTGTGTCAGTGGGATTCCCGCTGGCCCATGGTAGGCTCCCAGCCTCAAGTTTTATCTGGATACACGTTTTACCCCCTGGACAAGGGTTGGGCCGATTCCCGACATTGCCCAAGAATTTCGTAAGAAAACAAGTTCCCCAAGAGCCACAAAGAAGGTAGGACACCGTGAACCCGGTTATCAAAAAATTCCAGTTCGGTCAGTCGACCGTTACCCTTGAGACAGGCCGTATCGCCCGTCAAGCCTCCGGCGCAGTGCTGGTTACCGTTGATGACGACGTCACCGTATTGGTGACCGTTGTTGGCGCCAAGACCGCTGACCCGAGCAAAGGCTTCTTCCCTCTTTCTGTTCACTACCAGGAAAAGACTTACGCTGCCGGTAAGATCCCTGGCGGTTTCTTCAAGCGTGAAGGCCGTCCTTCCGAGAAAGAAACCCTGACTTCCCGACTGATCGACCGTCCGATCCGTCCGCTGTTCCCAGAAGGCTTCATGAACGAAGTGCAGGTTGTTTGCACCGTCGTTTCCACCAGCAAGAAAACCGATCCGGACGTCGCTGCGATGATCGGTACTTCGGCTGCCCTGGCTATCTCCGGCATTCCTTTCGATGGCCCTATCGGCGCTGCCCGCGTTGCTTTCCACGAGAGCACCGGCTACCTGCTCAACCCAACTTACGAGCAACTGAAAGCATCGAGCCTTGACATGGTCGTTGCCGGTACTTCGGAAGCCGTATTGATGGTTGAATCGGAAGCTAAAGAGCTGACCGAAGACCAGATGCTGGGTGCTGTACTGTTTGCTCACGACGAATTCCAGGTTGTGATCAACGCCGTTAAAGAACTGGCTGCTGAAGCCGCCAAGCCTACTTGGGCCTGGGCTCCGCAAGCCGAAGCTACCGAACTGCTGGGCGCTATCCGCTCCGAGTTCGGCGCCGCCATTTCCGACGCCTACACCATCACCGTCAAGGCCGACCGTTACGCTCGCCTGGGCGAGCTGAAGGACCAGGTTGTTGCCAAGCTTTCGGGCGAAGAAGGTCAGCCATCTTCCAGCGAAGTCAAAGCTGCATTCGGTGAAATCGAATACCGCACCGTTCGCGAGAACATCGTTAACGGCAAGCCACGTATCGACGGTCGCGACACTCGCACTGTGCGTCCGCTGAATATCGAAGTTGGTGTTCTGCCGAAAACTCACGGTTCGGCATTGTTCACCCGTGGCGAAACTCAGGCTCTGGTAGTCGCGACCCTGGGTACTGCCCGTGACGCACAACTGCTGGACACCCTGGAAGGCGAGAAAAAAGACCCGTTCATGCTGCACTACAACTTCCCTCCGTTCTCGGTGGGCGAGTGTGGTCGTATGGGCGGCGCTGGTCGTCGCGAAATCGGTCACGGCCGTTTGGCGCGTCGTTCGGTTCAGGCCATGCTGCCTGCTGCTGACGTGTTCCCTTACACCATCCGTGTTGTGTCGGAAATCACCGAGTCCAACGGTTCCAGCTCCATGGCTTCCGTTTGTGGTGCTTCCCTGGCACTGATGGACGCTGGTGTGCCGATGAAGGCACCGGTTGCCGGTATCGCCATGGGTCTGGTTAAAGAAGGCGAGAAGTTCGCCATCCTGACCGACATCCTGGGTGACGAAGACCACTTGGGCGACATGGACTTCAAAGTAGCCGGTACCGCTAAAGGTGTTACCGCGCTGCAGATGGACATCAAGATCAAAGGCATCACCGAAGAAATCATGGAGATCGCTCTGGGCCAAGCCCTGGAAGCGCGCCTGAACATCCTCGGCCAGATGAACCAGATCATTGGTCAGTCTCGCACCGAGCTGTCGGAAAATGCTCCGACCATGATCGCGATGAAAATCGACACCGACAAAATCCGTGATGTTATCGGTAAAGGTGGCGCGACCATCCGTGCGATCTGCGAAGAAACCAAGGCTTCGATCGATATCGAAGACGACGGTTCGATCAAGATCTTTGGCGAAACCAAGGAAGCGGCTGAGGCAGCACGTCAGCGCGTTCTGGGTATCACAGCTGAGGCCGAGATCGGCAAGATCTACGTCGGTAAGGTTGAGCGCATCGTCGACTTCGGCGCATTCGTCAACATCCTGCCGGGCAAAGACGGTCTGGTTCACATCTCCATGTTGAGCGACGCTCGTGTTGAGAAAGTGACCGACATTCTGAAAGAAGGTCAGGAAGTGGAAGTGCTGGTGCTGGACGTGGACAACCGCGGCCGCATCAAGCTGTCCATCAAAGACGTAGCAGCAGCCAAGGCTTCGGGCGTTTAATTACCCTTGGCTTATGCTGAAAAAAAGGACCCTTCGGGGTCCTTTTTTTATGGGCGAGGGAAAGTGAAGTGAAATCAGCCGTTTAGCCCTCTGCAAAAGCCGCAACTTGCATGCAGGCATGATGGGCTTCATGCAAGTTGCACGATTCCGGAAATTAGCATTATTGTTAAGCTATTGTTTTATAAGGGTTTAATTTAGGGCTTCGACTTGGCACACTGCCTGCAATATCCCTGTTAACGCTGCAGCATCAAGGTTTACGTACTGCAGACTTTTAATAAAACAGGAGTTACTCGTATGAAGAAGTTCGCTCTCGCTACTGCTACCGCTCTGACTCTGGCCATGGGTGCTAACGTAGCCTTTGCTCAGACTTCCCAAGCCCCTATGACGTTGGCGGCTGGCGAAGCTACCAAGGCTAAGGAAAGCGTTTCGGATACTTGGATCACCACCAAAGTTAAATCCGACCTGCTGACCGAGAAGGGCATTCCTGGTTCGGACATCAAGGTTGAAACCAACAAAGGCGTGGTTTCCCTGTCCTCGACAGTCGCTATCTCTGACGCACAGAAAGCTACTGCTGTCTCGATCACCAAAAAGATTAAAGGCGTAACCGCTGTTTCCGCTGATGGCCTGATGGCTGGCGGTGCTACCAAAGCAGACGGTATCGATAAAACCAAAGGCGCAGCTCATGACGCCAAAGAAACCACCAGCGACACTTGGATCACCACCAAGGTAAAAGCTGACCTGGTTACCGAGAAAGGTATTCCTGGCACCGACATCAAAGTCGAAACTAACAAAGGCGTTGTTTCCCTGTCGTCGACTGTAGCTGTTACCGACGCACAGAAAGCCACCGCCGTAGCAATCACCAAGAAAATCAAAGGCGTTAAAGCTGTATCGGCCGACGGCCTGAAAGCAGAGTAACGCTCGACAGTTCGTTTGAATTAAGCGGCGGCCACGAGTGAGTTAGATATCCACTCAAATGCACCTCTAAGGTTCATGCGACTGACCATATGGATGTGGTCATTACAGGCCCCGGCACTTGTGTCGGGGCCTGTTCTATTTCTGGTGCCGTTGGTTATTCAGCATCCAGATGCATAGGCGTTACAACGCGACCATCTTTCTCCGCCTGTCCCAGGTGGGCGTCAATGAAGTACACGCGGTCGTCTTCCAACTGGCCCTTATCCACCAAGTAGTCCTTGATGGTGCTTGCGCGGTCCTGACCGAGTTGGCGCAGTAGCACGTCGCTGTTGCTCCAGAACTTGATCACGCCGTCACGCAGCTTGGCCGTGCGGTCATCGCGGCTCAGGTCTTTCCACTCCGCCGGTGGCTGTTGTTTCACGCGGATGCGGTAGATGCCTTCGAGCAATGGCGCTTTTTCGCTTTCCGGGACTTCCAGCAAGGACGCCTGGGCCGGAACCTTGTCGCCACGGCGCTGCAGGATTTTGTAATAGTTGTACTGGTATTCACGTTCCAGACGTTGCGCTGCGAGGAAGGGGCCATCGCTGCTGGCAGCGGCCGTGCCTTCAATTTCCAGGCGTAGGGCAGGGCGTTCCTTCAGCGCTTTGGCCAGGGTGTTTAGCGCGCTTTCGGCGTCTTTGTTCAACTCACTTGAGCCGGCAGCGAAGGACACGTTGCTCAGATCTTCCGCTCCGCCGCCGGTGACCAGCCCGCCGATGAACTTGAACGGTGCGGTCGCTGCACGCACCACCAGGTTACGCAGGGTCTGCCAAACAATCGGCATCACGCTGAATTGCGGGTTATTCAGGTCACCGGTCACCGGCAGTTCGATGGAGATCTTGCCGTCAGTGTCTTTAAGCAGGGCGATTGCCAAGCGAATCGGCAAGTCCACGGCATCGGCGCTGTCGACCTTCTCACCCAGTTGCAGTTGCTCGACTACCACTTTGTTCTCGGCCTTCAGATGGCCCTTGGTGATCACATAGTGCAGGTCGAGGTTGAGGCGTCCCTTGCGGATACGGAAACCCGCGAACTTGCCTGAGTAGGGCGTCAGGGTCGTCAGCTCGACACGCTTGAAGCTGGTGGCGATATCCAGCGCCGCCATCGGATCGAACGGGTTCACGCTGCCTTTGATCGTCACTGGCGCGTAACGGTCCACCTTGCCCTTGATGTCGACGCTGGCTGGTTTGGCCTGACGGCTGTCAATCGTGCCGATCTGGCCGTTGAGCTGTTGGATGGCAGTGGCGAAGTTGGGTGTCAGGCTGAAGTCGGCAAAGTTGGCCGAGCCATCGTTGATCGCAATCTGCCCGATACGAATGCCCAGGGGTTTATCTTTGCTCGCCGCAGGCTTGGGGGCCGACTTGGCGCCACTGTCGGCCGGCTGCGGGATCAGCAGGTCATCGACGTTGGTGGTGCGGTCATCGTTGATCATGAACCGCGCATATGGCTGCAGCAGGTTGACCTTGTCGATCGACAGGCTGTCGCCGTGCTGGTAGTTCAGGCCCTCGACGACCAGACGCTGCCATTTCAGGAAGTCACGTGTCTTGAGGGTGTCCAGGGTATGCAACTGGTCGACCTGCGCTCGGCCGGTAATCTGCAGCGCCAGGGGCTCGGTGCTCTTCAGGTTCACGTCGAGGTCACTGCCGAGCATGCCGCTACGCAGCTCCAAACGGATAAATGGGCTGATATAGGACTGGGCAACCCGTAGGTCAATATCTTTGGTGGTGACCTTCAGCTTGGCGCTGACTGGGTTGAGGTTGACCACGCCCGTTGCCTGAATCTTGCCTTGCTTGCCCAGGCCGCTGTCGACCTTGAGGTTAAAGGGGCTCTGGTTGAGGCTGTCGAAATTCTGTACATCCACATTCAACGGGCCCAGCTCCAGCGCTACCGCAGGTTTGGCCTGACGGTCGGCCAGATGTACTTGATAGTTGCGCAGTTGCACGTCTTTGAGCAGCACTTGCCAAGGCTTGCTTGGCGCCGTCGGGGCAGGCTTTGGAGAGTCGGCTGTAGCTGGCGCAGTGGCAGGCTCCGGCGCCTTGGCTGGTTTGCTCGGTTGGCTGGCGAACAGTTTCTGCCAGTCCAATTGCCCATCGGCCTCACGAGCAGCCCAGGTTTCCAGCTTATTACTGCGGATCTTGCCGACCAACACTTGCTGCTTGGCGAGGTCCACTGTGGTCTCGCTGACGTCCAGGCGTTCCAGGCGCACCAGCGGGCGGCCATCCGGTGCCTTTAGAGCGAACGGCGCGATGCTGGCGGCGGTGTTGGTCAAGTTCAGTTCGGTTTCTTTGGCCAGGCTGAATTTGTAGTCGGTGCTGAAATTGAGCACACCGTCTTCGAGTACCAGGGGGAGCGCGTCACGCACATATGGCCACCAGGCTTTCATCTTGCCGTCAGTGACCTTTAGCGTACCTTCGGACGTGATCGGCACCAGGCTGAAGTTGCCTTTCCAATCAATTTGACCACCTTCAGGGCCTGCCGCGACCAGAGTCATATCGGCGTTGTCTTCAGGCAAGGTGCTGAGGTTTTTCAGCTCGAAGTCGAGTTTGTTGTAGAGAAATTCGATAGGTTCGCTGGGGCGCAGATCTTGAAAGTGCACATAGCCGCCTGCCAGCTTGATGCTGTCGATACGCAGTGGGAACGGCTTGGCATCGGGGGCGGCAGGGGAGGGGTCGCTCGCAGGGAGCTTGAACAACTGCGCCAGGTTCAATTGGCCAGACTTGTCGAACAGCAGCTCCGTCTTAGGCTGATCCATTTGCACATCGGCCAAATGCAGTGCCCGGGTCCACAGGCTGTCAATCTGAAGATTGGCGTAAAGGCGCTCGAAACCCACCTGTTCCTTGCCGGGTTCGCCAATCTTCAAGCCCCATGCGGTGACTTCCAGGCTGAAGGGATTGAGTTCAATGCGCTCAAGCCGCGCCGGCACCGTGGCGTAATGGGCCAATTGTTGGTTGGCAACGCGAAGGGCGATGCCCGGCAGAATCAAAAAGCCCAGCAAACTGTACAGGGCAAGGGCGGTCAACAAGGCGCCAGTGGCGCGAATCAATCCTTTGGGCATGGGGCGGCGCCATCTATATCGAACAGGAGTGCCTTGGAGTATGGCACGGGTTTTCGGTTCCGAAGAGCCGGGGCGTTGGGACGCTTCCTACAGCTGGAGTATCAGCGTTTTCAAGGGGGGCTGCTGATCCTGTGAGGGAAAATCCGCACCCGGCGTCATGATTTGCCAGTCGCGCACTGGGCGACCGGCTTTCTCCGCGCATCGCAGGACCTGCTCGCGCCAATCCTCCATGCTGACCTTTGCCAGGTTGTTGCAGCAGATCAGCACACCGTTGTCGGCAGTCGCGAGAAGTGCGGGCTTGAGCAGGCTCTGGTAGTCGCGCAACAGGTCGACGGTGCCGAACGCGCTCTTGGCCCAGGCCGGAGGATCGAGCAGCACCAAGTCATATTGGCGCTGTTCAAGACGCGGGTAGCTCGGCAGTTTCTGCCCGCGCCGCTGGGTGATCGGCAGGCCGGCCAGTTGGCGAATCGCCGGAAAGTAGTCCGACTGCACGAACTCCATGCTCGGCAACTGTGGGTTGAGCTGGCCGTTTTCACGCCCGACCGCCAGGTTGCCTTCCGCGAAGTCCAAATTGCACACCTCACGCGCGCCGCCAGCGGCGGCGCTCAGGCCCACGCCGCAGGTGTAGGCAAACAGGTTCAGTACGCTTTTACCGGCGCTGTGATCTTTGACCCAGCCGCGGGTATTGCGCAGATCGAGGAACAGCAACGGATCCTGCCCGGCATGGCGCCCGCGAACACGGTAATTGAGGCCCCATTCGTGCCCGACCATGTCTTCCAGTGCTGCGGGTTCGGCTCGGTATACCGTGTCTTCGCGGTCGATCCGCGAGTTGCCGCGGGAGCGGTCGTTGTACACGAGCAGCAACTCCAGGCCCAGGTACTGGTTGATCAGTTGATGCAGGTCCAGCAGGTCTGTGGTTTCCAGCGACTGGTGGAAGCTTTGCACCAGCAACTGTGGGCCATAACGGTCAATGGTCAGGCCGCCGGCGCCCTCCTGGCTGCCGTGGAACAGGCGATAGCAATCGGTGCCCTGGGCATGCAGCTCGTTGATCAGGTCTTGGCGATGATCGAGGGCGGCGCGCAGCGCCTGATTCAAGGGAGACATGGAGCGCGCCTGGCTGTAAATGAGGGCGCGAAGTTTAACAGCTATGGTGCCTTGCCTACACCAACCCCATCCGCCTGTGTGCCCGTTGCACCGAGCCATTGCGCATCGCCCAGCGCAATAACGGCGCGCTACGCTTGACCCCTGCACGGATCATCTGGCGTTGCAGCGGGTTCTGATGCTGATCGAGCATGGTGCTGGCCCAGTCTGGCAGCAGATCGATCCCGGCCTGCATCATCAAGACGCCAAACGGCTTGGCTAAAGTACTGGGCGAGGGGGCGTTCAGCAGCAGGCGCAGTACTTCGCGGCTGCGTTCGTCACACAGCAATTGCGGACGGATACGCTCCAGATAATCGGAAATTTCCTGCCGCGAGCGCGGTACATGCCGCGCCCCCAAGCGCTCCGCCACCAGGGCGATTTCGCTGTAGTAACGATCTTGATCGCGGCTAGACAGAGTCGGGTTGCGATAGCGCAAGTGAGCGGCCATAAAGTTGCTCACCTCGGCTACATGCACCCAAGTCAGTAGCTCGGGATCGCTCGCCGAATAAGGCCGTCCATCCGGCGCATGCCCGACCACCTGCAGGTGGATGGTGCGCACTTTTTCGATCAGCCAGTCGGCGTCTTTGCGCGAACCAAAGGTAGTACCTGAAATGAACTGCGAGGTACGCCGCAGGCGCCCGAGCATGTCCTGGCGAAAGTTCGAATGGTCCCAAACGCCGGCCAGGGCCAGTGGGTGCAAGGCTTGCAGCATCAATGCGCTGATGCCGCCGATCAGCATGCTGCTGAAGTCACCATGGACTTGCCAACTGACCGAGTCTGGCCCGAACAGGCCGGGATCGCCCTTGGGGTTTTCCAGGTCCAGTTGCCCCAGTGACAAGCCGGTGAGGCTCATCAGCTGGGTTTCGATACGGCTGCGGATAAATTCCATGGCGGCTCAGGTTTTCCTAGCGGTTCAGGCGTTTGTCGATCAGGCCGTCCACGACGCTGGGGTCGGCCAGGGTCGAGGTATCACCAAGACTGTCGAGTTCGTTGCAGGCGATCTTGCGCAAGATCCGGCGCATGATCTTGCCTGAGCGGGTTTTCGGCAGGGCCGGTGCCCATTGGATCAGTTCCGGCTTGGCAAAGCTGCCGATTTCCTTGCTGACCAGCTCAAGCAGGTGTTTTTTCAGCGCATCGCTGGGTTCCACACCGTTCATGGGCGTGACGAAGGCGTAGATGCCCTGGCCCTTGACGTCGTGGGGGTAGCCCACCACAGCGGCCTCGGCCACTTGGTCATGCAACACCAGCGCACTTTCCACCTCGGCGGTACCGATACGGTGGCCGGACACGTTGATCACATCGTCGATACGCCCGGTGATCCAGTAGTCGCCGTCTTCATCGCGGCGCGCGCCATCTCCGGTGAAGTAGTAACCGG
The DNA here is from genome assembly GCF_000632245.1 of Pseudomonas sp. RIT357. Classification (NCBI taxonomy): domain Bacteria; kingdom Pseudomonadati; phylum Pseudomonadota; class Gammaproteobacteria; order Pseudomonadales; family Pseudomonadaceae; genus Pseudomonas; species Pseudomonas sp. RIT357. The sequence continues at coordinate 279,775 of NZ_JFYX01000002.1, forward strand.
GGTAGGGTTTGAAATAGGTGTCAATCATGCGCTGCGGGTCGCCGTACACGCTGCGGATCTGTCCCGGCCAGCTTGATTTAATGGCGAGTACGCCGCTGCCGGCACCGGTGATGACCTTGCCTTGCTCATCCAGCAACACCGGTTGCACACCAAACATCGGTTGGGTCGCGCAGCCCGGCTTGATCCGCTGGGCGCTGACTAACGGGCTGAGCATGATGCCGCCGGTCTCGGTTTGCCACCAGGTATCCACAATCGGGCAGCGTTGTTCGCCCACGGCGTTGAAGTACCAGTCCCAGGCTTCCGGGTTGATCGGCTCGCCCACGCTGCCCAATAAACGCAGGCTGGCGCGGGAGGTGCTTTCCAGTGGTCCGTGGCCCTCACGCATCAACGCGCGCAAGGCTGTAGGCGCGGTGTAGAAAATATTCACCTGGTGTTTATCGATCACCTGCCAGAACCGCGAGCTGTCCGGGTAGCTCGGCACGCCCTCGAACATCAGCGAGGTCGCGCCATTGGCCAGCGGGCCATACACGATATAGCTATGGCCGGTGACCCAGCCCACATCGGCGGTGCACCAGAACACCTCGCCGTCACGGTAGTCGAGTACGTACTTGAAGGTCATCGCTGCCTGCAGCAGATAACCGCCGGTGGTGTGCAACACGCCCTTGGGTTTACCGGTGCTACCGGAGGTGTAGAGGATGAACAGCGGGTCTTCGGCGTCCATCGGCTCTGGCGGGCAATCGTCGATCGCAGCGTCAACGGCCTGCTGGTATTTGAGGTCGCGGCCTTCGCTCCAGTTCACGTCGGCACCGGTGCGTTGCACCACCAAGACGGTGCTGACATTCGGGCAACTGGCCAGGGTCTTGTCGACATTCTGTTTCAAAGCGACGGGCTTGCCGCCGCGCACGCCCTCATCGGCGGTGATCACGGTACGGCAATCGGCGTCGAGAATGCGGTCGCGCAGGGCGTCCGGCGAAAAACCACCAAACACGACCGAGTGCACCGCGCCAATCCGCGTGCAGGCCAGCATGGCGTAGGCCGCTTCCGGGATCATCGGCATGTAGATGCACACCCGGTCACCTTTCTTCACGCCACGGCTTTTCAGCACGTTGGCCAGGCGGCAGACGTTTTGATGGAGTTGGCGGTAAGTGATGTTGGAAGACTTTGTCGGATCATCGCCCTCCCAGATGAAGGCCGGCTGATCGGCGCGTTGCACCAGGTGACGATCAATGCAGTTGTAGCTGACGTTCAGTTGGCCACCGGCAAACCATTGGGCGGCGCCAGTGTTGATGTCCGAGTGTTGAACGGTGTGCCATGGGGTCATCCAGTCGAGAAAGCTCTTGGCCTGTTCAGCCCAGAAGGTGTCCGGCTGTTCGATGGATTGGCGATAGAGGCGGTGATAGTCCTCTTGACTGAGTTGCGCAGCCCGGCGGACGGCATCGGCGATGGGAAACGTGCTGATATCGAACATGAGCGATCCTTATTCTTGTTTTTGCGACAAGTCATAAAGATGCACCCTGTGTGGAGAGGGTTCAAGGCCAACGTCCAAAAGGACGTTGGCCTTGCTATACCTGCATCAGCCGCGGTGACGGCCGCGGAAGTAGTTGATCAGACCCTGGGTCGAAGCGTCCTCAGCCAAGGTTTCTTCGGCGCCGGTCAGACGGTTGTAGACGCCTTTGCCGAGCTCTTTACCCAGTTCAACGCCCCATTGGTCGAACGCGTTGATGCCCCAGATCACGCTTTGTACGAACACTTTGTGCTCATACATGGCAACCAGCGCGCCGAGGCGACGCGGGCTGATGCGCTCCACCACCAGGGTGTTGCTCGGACGGTTGCCCGGGATCACCTTGTGCGGGGCCAGCTTCTGCACTTCGTCTTCCGGGATACCCTTGTCGCGCAGCTCGGATTCAGCTTCGCTGCGGGTCTTGCCGAGCATCAGTGCCTGGCTTTGGGACAGGCAGTTGGCGTACAGCCACTGATGGTGGTCGGACACCGGGTTGAAGCTGACGATCGGCACGATGAAGTCGGCCGGGATCAGTTGGGTGCCTTGGTGCAGCAACTGGTGGTAAGCATGCTGACCGTTGCAACCGACGCCACCCCAGATCACTGGGCCGGTGTCGGTGGACACCGGTTTGCCGTCCTGGCGCACGCTCTTGCCGTTGGATTCCATGTCCAGCTGTTGCAAGTGCTTGGTGATGTTACGCAGATAGTGGTCGTACGGCAGGATCGCGTGGCTCTGCGCACCCCAGAAGTTGCCGTACCACACGCCCAGCAGGCCAAGCAGCACTGGCATGTTTTGTTCGAATGGCGCGTTCTGGAAATGCTGGTCCATGGTGTAGGCACCGGACAGCAGTTCCTTGAAGTTGGACATGCCGATGGCCAGTGCGATTGGCAAGCCGATGGCAGACCACAACGAGTAGCGGCCGCCGACCCAGTCCCACATCGGGAAGATGTTTTCTTCGCGAATACCGAAGGCCACGGCTGCCGCGTTGTTGCTCGACACGGCGATGAAGTGGCGATACAGCTCAGCTTCCGAGCCACCTTGGGCCAAGTACCAGGCACGTGCGGCCTGGGCGTTTTTCAGGGTTTCGAGGGTGTTGAAGGACTTCGACGAAACGATGAATAGCGTGGTTTCGGCGCGCAGCTTCATGGTCAGCTCGTGGAACTCGCTGCCATCGATGTTCGCCAGGTAATGGCAGCGCACGCCTTTGTGGGCGTAGGACAACAGCGCTTCGGAGACCAGCTCCGGGCCGAGGAACGAGCCACCGATGCCGATGTTCACCACGTCGGTGATCGGCTTTTCGGTGTAGCCGCGCCACAGGCCGTCGTGGATGCGGCCGACCAGGTCGGTGATCTGGTTCAGCACCTTGTGCACGTCCGGCATGATGTTCACGCCATTGACCGACAGCTTGTCACCCACTGGGCGGCGCAAGGCGGTGTGCAGGGCCGGGCGGCCTTCTGACGAGTTGACCGGTTCGCCAGCGTAGAGCGAGTTGATCGCGTCCTTGAGGCCGACTTCCTTGGCCAGACCCACCAGCAGGTCGCGGGTTTCGCTGGTGATCAGGTTTTTCGAGTAATCGAGGAAAAGTCCGCAGCTGCTCAAGGTGAATTGGGAAAAACGCTGAGGATCGGCATTGAACGCTTCACGCATGCTGAAATCCTGCATGGCTTGGCGATGTTGATTGAGCGCTTGCCAGGCGGGCAGAGCGGTAACGTCATGAGGGGTGCGGTAGTACGCCATCGCTGCGGGTTTCCTTTTATTACGGGGACTGCCTTTAGGACACTTCATAGCCCGGAACATCCAGTCTTATCTCAAGCATTGGGTTCCAGACAGCGCTAACTATAGCGCCGGGCGATTACATTAAACCTAGCGTGTCGATATGTCTTGGCTTTGTCTGCGCTGTGGCCGGTACTTTTTTATACCGGCACAGCGAGCAGGGCAACAGGCGGGGTGTTCAGCGAGGTTTAATTGAGGCTCAGATGCAGGTTGTCGATCAACCGAGTCGTGCCCAGGAAGGCTGCCACCAGGATCACGATGTCCTTGTCCTCAGGGGTTGCCGGGCGCAGATGCACGCCCTGGCGCACTTCGAGGTAATCCACGCGCAGCCCGGCAGCTTCGATCTGCTTGACCTGTTCGGCGCGCAGCGTGGCGAAGTCGTGGTCACCGTCCTTGATGGCTGCTGCAATCTGGCTGAGGCTGCGATACAGCACCGGCGCGATCCCGCGTTCCTCTTCGCTGAGAAAACCGTTGCGCGACGACAGCGCCAGGCCATCTTCGGCGCGTACGGTGGGCTCACCGATGATCTGAATCGGCATGTTCAGGTCATGGACCATGGCGCGAATCACGGCCAGTTGCTGGTAATCCTTTTGACCGAACACGGCCATGTCCGGCTGGACCATGTTGAACAGCTTGCTGACCACGGTCGCCACGCCTTCGAAATGCCCGGGACGGCTGGCGCCGCACAAGCCTTCGGACAGTTGCGGGACGCTGACGCGGGTCTGGCCGGTCATGCCGCCGGGGTACATTTCCTCGACGGTCGGTGCGAACAGCAGGTTGCAGCCGGCTTGCAGTAGCTTTTCCTGGTCGGCGGCGAGGGTGCGGGGATACTTGTCCAGGTCTTCACCCGCGCCAAATTGCAGCGGGTTGACGAAGATACTCGCGACGACAAAGTCCGCTTGCTGAACAGCCTTCGTCACCAGGGTTGCATGGCCGCTGTGCAGGTTGCCCATGGTGGGTACGAAGCCAATGCGTTTACCCGCCTTGCGGGCGTGGGCGACGGCGGCGCGTAGTTCGCGTACGGTTCTTACGGTGTTCATGCAGAGAATCCGTGTTCGGCGCCTGGGAAGGTCACGCCTTTGACTTCGGTAACGTACGCGCTCAATGCCGCGTGGATGCTGTCCTGGCCGGTCATGAAGTTCTTCACGAACTTCGGCACGCGACCCGTGATCGACAGGCCGAGCATGTCGTGCAGCACCAGCACCTGGCCATCAGTGGCCGAGCCCGCGCCAATGCCGATTACCGGCACTTTTACGGCTTGGGTGATTTCTGCGGCGAGTTCGCTGGGCACGCACTCAAGCAGGATCATTGCAACGCCGGCCTGTTCCAGGGCGATGGCATCGGCACGCATCTGGCGTGCCTGGGCTTCGTTGCGACCTTGTACCTTGTAGCCGCCGAGAAGGTTTACCGACTGTGGCGTCAGGCCCATATGTGCGCACACCGGCACGCCGCGTTCAGCCAGCAAGCGAATCGACTCGGCGAGCCACAGTGCGCCCTCCACTTTGACCATGTGTGCGCCGGCGCGCATCAGTTTGCCTGCGTTGAGGAAGGTCTGCTCAGTGGTGGCGTAATCCATGAACGGCAGGTCGGCGATGATGAAGGCGCCGTCGTTACCGCGCTTGACGCTGGCAGTGTGGTAAGCCAGGTCATCGGTGGTAACGGGCAGGGTGCTGTCATTCCCTTGAAGAACCATGCCCAGGGAGTCGCCTACCAGCAACACTTCAACCCCGGCTTGGCAGCTGGCGTGGGCGAAGGTGGCGTCATAGCAGGTCAGCATGGTGATTTTTTCACCTTTGAGCTTGAGGCTCTGCAAGGTGGTCAGGGTAATGTCTGGCATGAAAAGGGTCCTCGTTCAGGCGCTTGGAAACAGCGAGTTACGCGCGTGAGTCTTCGTTTATACAGGCGCACTGTCTTGAGAGCAGTGCTTATAAGGCCTGGATTGCGCCCTTTAGCGCCGGGTTGGCGGCAGCGGGACGCCTATAGTCGTGAGGAGGACACGGGAAGTCAATTGGATGTGTTACCGCATTGTTACGCGTGGGGTGTTACCGCTGTTACTGACGCGTTTCAGCTGTGTGAGCTGGCTTAAACAATGCGTTCCAGGCCGACGAATGGGCAGGCTTCGAGCAAATCGCGCAGTGCCCTGCCATCGGGTAGCTGCAGGGCCTCAGGTGCGAATTCGGACAAGGGGTAGAGCACAAATGCGCGCAGGTGCATCTGGTAGTGCGGCACCTTCAAACGCGGCTCGTCGATCAGGCGATCGCCAAACAGCAAGATGTCCAGGTCAAGCGTGCGCGGGCCCCACCGTTCAAGGCGTTCGCGGCCCTGGTCATTCTCGATGGCTTGCAGCGCATCCAGCAGGTCCAGGGGCGCCAGGCTGCTGTCCAGGGCGGCGACCGCATTGGTGTAGCGCGGTTGGCCCGGGAGCAGGGAGTCACTTTGATAGAAGGCAGAGACGCCGAAGACGGTGGTGTCTGGCAAACGCGCGAGCGCTTCGACAGCGCTGCGCAATTGTTGCTCCGGGGCAGCGAGGTTGCTGCCCATGCCTATGTAGATACGTTCCACGTTTATTCGCCAGCGGCGCCCGAGGCATCGGCGCTGCGTTTGCGCTTGCTGCCGCTGCGACGACGCTTTTTGGGCCCTTCGCTGGCTCCATCACCTTTGCTGCCGAGGTCGCGGATCATGTCGCGGCGCTGGCTGTCGTTGGCGTCCTGGTAGTCGGTCCACCATTCGCCCAGGCCGTCAGTCTGCTCGCCGGCACTCTCGCGCAGCAGCAGGAAGTCATAGCCCGCACGAAAACGCGGGTTGTCCAGCAGCAGGTCGGCGCGTTTGCCGCTGCGGCGGGGCAGGCGTTCCTGCATGTCCCAGATTTCGCGGATCGGCATGGTGAAGCGCTTCGGAATAGCGATGCGCTGGCACTGTTCGGTGATCAGTTCGTGCGCGGCTTCCTGCATTGCCGGAATCGGCGGCATGCCACGGTCCTGCAGGCGCAGTACGCGTTTTGGCAGGGCTGGCCACAACAGGGCGGCAAACAGGAACGCCGGGGTGACCGGTTTGTTCTGCTTGATGCGCAGGTCGGTGTTGATCAACGCTTCGCTGATCAGCGTGTGCGTATAGGTAGGGTTGTACTCCAGTGCTTCGGCGCTGGCCGGGAACAGTGGGTCGAACAGCTCCAAGTCCACGAGCATCTCGAAGGTGTCGGCGGCGTAGCCCGAGAGGAACAGCTTGAGCACTTCTTCGAACAGACGTGCCGAAGGGATTTCCCGCAGCATTGGTGCCAGTTCCCGAATCGGCGCGGCGGTGTGTTTCTCGATACCAAAGTTGAGCTTGGCGGCAAAACGCACGGCCCGCAGCATGCGCACCGGGTCTTCCTGATAGCGCTGTGTTGGGTCGCCGATGAGGCGAATCAGGTTGTTGCGGATGTCGTGTACGCCATTGGCGTAATCGAGGATGCGCTCGCTGACCGGGTCGTAATACAGGGCATTGATGGTGAAGTCGCGGCGTTGCGCGTCTTCTTCAAGAGTGCCATAGACGTTGTCGCGCAGAATGCGCCCGCTCTCGTTGCGGGAAGACTGATTGGTATCTTCCTCTTCATCGTTTTGCGGATGACCGGCGCGGAATGTCGCGACTTCAATGATTTCGCGACCAAAGTGGATGTGCACCAACTTGAAACGCCGACCGATGATGCGCGCATTGCGAAACTCGGCGCGGACCTGCTCGGGCGTGGCGCTGGTGGCGACGTCGAAGTCCTTGGGCGTGATATTGAGCAGCATGTCGCGTACGCACCCACCCACCAGATAAGCCTGGTAGCCGGCGTTCTGCAAACGTTCGACGATGTTCACCGCATAACGGCTGAACTGAGCGCGCTGCAATGAATGCTGATTGCTGTTAAGCACTTCAGGCGTGCTGCGAATGTGTTGCGTACGACGCAAGGGAGAACGGAATGACTGGAACAACTTCTTCAGCATGGGATGCACTGTTTGAAGGAATGTTCGGCCATAACGAAGAATGACCGCATGATGGGTCGGGATTCTAGCATTTAGTCAGGGGATGGTGTAGGAACAAGCTACAGGCATTGCGCCGCAAGCCTTTGAGCACCAAATTCCAGAAACTACAAGGGGAGCCGAAGCTCCCCCAGAAGTAGTTGCGTGCTCTATTTTTATTATTGGTTGCGGGCTTCTTGTTTTTGTTGATCGCCCTCGCCACGAAGCTTCACCTTCATGACACTCCCAATCGGGAGTCAAGAGCAAACGGATTGCTTTGGTCGCTGTGTTGCTGATCTATGATCCAACCAGTTCAGGCTCTGCCTTAGGGCAGTTTTTGTTGTTCTCGGCCTGGTTGCGGGGCAAGCCCCAAATGCAACGCCTCTCCAAAAGAATCAGTTAGCTGCGCCTCCGCCGTGTTGTTTTTATTATGCGTGAGTCGATTCGTCTTATTTTTATTGTCTTGTACAAAGCTTGTTATTGTTTTTGTACTAAGCATATAGCAGGGTGCGTGCCAACTTTTGCAGTGCCTAGTAAAACCGGGGGGTTGAGGGGTTTTCGGGTTTTTGACGGACCAAAAAAAGCCGGGGCTTCGTTACCGTAAGCCCCGGCTTTTGTTACGCAAAAAATCAGCGGTAACAGTTTTTTCACATCATTGGGTGTTACCTAAGGGGGCGCACCCTCAGCTTTCGCTGGCCACACCGGTCTTGCGTCGTGGAATACCCAGGCGCTGGCGCCGTTCCCACAGGCATTTACGGCTCACGCCCAGTTTGCGTGCCAGTTCGGTCTCGGTCATGTGGTCCTGATGCTCAAGGACGAAATGCTGGAAGTAGTCTTCCAGTGACAAATCTTCCGTCGGCTCATGGCTGGTATTGCTACCGCCGCCCGGTGTCGGGGCGAGGCCGATGAAGTCGTCATCCTCCAAGTCACTGAGTTCAATATCGATACCCAGCAGCTCGGCGGAAATTTCTGGGCTCTCTGACAGGATCACCGCGCGCTCCACCGCATTCTCCAGCTCCCGCACGTTACCCGGCCACGAGTAATGCCGAATCGCTTGCTCGGCGTCCGGCGCGAACTTCAGGTCGGTACGGTTGATGCGCGCACTCTGGCGCAGCAGGAACGCACTGGCTATCTCATTGACGTCGGCGCCGCGCTCACGCAGGGCCGGCAATTTGAGCGCGATCACATGCAGGCGGTAGTACAAGTCTTCACGAAACTGACCGATCTTGGCCAGGCTCTTCAGGTCTCGGTGCGTGGCCGCGATCAGACGCACATCGACCTTCTGCGATTGCACCGAACCTACCCGGCGAATCTCGCCTTCCTGCAACACGCGCAGTAATCGCGCTTGTGCTTCCAGCGGCAGTTCGCCGATCTCATCGAGGAACAGCGTGCCACCGTCCGCCGCTTCCACCAGGCCCGCGCGTCCGGCGCTGGCGCCTGTGAACGCGCCTTTTTCGTGGCCGAACAGTTCGGATTCGATCAGGGATTCGGGGATCGCCGCACAGTTCACCGAGATCATCGGTGCTTTGGCGCGCTTGGAGAGGTTGTGCAGGGCGCGGGCCACCAGCTCCTTACCGGTGCCTGACTCGCCCTGGATCAATACATTGGAATCTGTAGGTGCCACTTTGCGAATCTTGCTGTACAGGTCCTGCATCGGTGGGCAGGAGCCGATGATGCCGATTTCCCCATTGCTGTTGTCGACGCCCGGTTTGTCGGCGGCTTTGCTGGCGGGGCGCTGCTCGGCCGGCGCGCTGCTGGCCGACTGACGGTCACGCAGGATGCGCGCGACGGCCTGGAGCATTTCATCGTGGTCGAAGGGTTTGGCGATGTAGTCCACCGCGCCCATCTTCATGGAGTCCACCGCAGAGCGCAGGCTCGCGTAGCTGGTCATGATCAGCACTGGGGTGCCCTGGCCAAGTTTGATCAGCTCGGTGCCCGGTGCGCCAGGCAGGCGCAGGTCACTGACAATCAGGTCGAACGTGGGAATGCTGAAACGCTCTTGTGCTTCCTGCACCGAGCCGGCTTCGCTGACTTGGTACTGGTTACGTTCAAGCAGGCGACGCAAGGCAGAGCGGATAATGGTTTCGTCTTCGACGATCAAAATGTGCGGCATTGATTCAATTCTCTCGACGGTCTCAGTTCACAGCGGACGTCGCTTCGACATGACGCGGCAAGGTCACCCGGATACGGGTGCCGCGTTGGCTTTCGGTGTCAGCCGGGCTGTCGATGGTGATTTGTCCATAATGCTCTTCAACGATGGAATAGACCAGTGCAAGGCCCAGACCTGTACCTTCACCTGGATCCTTGGTGGTGAAGAAGGGTTCGAACAATCTATCCATGATGTTCTGTGGAATACCGCTACCTTCATCTTCGACGATCAGATCGACCGTATGTTCGAAAGCCTCGGTCTTGACGCGTACCGCACCACCGGCCGGCGTCGCGTCGCGGGAGTTGGACAGCAAGTTGATCAGTACTTGGGCCAGGCGTTGTGAGTCACCATCGACCCAATGGTCGGGGTCGCACAGATTGAAAAACTGCACTTCGAAATTGCGCCGGTTCAAGGCGAGCAACCCAATGGCGTCCTGCGCCACTTCGGCCAGGCAGACCGCTTCGTCCTGATTCTGATGGGCGCCCGCATGGGCAAAGCTCATCAATGACTGCACGATTCGCGATACGCGCTTGGTCTGTTCGAGAATTTGCCCGCTGATCTCGGTAATTTCCCCGTCTTCTTCACGCTCTTCCCGCAGGTTTTGCGCAAGACAGGCGATACCGGTGATCGGGTTGCCAATTTCGTGGGCCACCCCCGCCGCCAGGCGCCCGATACTGGCCAGGCGCTCGGAGTGCACCAGCTTGTCTTCGAGCATCTGGGTTTCGGTCAGGTCTTCCACCAACAGCACCAAGCCGCTGTTACCGGGGGCCAGTGGCTCATCGATGGCCGCTTTGTGCAGGTTGAGCCAACGGGTCTGACCGTCGAGGGCCAGGTGCTGCTTGTGCAAGTGTTCGTCGGGCAGGTTAATAAAACCCTGCAGCAATTCTTTCCACGGATCGCCGAGTGTGTTGAGGCGCGAACCCACCACGCGTTGCGCGGCGATACCGGTGAGTTCTTCCATGGCTTTGTTCCACATCAGGATCTCCTGATCCTTGGCCAGGGAGCACACGCCCATGGGCAACTCTTGCAGCGTCTGGCGATGGTAGCGGCGCAGGGCATCAAGCTCGGCGGCAAGGCCGGTGAGGCGGGAGTGGTAATCCTCCAGCCGGCTCTCGATGAAATGGATGTCTTCGGTGACGTAGTTTTCGCCACCGGCTTTATAGGGCAAAAACGTCTCTACCATGTCCTGGGACACGCTGGGGCCCATCAGGCCAGACAGGTTCGCCTCAATGCGGTCACGCAGACGGCGTAGCGCATACGGTCGGCGCTCGTCGAACGGCAAGTAGAGGTCGCGCAGCGCCTGCTCGACTTCCTTTTGCGCGGCCTTGGCGCCCAGGGGCTTGGCCAGTTGGGTGGCGAACTCCTGGGGCGATGCCGCGTGCAGTTCGCGGCGTTGCGGGCGACGTACGTTATCCACCGCGCAAGCCTCGGCGGCGCTGGTTTCTTCTGGGCTGACATTGGTGAACAGTGAGATCAGGGTGAACATCAGGACGTTGGCGGCCAAAGAAGCAATCGCGGCCATGTGCCAACTGGTGTCGTCCAACACGTAAATCATGTTTAGCAGCGGGATGTAGAAGCCCTGCAGGTTGCCGACCAGCGGTAACAGCATGGTGACGATCCACACCAGGATCCCGGCGAGCAGACCCGCGATAAAACCTCGGCGATTGGCCGTCGGCCAGTACAGCACCGACAGTACCCCCGGCAGGAACTGCAAGGTGGCGACAAACGCGACGATACCCAGGTTGGCCAGGTCTTGCCCGGCGCCGAGCAGCAGGTAGAAACAGTAACCGGCCATGATGATTGCGACGATCAGCGCGCGGCGGGTCCACTTCAGCCAGCGGTAGATATTGCCTTCGGCCGGTGGCTGGTACAGCGGCAGCACCAGGTGATTGAGGGCCATGCCCGATAGAGCCAGCGTCGTGACGATAATCAGCCCGCTGGCAGCAGACAAACCGCCGACGTAAGCCAGCAGCGCCAACGCAGGGCTATTGGCGGCGATACCGATACCCAGGGTGAAATACTCGGGGTTGGTGGTGGCCCCCAGTTTCAGGCCGGCCCACAGGATCAGCGGCACCGCGAGGCTCATCAACAGCAGGAACAGCGGCAAGCCCCAGCTGGCGCTTACCAGCGAGCGCGGGTTGAGGTTCTCGGTAAAGGTCATGTGATACATGTGCGGCATTACGATCGCCGAGGCGAAGAACACCAGCAACAGCGTGCGCCATGGACCTTCCTGCAACGGAGTGTGCAGGGCGGCGAGGGCGGTCTGGTTTTGAAGCAACCACAGTTCCAGCTGTTGCGGACCGTCGAACACACCATACAGCGCATAGAGGCCGACGCCGCCGATGGCGATCAACTTGATCACCGACTCGAAAGCAATCGCAAACACCAGGCCTTCGTGTTTCTCGCGGGTGGCGATATGGCGTGAGCCGAAAAAGATGGTGAACAGGGAGATCAGTGCACAGAACGCCAGAGCCACCCGATGCTGTACCGGCTCACGGGTGAGGATACTGATGGAGTCGGCCACCGCCTGGATTTGCAGAGCCAGCAGGGGCAGCACGCCGATCAGCATGAACACCGTGGTCAAGGCCCCGGCCCATGTGCTGCGGAAGCGGAAGGCGAACAGGTCGGCCAGGGACGACAGCTGATAGGTGCGGGTGATTTTGAGGATCGGGTACAGCAATACCGGCGCCAGCAAAAACGCGCCGGATACCCCAAGGTAGCTGGAGAGAAAGCCGTAACCGTACTGATAAGCCAGGCCCACGGTGCCATAGAACGCCCAGGCGCTGGCGTATACGCCCAGGGACAAGGTGTAGGTCAACGGATGGCGAATGATCGCCCGCGGAATCATTCCGCGCTCACTGATCCAGGCAACCCCGAACAGCGCGGCCAGGTAGGCGGCGCTGATCAGCAGCATCTGAGTGAGGCTAAAGCTCATCGGCATCTTTTTGGCTCTGCAGGATGAAGGTCACGACGATCAGGATCAGCCACAGCAGATAAGGGCGATACCAAGCGCCCGTGGCATCGATCCACCAATCCATGATGGCGGGAGAAAACAGGTAGATCCCGACGACCAACAGCAGGACCAATCGATAGATGTACATGTTGGCCTCTGATTAGAAAACTGCGGCGATGGTAACGGATGCTTGGCAAGCTGCAAGCGCCGTCAGTTCAATTGCGCTTCGGCCAGGGTGAGTGTGCGCGGGATCTGTGTGGCATCCCAGTGCCGAATGCCCCAATCCAGCAGTTCCCTAGGGCTCGCGTGAAGCAATTCGCTGCCGGGTTGTTGGCCAAGGGCGCGTAGTGCTCTCAATAGCAAAGGTGTGGCCTGGTCGGGCGTCAACGGCGGCGAACGGTAAGACTTACCCAGTTTGTTACCGTCCGGCTGGATGATCAGGGGCACGTGCAGGTAGCGCGGTTGGCGTAGGCCCAGCAGTTCTTGCAGATACAGTTGGCGCGGGGTGGAGTCGAGCAAATCGGCACCCCGCACAATATCGGTAACACCTTGCCAGGCGTCATCCAGGACCACGGCCAGTTGGTAGGCATAGAGGCCGTCGCGGCGTCGGATGACGAAATCGCCTGCTTCGCGCCCCAGGTGTTGTCGGAACTCACCCTGCACACGGTCAGTAAAGTGGTACGAAAGCTCAGGTACACGTAAGCGGATGGCTGCATCTTGCTGCTCGTGACCGGCGTTGCGGCACAAGCCTGGGTAAATCCCATTGTAGGGTTCCAGTTGCTTGCGTGAGCAGGTGCAGGCGTAGGCTAGGCCGTGGTTGAACATGTCGTTCAGCACTTTGGCGTAGGCCTCGTGCCGCTCGCTTTGTCGGACCAGTTCGCCGTCCCACTCAAAGCCATAGCTTTCCAGGGCATGCAGGATCGCCGCCTGTGCACCGGGCTCTTCGCGGGGTGGGTCGAGGTCTTCCATTCGCATCAGCCAGCGGCCGTGGTTGGCGCGGGCATCAAGGTAGGAGGCGAGGGCGGCGACCAGGGAGCCGAAGTGCAAATGGCCGCTGGGCGTGGGGGCGAATCGCCCGATATAGGTAGAGGCTGTCATGGGCCGGATACTACTGGAAAATCGGTAAACGCCAGAAACAAAAATGGAGCGTTTACACGCTCCATTCGTTCAGCTCGACAGGATTACTTGCCGACCTGTTTTTCCTTGATTTCAGCCAAGGTCTTGCAGTCTACGCACAGGTCCGCGGTTGGGCGGGCTTCCAGGCGGCGAATACCGATCTCGACCCCGCAGTTTTCGCACCAGCCGTACTCTTCGTCTTTGATCAGTTGCAGTGTCTTGTCGATCTTCTTGATCAACTTGCGCTCGCGATCACGGGCGCGCAGTTCAAGGGCGAACTCTTCTTCCTGGCTGGCACGGTCGGCCGGGTCAGGGAAGTTGGCTGCTTCGTCCTTCATATGGTCAACGGTACGGTCGACCTCCTGCATCAAGTCCTGTTTCCACTTGCTCAGGATCTTGGTGAAGTGCTCACGCATGGGCTCGCCCATGTACTCCTCACCTTTCTTCTCTACGTAAGGTTCGAAGCCATTGAGGCCTTGAGTCTGCTGTTGCTTTGCTTGGGTGGACATGAATAGACCGCCTCTCACTCTTCTAATCCATTGCGCAGGATTGCAACGTCACCGACACCTGCCGGCCCTGCGGCTGCAAGCGGGCGAACTTACCAGATAGATTCGGGGTGCGCCACTCCCGGTTGTCGAGCCTGTCGCGTCGGGGTTGCAAACTGCAGAGGCCCGTCGTGGCTGGGTATGTTTCGGCTCGAATGTTGATTTTAGTCGTTTTGCGCGCGCTTGCCCGCACCGCACAGGTGGCCGGGCAGGCAATAGAACATGTTTTACCGCGCGGGTTCGGTAGAATCCCGATTTTATCCTCACCGTTAAGGAAGGCTAATGGCTCAGCCCTACAGTGCGCGCAGTCGCGCCATCGAACCTTTTCATGTCATGGCGTTGCTGGCGCGGGCCAATGAGCTGCAGGCCGCCGGCAATGACGTGATTCACCTGGAAATCGGCGAGCCCGATTTCACAACGGCGGAGCCGATCATCCAGGCCGGTCAGGCGGCGCTCGCCAATGGCAAGACTCGCTATACCGCAGCCCGAGGCCTGCCAGAATTGCGTGAAGCCATCAGCGGTTTCTACCAGCAGCGCTACGGGTTGAATGTAGATCCCGAGCGTATTCTGATCACTCCGGGAGGTTCTGGCGCGTTGTTGCTGGCCAGCAGCCTGCTGGTGGACCCAGGCAAGCATTGGCTGCTGGCAGACCCGGGTTATCCCTGTAACCGACACTTCCTGCGCTTGGTGGAAGGCGCCGCGCAACTGGTGCCGGTAGGCCCTGAAGTGCGTTATCAACTGACCGCTGACCTAGTGGCCAGATACTGGGATCAAGACAGCGTGGGCGCGTTGGTTGCCTCCCCTGCAAATCCCACCGGCACGATCCTCACGCGCGATGAATTAGCCGGGCTTTCCGAAGCAATCAAGGCGCGTAACGGCCATTTGGTGGTGGATGAGATCTATCACGGCCTAACCTACGGCACTGATGCCGCCAGCGTGCTGGAGGTCGATGATGACGCCTTCGTTCTGAATAGTTTTTCGAAGTATTTCGGCATGACCGGCTGGCGGCTGGGTTGGCTCGTGGCGCCGCCGGCTGCAGTGAGTGAATTGGAGAAGCTGGCGCAAAACCTTTATATCAGTGCGCCGAGCATGGCCCAATATGCGGCGCTCGCCTGTTTTACCCCGCAAACACTGAGCATTCTGGAGGAGCGTCGTGCCGAGTTTGGCCGTCGTCGCGACTTCCTGCTGCCCGCCTTACGCGAATTGGGCTTTGGCATTGCCGTAGAGCCGGAAGGGGCGTTCTATTTGTACGCCGATATCAGCGCATTCGGCGGTGATGCCTTCGCGTTTTGCCGGCACTTTCTCGAAACCGAGCATGTTGCGTTTACGCCCGGCTTGGATTTTGGTCGCTATCAAGCGGGCCATCATGTGCGTTTTGCCTACACGCAAAACCTCGATCGGTTACAGGAAGCGGTGGAACGCATCGCCCGTGGCTTGCGGAGCTGGCAAGGCTGATGCGCTTTTATCCTCCCCTCGAAGAAGGTCGACTGATTCGCCGATACAAGCGTTTTCTCACCGATATCGAAACTGTTACCGGCGAGTTGTTGACTATTCACTGCCCAAACACCGGTTCCATGCTCAATTGCATGGTGGAAGGCGGGCAAGTTTGGTTCAGTCGCTCCAACGACCCCAAGCGTAAGCTGCCCGGCACCTGGGAGATTGCCGAAACGCCTCAGGGCCGCTTGGCGTGCGTGAACACGGCGCGCGCCAATCAGTTGGTCGAAGAGGCGTTACTGGCTGGTGTGATCACGGAGCTCAATGGCTTTACCGCACTGAAGCGCGAAGTGCCTTACGGTCAGGAGAAAAGCCGTATCGACTTTCGGCTGGAGTATCCAGAGGGTGCGGCCTATGTCGAAGTCAAAAGCGTCACCCTAGGCTTTGATAACACCCGGGTTGCCGCCTTCCCCGACGCAGTGACCCAGCGTGGCGCCAAGCATCTGCGGGAGCTGGCCCACTTGGCGCGCGAAGGTGTGCGAGCGGTGCAGTTGTACTGCGTCAACCTCTCTGGGATTGACGCCGTGCGCCCAGCTTTGGAAATCGATGCTTTCTATGGCGCTGCCTTGCGTGAGGCTAAAGCTGCTGGAGTGGAAGTATTGGCGTACGGCGTGCGCGTGACGTCCGAGGAAATTTGCGTGGATCGCCGGTTGGACGTGCTGCTCGATTAGAGCTCTACCCACAGGCCCTGTTCGTCTTCGCGGCCGCGCAGGGCTTGGAGGCTTTTACCGGAGCACGGCCCGGCAATGCACTCACCGCTTTCGATCAGGAACAGAGCGCCGTGGGTGGCGCATTGGATCAGGCTGGCGCTCTCGTCGAGGAACTTATCGGGTTGCCATTCAAGCGGTATGCCGCGATGAGGGCAGCGGTTGATATAGAAGTAGGCAATGCCGTCCCGGCGTACCGCGAATAATTTGCAACCATCGATTTCAAAACCGAGGCTGCTGTCTGGCGCGAGGCTAGAGGAGGGGCAGAGAAACTTCATTTCAATCCTTAAGTGCCTTGACGTTCAAATGCAAACAATTATCAAATGCCGGCTCGCCCGTTAGCTGACTGGGTGCTCAGTTCGATGCGCGGCAGGGGGTAACTGTCACATCAATGAGTGCCCGAAAGGCCCCGCCTTAGGAAGGAAACCCTGTTATGCGCCTGAGTGCCAGCGCTATTGCGCTTGTTGTCGGACTGCTGGTCAACCCTGGGGCGCACGCCTCTGAACTGCCACAGCGTTGGGTGAGTGCCGGTGGGGCGCTGTCGGAGTGGGTGGCGGCTCTGGGCGGTGAGCCGAAGTTGGTCGGCGTGGATACCACGAGCCAGCATCCAGAGTCTCTAAAAGCGTTGCCAAGTATTGGCTATCAGCGGCAATTGTCGTCCGAAGGCATTCTCAGCCTGCGCCCGCAGGTGCTGGTAGGCACTGAAGAGATGGGCCCGCCGCCGGTACTGGCGCAGATTCGCAGCGCGGGGGTTCGGGTTGAAATGTTCTCGGCGCAGCCGGATTTACCGACCTTGAAAGGCAATCTTCAGCACTTGGGCAAGTTGCTGGGTGATGAGGCTAAAGCCGACGAATTGTTTACATGGTACGAGAATGCCCTCAGTCAGCAGAAAAGTTGGGTCGCGAAGGCCCAGGCTTCTCAAAAGACCCCTGGTGTCTTGCTACTGATCGGTCACGCCGGCGGCAAGCCGCTGATCGCTGGCAAGGACACGGCCGGAGATTGGATGGTGCAGCAGGCGGGCGGTAAAAACCTGGCCACGCACACCGGTTACAAGCCGTTTTCGGTGGAGTCGTTGGCAGGGTTGAGCCCGGATGTACTGGTATTCGCTGACCGTGCCCTCACAGGTGATGCGGCCCGTGCGGCGCTGTTCAAAGAGAATCCTATCCTGGCGTCGACGCCAGCCGCCAAGAGTGGACGTGTATTTGAGCTGGACCCGACATTGTTGGTGGGAGGGCTCGGGCCGCGCCTGCCGCAAAGCCTGGTGAAGTTGTCCGCCGGGTTATATCCGGCCCAGGCTAAACCAGCCCTATGACCACGCTGGTTAAGCCAAAAACGCTGTTTATCGGGCTGACGCTGTTGTGTGTGTTGGCGATCTGGCTTTCGTTGGCGTTGGGGCCGGTGAGCCTGCCGTTACTCGACACGCTTAAGGCGGCTTTGCGTTTGGTCGGCGTGCCAATTGAAGCGCAGGGCTTGGAGCAGGCCGAGCTTATTCTTGGGCAGATTCGTTTGCCGCGTACCTTGCTGGGCCTGGCGGTGGGCGGCGTATTGGCATTGTCGGGCGTCGCCATGCAAGGGCTGTTTCGCAACCCGTTGGCCGATCCGGGACTGGTGGGGGTGTCGAGTGGTGCGGCGCTCGGGGCCGCCGTCGCCATCGTCGGTGGTGCGTTTTTTGGTGGTTTGCCGGATGCATTCGGGCCGTATCTCCTGTCGCTGTGCGCATTTCTTGGCGGGTTGGGCGTTACCGCGCTGGTCTATCGACTGGGGCGGCGTAATGGCCAGACCAATGTGGCGACGATGCTGCTCGCCGGTATTGCCCTCACTGCACTGGCCGGCTCGGCGGTGGGCCTTTTTACTTACTTGGCTGACGACGCCACCCTGCGGACCCTGGCGTTCTGGAACTTGGGCAGCCTCAACGGCGCGAGCTATTCCCGCCTGTGGCCGTTGTTGATGGTCAGCGCGGGTGTGGCGCTGTGGTTACCGCGCCGGGCGAAGGCACTGAATGCGCTGCTGCTCGGTGAGTCCGAGGCCAGTCACCTGGGTATTGATGTCGAAGCACTCAAGCGCGAGTTGGTGTTCTGCACCGCATTAGGTGTCGGCGCGGCGGTGGCGGCAGCCGGAATGATTGGTTTTGTGGGGCTGGTGGTGCCGCATCTGGTCAGATTGCTCGCAGGGCCTGATCACCGCGTGTTACTTCCGGCTTCAATTTTGGCGGGCGCGAGTCTGCTGCTGTTAGCTGACTTGGTCGCACGGCTGGCTTTGGCGCCCGCGGAGTTGCCGATTGGGATTGTGACGGCGTTCATTGGTGCGCCGTTTTTTCTTTACCTGTTGTTACGGGGGCGTGCCTGATGCTGCGTGTTGAAAACCTGCAGATCAGCCGCGGTCGAAAAACCGTGTTGGCGGATGTCACTTTGGACTTGCTGCCAGGCGAAGTGCTCGGCGTGCTGGGCCCCAATGGCGCCGGCAAAAGCACGTTGCTGGGGGCGTTGTGCGGTGAGTTGCATCCCGATCACGGCAAGGTCTGGCTGGGGCAGCAGGCGCTGAAAGACTGGAGCGGATCGCAGCGCGCCCAGCGACTGGCGGTGTTGCCACAAACCTCGACCCTGGACTTTGCATTCCGCGTAGAGGAGGTCGTCGGGATGGGGCGTCTGCCCTATCAGACCGGACGCGTGCGGGATGACGAAATCATCGATGCAGCCTTGCAAGCAGCAGATGTTGCGCACTTGAGCGGTCGCAGCTACCTGGCGTTATCCGGTGGCGAGCGCCAGCGCGTGCACTTGGCGCGGGTGCTGGCGCAGCTATGGCCGGGGGAGGAGGGGCAGACGTTGCTGCTGGATGAGCCTACGTCAATGTTGGATCCCCTGCACCAGCACACGACTTTGCAAGCTATTCGGACTTTCGCAGATCGGGGCGCGGCGGTGCTGGTGATCCTCCATGATCTGAATCTGGCGGCGCGCTACTGTGATCGTATTCTGCTGCTTGACGGGGGGCGCCCCCACGCTCTGGATACGCCCGTGCGGGTGCTGCGTCCAGAACCGCTTAAAGCCGTGTTTGGTTTGGATGTGCTGGTACAGCCACACCCGGAGCGCGGGCATCCGCTGATCATTGCGCGTTAAAGTCTGCTTTCTTACAGACAAAAAAAGACCCGGCAAGAGCCGGGTCAAATAACCGTGATTAGCCTGATGAGGAGATAATCTGAGAGTCCGAACCAATGGTCTTTCAGTTATCGGCTGATCTCGCGACCAGTTGTGATAATCATAATGATTCTCATTTGAGAGTCAACAATTGTTTTTACGTGACCATCCGCTTTCCTTAAACAGATGTTCGAAACCTACGTAAATATTGAGTGTTTTGGTCGATCTAATTCTTCTGGCGCGTTGAGATTGCATCCAGTTGCCGGTTCAACGCTTCCTTACGCTCAACGGGGATGTCGTTCCAGTGCACATCCATCAGCGCCCCTTCGATGGCATACAGCAAAACTTTCGATGCGCGGAAGCCGCGAGTCCTTACAGCTCGATACGCATCGACCGCGCCCAAGCGCCGCAAGTCGGACGCGCTGTGGATGCCCACCGCATGCAGCCACTGCGCTGACGTCTTGCCAAGGTTTTTCAGGTGTTGCAGCTCATCGTTCATCAAGCCTCCTTGCGACGGCCGAATGGTGCGGTGGGTATTCGTGACCAGGCAAGCCTGAACAGGAGTGTAGCGTTCAGTAGGAAAAGCGTGGTTCTTTGGTCCGAAACGGCCAAAAAGCTTATAAGAATGGCGCGGGGATTTTGACGGTGAGCAGGCGTGAGCTGCCCGCTACACGTTGCACGTAGCGGGCTTGAGGCGTGTGTTACTTGGTACGGTAGCGCAGACGCGTGCCGAAATTGACCGACATGAGAATTTCGTCGGCGGTCAACTCAGGCGGAAAGTAAGTGCCCGAAATCTGCGCATGGGCCAGGCTGGCGCCCTCCAGCGAACAGTCGCGCAAATCCAACCCGCGCAAGTCGGTGGAGCGGAAATACGCGTCGGTAAAATCTACGCCGGTGACATTCAGCTCGCGTAAGTCCAGCCCACGGAAGTCGCCTCCGCGCATGTCGATAGCGCCGTCTTTCGGACGCTCCTGGTTGAAACCGCGAACATCGTCTTTATGCAGGAGCGAGTAGAGCGGGGTATCGAGAAGCTTGGGCTGACTCATGACAACGAACTCCTGTTGGATTTATGGCGCCATTATAGTGCCACTATTGCTCGGCCGTGCGCCCAAGTAGACGACACGACCAAGAAATTTTTCTTACAGGCCTGGCAAGCGCTGGCGAATTTGCGCGACCACCGCGTCGAGAGTCCCGCTTTGATTGGTCTCGACGCGTTTGCTCAGTAACAGTTCTTCAGCTGTGAGGGGGTCACGGTTGGCCTGCTGTGCTTCGATAACGGCCAGAGTAGCGTCGGACGGATCGTTTTTGTCTGCCTGACGTTGTGCCAGCCAACTGCTGATAACGGCCTGTGGTGCGTTGCAGTCCAGAATAAGGAAGGGCGCACCGGTGGCTTCGGCAACCTTGGCGGCGGCTTCACGTTGTTCGCGTTTCAGGAAGGTGGCATCCAGTACCACCGGGAAGCCGGCGCGCAGCACGGTATCTGCGAGGTCGTTCAAACGAGCGTAGGTTGCTGTGCTGGCGTCGGCTGCATAGATACCGGCCTGCAGCGTGTTTTCCACTTGCTGCTCGCCGAATAGGCGTTTGCGTTCCACGTCCGACCGCAGGCGCACGGCACCAAGCGCTTCCACGAGGCGCATGGATACGTGGCTTTTGCCCACAGCCGAGACGCCGTGGGTAATCGCCAGGAAGCGTGAAGGAATAGTGCTGTAGCTTTCTGCCAGGTTCGCGTAGTTGCGGTACTGGCGCAGAGTGGTGGCGCGTTGTACCGGGCTTGCTTCGCTCGGCATGCTGAACAACGACACCTTGGCGCGTACCAGGGCGCGGTAGGCTTTATAGAAGTTCAGCACTTCAAGGCCCTGATAGTCGCCGGTCAGTTCCAGGTATTGGCTGATGAAGCGGCGGGCCAGGGACTTGAGTCCGCGGTCTTCCAGGTCCATTGCCAGGAAGCCGGTGTCGGCATACACGTCGGTGAAGCGAAACGGTTCGTTAAACTCGATGCAGTCGAAAATCACCACTTGGCCGTCGATCAAGGTGGCGTTACCGAGGTGGATATCACCGTGGCATTCGCGGGTGAAACCGTCGAGCTTGCGCTGTGCCAGCAGTGGCTTGAGGCGTTCGAAGCTGCTTTCGGCCCAGGCTTGCAAGGCTTCGAGTTGAACCAGGTCTGCCTTATCGCTTAGGAACGGACGGATCTGGTCGAAGTTCTGCCGTACCGGTGCCATCACTTCGTCAGGAGTGCCTGCCGGATGCGTTTGCGGGACTTTCGGTGCCGTGAGATGGAAGTGTGCAATTTGCTTGGCCATTTCATCAATGTGCGCTGCAGTCAGTTCGCCATTGGCTTGCAGGGTGCTGAGCAGTTGGCTTTGCGGGAACTGGCGCATCTTTAGTGCGTATTCGATCACCGGGCCGTCGCCGCCCAATTGAGGCGCTTCGGCAGTGCCGGTAATCGGCAACACGTCCAGATACAAGTCGTTCGTCAGACGCTGGTTCAGGCGCAGCTCTTCGTTGCAGAAGTGTTCGCGCTTTTCCAGGTCGGTGAAGTCCAGAAACCCGAAATTCATCGGCTTTTTCAGTTTATAGGCGTAAGGGCCGGTCAATACGACCCATGAAATATGGGTCTCGATGACTTGGAACGCTTCAACCGGATGAGGGTACAAAGCCGGGTTTTGCAGGGCGGCGATCAGTGACTGGCTCACGGGCGATCCTTCAGAGTCTGGGGGAAATCATGGCGCGCATTATGGCTGCTACGGACGGTCGTGCAAACCGCTGTCCGGCTCATGTTGATCATCAATAAAGTGCGTATAATCCGCCGCCATGACTCGAACCCGATCTCCCCGTTCCCGTAAAAAACCTCCTTCCCGCGGCCTGCGCCCTTGGCTTGGCTGGGCGCTCAAGCTCGGCCTCGTAGGCCTTGTGGTACTCGCCGGCTTCGCCGTGTACCTCGACGCTGTGGTCCAGGAGAAGTTCTCCGGCAAGCGCTGGACCATTCCTGCAAAGGTGTACGCGCGCCCGCTGGAATTGTTCAGCGGCCAGAAGCTGAGCAAGGATGACTTCCTTACCGAGCTCGATGCCCTCGGCTACCGCCGCGAACCCGTGAGCAACGGCCCGGGTGCGGCCGCTGTCAGCGGAAACACTGTCGACCTGAATACCCGTGGCTTCCAGTTCTATGAAGGCCTGGAAAAAGCCCAGCCGGTCCGCGTGCGCTTTTCCGGTGATTACGTCGCCGAGTTGTCCTCCCTCAACGGCTCGAAATTGCCGGTGGTACGTCTTGAACCGTTGATGATCGGCGGGATTTACCCGAAAAACCTTGAAGATCGCATCCTGATCAAGCTTGATCAGGTGCCTCCGTACCTGCTGGAAACTCTGGTTGCGGTAGAGGATCGCGATTTTTATAGCCACTGGGGTGTTTCGCCGAAGTCGATTGCCCGTGCGGTTTGGGTGAACACGTCCGGCGGCAAGATGACCCAGGGCGGCAGTACGCTGACTCAGCAGTTGGTGAAGAACTTCTACCTCACCAACGAGCGCAGTCTGACCCGAAAGCTCACCGAAGCGATGATGGCTATGCTGCTTGAGCTTCACTACAGCAAGCAGGAAATCCTTGAGGCATACCTCAACGAGGTCTTCGTCGGGCAGGATGGCCAGCGCGCGGTACATGGCTTCGGTCTGGCCAGCCAGTTCTTCTTCGGTCAGCCGCTGTCTGAGTTGAAGCTGCATCAAGTGGCCTTGTTGGTGGGGATGGTCAAGGGGCCTTCCTACTACAACCCGCGTCGCAATCCTGAGCGTGCGCTTGAGCGTCGTAACCTGGTGCTGGATGTGCTTGAGCAGCAAGGCGTGGCCACGGCTGAGCAGGTGGCCGCAGCGAAGAAAATGCCGCTGGGTGTGACAACTCGCGGCAAGTTGGCGGACAGTTCATTCCCAGGCTTTATCGATCTGGTTAAACGTCAACTGCGTGAAGACTACCGCGACGAGGACTTGACCGAAGAAGGTTTGCGAATTTTCACCAGTTTTGACCCGATTTTGCAGATGAAGGCCGAAGCGTCAGTCAGCGATACCTTCAAGCGTCTGACGGGTCGTAAGGGCTCCGACGAAGTAGAAGCCGCAATGGTGGTCACCAATCCGGAAACCGGTGAAGTCCAAGCCATGATCGGCAGTCGCCAGGCGAGTTTTGCCGGATTCAATCGTGCTTTGGATGCGGTGCGGCCGATTGGTTCGCTGGTCAAGCCTGCGGTCTACCTCACTGCGTTGGAAAAACCGAGCAAGTACACCCTGACGAGCTGGCTGTCGGATGATCCGCTGTCGGTCAAAGGCGGGGACGGCCAGGTGTGGACCCCACAGAACTTCGATCGCCGTTCCCACGGCACGGTGTTCCTGTATCAAGGCTTGGCTCACTCCTACAACATCTCTACATCTCGGCTTGGCCTGGAAGTCGGCGTGCCGAATGTCCTCAAGACGCTGGCTCGACTGGGCATCACCCGCGAATTCCCGTCGTTCCCATCGATCCTGTTGGGCGCCGGCGCCATGACGCCGATGGAAGTCGCGACCATGTACCAGACCCTCGCCAACGGTGGCTTCAACACTCCGATGCGCGGGATCCGCAGTGTACTGACGGCTGAAGGTGAGCCGCTCAAGCGCTACCCGTTCCAGATCCAGCAGCGCTTTGACGCTGGCTCTATCTACCTGATCCAGAACGCCATGCAGCGCGTGATGCGTGAAGGTACCGGTAGCTCGGTCTATAAGGTGCTTCCGTCCAACCTGACGCTGGCGGGCAAGACCGGTACCAGTAACGATTCGCGCGATAGCTGGTTTGCAGGTTTCGGTCAGGATGTACTGGCCGTGGTGTGGCTCGGTCGAGACGACAACGGTAAGACGCCTTTTACCGGTGCTACCGGTGCGTTGCAGGTCTGGACCAGTTTTATGCGCAAGGCCGACCCGTTGCCATTGAATATGCCGCAGCCGGATAACATCGTGCAGGCCTGGATTGATCCGCATACCGGCCAGGGTTCCGACGCTAACTGTCCGGGCGCAGTACAGATGCCGTATATTCGCGGCAGCGAGCCACCACCCGGTGCTGCGTGCGGCGGCGGTGCCCCTGCGGACGCGGAATCGGTGATGGATTGGGTCAAGGGCTGGATGAATTAAGCAAAGAGGGTTTCAAGTGAACAAGTGGTGTATTCCAGCGATTACAGCTCTGGCTTTGCTCAGCGGTTGCTCCAGCGTGCAGCGCGGCTCCATTCCCGTGGTGGATTCGAGCACTGCCGTCTCCAATAGCGACCGGATCTCGGCCAATGGCGGTTTCCGCCAGACCGTGACCAACCGTCCGGCGCAGGCCAAGCCTCAGGCCGTGCCGCAAGATTCGGGCGTGGTGGTGATGGTGCCGGGCGGCGGCGCCGCTACGTCCGCACCGATCAGTGCCGAGCCATGGACTCCAGGGCCAAGCACCTCCGGACCGATTGAGCCCACGCCGATTCAGACCGCGCCGATCAACCAGGGCACCTACAACATGCCGTCGACGCCGAGTGGCATTCCATCTTCCTCCAGTGGCGGCGGCCTTTCGGCTGACGAGCAACTGGACGGTCCGGTGCTGGCCTTGCTGACTACGGCGCAGCAACAACAGGCCGGTGGCGACCTGAACGGCGCTTCATCGAGCCTTGAGCGGGCGCAGCGAGTTGCACCTCGTGAACCGCAAGTACTGTATCGCCTGGCACAGGTACGCATGGCCCAAGGCGATGCGCCTCAGGCCGAACAGTTCGCCCGTCGTGGCCTCACGCTGGCCAACGGTCGTCCCGATCTGCAGGCCAGTCTCTGGGCGTTAATCGGAGATGCGCGCGCCGCACAAGGTGATGCCGCTGGCGCTGCTCAGGCCCGGCAGAAAGCCAAGGTCAGCCTCTGATGGATGTACGGTTTCCCGCGATTGCCGAACAGTTATTGCTGATTGAGCGCGAACTGCGCATACAAGGCTGGTGGGATGAGGTGTCCCCCAGCATCGAGGCGCTCAGCAGTGTTGAGCCGTTTTCGGTGGATACCCTGGACTTTCACCAGTGGCTGCAATGGATTTTCCTGACGCGCATGAAGCAGATCCTCGAACAGGACCTGCCACTGCCCAATGCGTCAGGGATTCTGGAGATGGCCGAGATGGTGTACGCCGATCGGCCGCGCGAGAGCCTCGGTTTACGCAATGCGCTGAAAAAGTTCGATCAATTGATCGTCGACGCTCGTTAATTGCCTGACTGCCGGTTTTTTCGGCAGTCTTGCGCATATTTCTACCGCTTGACGACATTCAGGCGAGTTTTATCCCTCCTCAAAGCCCTTTCTTCTACGTTCTCATGCGCTTAGTTGGAAAAAAGCGCAATTATTGCTTGACTTGAACGGCCTGAAACAGAAGAATCCAAAGTCCGCTGTATCGGGACTGCCAGAAGCAGGCCCGCTCAGCAGATCATGAGGCGCACATCCGCGCCGACCTGTTACACCCGCAACGCGTTACCTCGCGCTGGGTGGGAAAAGCCCGCAACACTTGGGACGATCCCAATACTTGCTCAGTCAGTGCTGACGTAGTCGGCGACCACCGTCGCTCATGCTCTGTTGAGAAGTAAACCTATTAAGACCCGTCGGTTTTCAACGGACGGTATTCTGGCGTTTTAGAGGTGAACAACGTGGAGCTTTTATCTGGCGGTGAGATGCTCGTCCGCTTTTTGCGTGACGAAGGCGTCGACTATATCTACGGGTACCCAGGTGGTGCTCTGTTGCATGTTTACGACGCACTGTTCAAGGAGCCGGCTGTTACCCACATCCTGGTTCGCCACGAACAAGCCGCGACCCATATGGCTGACGGTTACGCCCGTGCCACCGGTAAAGCCGGCGTGGTGCTGGTAACGTCCGGCCCAGGCGCAACGAATGCCATTACCGGCATTGCGACTGCTTATATGGACTCCATCCCGATGGTGATCATTTCTGGCCAGGTGCCAAGCACCATGGTCGGTACCGATGCATTCCAGGAAACCGACATGATCGGTATCTCCCGGCCGATCGTGAAACACAGCTTCATGATCAAGCATGCGTCGGAAATCCCGGAAGTCATGAAAAAGGCGTTCTACCTCGCGCAGTCCGGTCGCCCGGGCCCTGTCGTGGTCGATATCCCGAAAGACATGACCAACCCGGCTGAGAAATTCGAATACGTCTTCCCGAAGAAAGCCAAGCTGCGCTCCTACAGTCCGGCCGTTCGTGGGCACTCGGGGCAAATTCGCAAGGCGGCAGAAATGCTCCTGGCAGCCAAGCGCCCTGTGTTGTACTCGGGTGGCGGTGTGATCCTCGGCGGGGGCTCCGCCCCATTGACCGAGTTGGCCAAGCTGCTCAACCTGCCGGTCACTAACACCCTGATGGGCCTCGGCGCCTTTCCGGGTACGGACCGTCAGTTCGTCGGCATGCTCGGCATGCACGGCAGCTACACCGCCAACCTGACCATGCACCACGCCGACGTGATCCTGGCTGTGGGTGCGCGTTTTGATGATCGTGTGATCAACGGCGCGAGCAAATTCTGCCCGAACGCGAAGATCATCCACATCGATATCGATCCAGCGTCCATCTCCAAGACCATTAAGGCCGACGTGCCAATTGTAGGTCCTGTGGAAAGTGTGCTGACCGAAATGGTCGCTGCGCTTAAGGACATCGGTGAGACGCCGAACAAGGAATCCGTCGCCAGCTGGTGGAAGCAGATCGACGAATGGCGCGGTGGCCGCGGCCTGTTCCCTTACGACAAGGGCGACGGCAGCATCATCAAGCCTCAAACCGTGATCGAGACCCTGTGCGAAGTGACCAAGGGCGACGCCTTTGTGACCTCCGACGTGGGTCAGCACCAGATGTTCGCCGCGCAATACTACAAGTTCGACAAGCCTAACCGCTGGATCAACTCCGGTGGTCTGGGCACGATGGGCTTTGGTTTTCCTGCGGCCATGGGTGTGAAGCTGAGCTTCCCGGACAGCGACGTCGCGTGCGTTACCGGTGAAGGCAGCATCCAGATGAACATTCAGGAACTGTCGACGTGCCTGCAGTACGGTCTTCCGGTGAAGATCGTCTGCCTGAACAACGGCGTGCTGGGTATGGTTCGTCAATGGCAGGACATGAGCTACGGCAGCCGTCACTCTCATTCCTATATGGAATCGCTTCCGGATTTCATCAAGTTGGTTGAAGCCTATGGCCACGTCGGCATTCGCATCACCGATCTGAAAGATCTGAAGCCGAAGATGGAAGAGGCGTTCGCCATGAAGGACCGCCTGGTGTTCCTCGATATTCAAGTGGATACCAGCGAGCACGTTTATCCGATGCAGATCAAAGACGGCTCTATGCGCGACATGTGGCTGAACAAGACGGAGCGTACTTAATCATGCGGCACATTATCTCCCTGCTTCTGGAGAACGAACCCGGCGCTCTGTCTCGTGTTGTCGGCCTGTTTTCGCAACGCAACTACAACATCGAAAGCCTGACCGTGGCTCCGACCGAAGACCCGACTCTGTCGCGCCTGACGTTGACCACCGTGGGCCACGATGAGGTGATCGAGCAGATCACCAAGAACCTCAACAAGCTGATCGAAGTGGTCAAGCTGGTCGACCTGTCGGAAAGTGCCCACATCGAGCGCGAGCTGATGCTGGTAAAGGTCAAGGCTACGGGTGCCCAACGTGCCGAAATCAAGCGGACTACCGACATCTATCGCGGGCAGATCGTCGATGTGAGCGCCAGCGTTTATACCGTGCAACTGACCGGTACAAGCGACAAGTTGGACAGCTTCATCCAGTCGATCGGGACGGCCTCGATTCTGGAAACGGTACGCAGTGGTGTCACCGGGATCGCCCGTGGCGACAAAGTACTCAGCATCTAACCCAAATTAGTGAATGGCCTTACGGCCTGGATATATAGAGGAACCTCATGAAAGTTTATTACGATAAAGATTGTGACCTGTCGATCATCCAGGGCAAGAAAGTCGCCATCATCGGCTACGGCTCCCAGGGTCACGCGCAAGCTTGCAACCTGAAAGACTCCGGCGTTGACGTGACTGTTGGTCTGCGTAAAGGCTCGGCCACCGTTGCCAAGGCGGAAGCTCATGGCCTGAAAGTGACTGACGTTGCTTCCGCTGTTGCTGCTGCTGACCTGGTCATGATCCTGACCCCGGACGAGTTCCAGTCCTCGTTGTACAAAAACGAAATCGAGCCGAACATCAAGAAAGGCGCCACCCTGGCCTTCTCCCACGGCTTTGCGATTCACTACAACCAGGTTGTGCCGCGCGCAGACCTGGACGTGATCATGATCGCGCCAAAAGCGCCAGGTCACACCGTACGCTCCGAGTTCGTCAAAGGCGGTGGTATCCCTGACCTGATCGCGATCTATCAGGACGCATCCGGCAATGCCAAAAACGTTGCACTGTCCTACGCTGCTGGCGTCGGTGGTGGTCGTACCGGCATCATCGAAACCACCTTCAAGGACGAGACCGAAACCGACCTGTTCGGCGAGCAAGCCGTTCTGTGCGGCGGTACCGTTGAGCTGGTTAAAGCCGGTTTCGAAACCCTGGTTGAAGCTGGCTACGCGCCGGAAATGGCCTACTTCGAATGCCTGCACGAACTGAAGCTGATCGTTGACCTCATGTACGAAGGCGGTATCGCCAACATGAACTACTCGATCTCCAACAACGCCGAATACGGCGAGTACGTGACTGGCCCAGAAGTGATCAACGCCGAGTCCCGCCAGGCTATGCGCAACGCCCTGAAACGTATTCAGGACGGCGAATACGCCAAAATGTTCATCAGTGAAGGCGCTACCGGCTACCCTTCGATGACCGCCAAGCGTCGTAACAACGCTGCTCACGGTATCGAAGTCATCGGCGAGCAACTGCGTTCCATGATGCCGTGGATCGGTGCCAACAAGATCGTCGACAAAGCTAAAAACTAAGTCGTACGCATCAAGAGAAAACGCGGCTTAGGCCGCGTTTTTTCGTTTGGGGGCGGGTTCTGGTATAAAGCTGCATCGTTTGCGAGCGAACACTCGCCGCAAGTATTGGTCGAATTTTTTCACACCGTTGCAAGGTAAAGTCCATGAGCGAACGTCCCGAAGAGCCTAACCAGGCTCCTGACGCCGAAAGCCTGCTACCGATCGATGAACATGTCGAAGAAGGGCATGACGCTGAAGGCCGCAAGGTCCGGCATCGTGGCATCTATTTGCTGCCCAATCTGTTCACTACGGCAAACTTGTTTGCCGGTTTCTATTCCATTATCAACTCCATGAGTGCCCAAAGTGCGCTGGCGGCGGGTGATGCGGCGAGTGCCAGCAAGTACTTCGGTTTTGCGGCCATTGCCATTTTCGTGGCCATGGTACTCGACGGTTTGGATGGTCGTGTTGCACGTATGACCAATACCCAAAGTGCTTTCGGTGCCGAGTACGATTCGCTGTCTGACATGGTTGCATTTGGGGTCGCGCCGGCGCTGTTGGCATTTGCTTGGGCGTTGGGTGACATGGGGAAGGTTGGCTGGATGGTTGCCTTCATCTATGTCGCGGGCGCCGCTTTGCGTCTGGCGCGCTTCAACACTCAGGTGGGTACTGCTGATAAACGTTACTTCATCGGGTTGGCCAGTCCGGCAGCGGCGGGTGTCGTGGCGGGTATCGTCTGGGCATTCAGTGATTACGGCATCCAGGGCTCGAAAATGTCTTTCCTGGTGGCGTTAATGGTTGCCGCTGCCGGAATGCTGATGGTCAGCAACATCAAGTACAACAGCTTCAAGGAGCTTGATCTCAAAGGGCGAGTACCTTTCGTGGCAATCCTGGCAGTGGTGCTGGTGTTTGCGGTGGTCTTCAGTGATCCGCCTCGGATTCTGCTATTGGCCTTCTTGGTCTACGCCGCTTCTGGGCCAGTTCAGTACTTGCTACATATGCGCCGGGACAAAACGTTGCCTTAATGTAATTTCCCCCATACTCCGCAGTCTATTGGTGCATCAGTCCTCCAATGCTGCGGAGTTGCCATGTTAATCAAATTGCCTAAAGCGTCCGATTGCCATGAATCGGATGTCACCTCTGAATCCGTCTATCTTTCTCGCCGTAGCTTGATCGGTGGTGCGCTTGCGGGCATTGCTGCCAGCGGCCTGCCGCGTTGGGCCAGTGCAGATGACGCTGCGCGATATGCCGATGTTGAGCCGGGGAAGGCGCCGGGCTGGTTTGCTGGCAAGCTGCCTGCTACTAAATGGCAGGCTGTGACGGTTGAAGGTGAGGCTATCACCCCGTTCAAGGACGCAACCCACTACAACAACTTCTATGAATTCGGCACTGACAAAGGGGATCCGGCGAACAACGCGGGTTCACTCAAGACCGAACCTTGGAGTGTCGTGATTGATGGTGAGGTTGCCAAGCCGGGGCGTTATGCCTTGGAGGACTTCATGAAGCCCTATCAGTTGGAAGAGCGGATCTACCGGTTGCGCTGCGTCGAGGCTTGGTCGATGGTCATTCCATGGATGGGCTTTCCGATCTCCGCGTTGCTCCAGCAGGTTGGGCCAACCTCCAAGGCCAAATACATCCGCTTTGAAACACTCCAGGATTCCAAGAGCATGCCGGGGCAGCGTTCGAGTTTTGGCTTGATCGATTGGCCTTATGTTGAAGGTTTGCGCCTGGATGAGGCGATGAATCCTTTAGCGATTCTTGCCGTTGGGATGTATGGGCGCGAGTTGCCCAATCAGAACGGCGCGCCGTTACGTCTCGTCGTGCCTTGGAAGTACGGTTTCAAGAGTGTGAAGTCGATCGTGCGGATCAGCCTTGTGAGTGAGCAGCCGAAAACCACGTGGCAGAGTATTGCGGCGGATGAGTATGGGTTCTATGCCAATGTGAACCCTACAGTGGACCATCCGCGTTGGACTCAGGCGCGTGAGCGTCGTCTGCCAAGTGGTTTGTTCAGTCCGAATGTACGTGAAACGCAGATGTTCAATGGTTACTCGGATGAGGTTGCTTCTTTATATGCCGGTCTCGACCTGCGGAAGAACTACTAATGCGCTACCCCATCTGGCGCATCGGCGTTTTTATAGTCGCGGCAGTGTGGCCTTTGTTATGGCTATATGAGGCGTGGAGTTTTGTTCTTGGGCCAGATCCAGGAAAGGTACTGGTTGATCGACTGGGGTTGGGCACTTTGATCCTGCTGTTGATCACGCTGGGGATGACCCCGCTGCAAAAGTTGAGCGGCTGGGCGGGGTGGATAGCGGTGCGCCGACAGCTAGGGTTGTGGTGCTTTGCTTATGTGGTACTGCATCTGGCGGCCTATTGTGTGTTTGTTCTGGGTCTGGATTGGTCTCAGCTTGGGGTCGAGCTACGTAAGCGGCCTTATATTATTGTGGGTACGTTAGGGTTCTTGTCGTTGCTGGTGTTGGCGGTGACGTCTAATCGCTATAGCCAACGTCGACTGGGCAGTCGTTGGAAGAAGCTGCATCGCCTGGTATATGTGATTCTTGGGCTTGGACTGCTGCATATGTTGTGGATCGTGCGAGCTGATCTAAAGGAGTGGGTAATTTATGCATCTGTAGGTGCGCTGCTGCTGGTGTTGCGTTTACCACCGGTGATGCGCCGAATCCCACGGCTTATTGCGAAAAAAGCACCTTCTGCAACAAAAGCGTAATTAACGCTTGACCGCAGATTCTGGGAGCCTATAATTCGCCCCACTTCCGGCGCAGTCGAAACGGAAAACTCCTTGTTAAACAATGGGTTGCGCAGTTTTCGGCCGTGAGTTGCTTCAGTTCATCGAAGCCAAAAGGAAGTTGAAAAAGAGGTGTTGACAGCAGCGTGTAACGCTGTAGAATTCGCCTCCCGCTGATGAGAGATCAGAAGCGCAAGTGGTTGAAGTTGTTGAAGAAATCTTC